>NZ_JBDJLE010000002.1:0-304798 GCF_039673205.1 Stenotrophomonas sp. TWI809 | reverse complement strand
GGGGGGGTGGGCCGGCGGGGGGGCGGTCCCCCTTTCGGTGGGGGGGCGCGCGTGCCGCCGCCCCGCGCCGGCCACTACCGGAGCGTCGTACCCACCAACGGTGGGTACCTACAGTCAGTCGTACCCACCAACGGTGGGTACCTACAGGTCAGTCGTACCGACCAACGGTCGGTACCTACCGGTCAGCGGAAGACGACGGTGCGATGCCCGTTGCGCAGGATCCGGTGCTCCACATGCCGACGTACCGCGCGGGCCAGTACCTGCGATTCGGTGTCGCTGCCCAGCCGCACCAGGTCGCGTGGCGTCATCGCGTGATCCACGCGCGCCACGTCCTGTTCGATGATCGGGCCTTCGTCCAGATCCGGGGTCACATAGTGCGCGGTGGCGCCGATGATCTTGACCCCGCGCGCGTGCGCCTGGTGATACGGCTGCGCGCCCTTGAAGCTGGGCAGGAAGCTGTGGTGGATGTTGATCGCCCGCCCGGCCAACGCCTCGCACAGGCGCGGCGACAGAATCTGCATGTAACGCGCCAGCACCACCAGGTCGATCTGCTCGCGCTCGACCAGATCGATGATCTGCTGCTCCTGCACGGCGCGGTTGTCCGCATTGACCGGCAGGTGATGGAACGGCACGCCATAGGAGCCGGCCAGGGCAGCGAAGTCCTCGTGATTGGAGGCCACCGCCGCGATATCCACCTGCAGCTGCCGGCTGTGCGCGCGGAACAGCAGGTCATTGAGGCAATGCCCCTGCTTGCTCACCAGCACCAGCAGCCGTGCGCGGCGGCGGGCGTCATGCAGCTGCCAGTCCATCCCGAACTCGGCGGCCAGGGTGGCCATGCGGGCTTCCACATCGCCCAGTGACCGCTCGGCGGCACGATCGAAATGCACGCGCAGGAAGAACCGGCCGCTCTCGTCGTCGCCGAACTGCTGGGCATCGAGGATGTTGCAGCCCAGCTCGAACAGCAGGCCGGACACACGGTAGACGATCCCGGTACGGTCCGGGCATGAGAGGGTGAGGATGGAATCGGGGCGCATCCGGCCAGTGTAAGCGAGCACCGCCGGGCTGCGGTCGATGCTCTCAGATGCAACCAAGGGCAGTGGCCCAGCTCCTACACCGCCGCCGGGTCCACCTTCTCCACATCAATGCCGTACCGGTCGATCGCCACCTGCAGCTGGCCGCGTTCGATCCGGCCGTCATCGGCCAGCGACTTGAGCGCGGCGAGCACGATGAAGTGGCGGTCCACTTCAAAGAACGTACGCAGTGACTCGCGCGTATCCGAGCGGCCGAAGCCATCGGTGCCCAACGCAGTGAAGCGGCGGCCGTCGATGAAGGGCCGGATCTGGTCGCCGACGATCTTCATGTAGTCGGTGGCCACGATCACCGGGCCCGGGTGCGCGGCCAGGCATTGGTGCACATACGGCACCCGCGGCTCCTCCACGGGGTGCAGCAGGTTCCAGCGCTCGGCCGCCAGGCCATCACGGCGCAGTTCGGTGAGGCTGGTGGCGCTCCACACGTCGCTGGCGATGCCGAAATCCTGCTGCAGCAGGGTGGCGGCGGCTTCCACTTCGCGCAGGATCGCGCCACTGCCCATCAGCTGCACGCGCAGCGCCGGGTCGCTGTCGGCGGCAGCGGGGTGCAGCAGGTACAGGCCCTTGAGGATGCCCGCTTCGCTGCCTTCCGGCAGTGCCGGGTGCGGATAGGCCTCGTTGAGCACGGTGATGTAGTAGTAGATGTCCTCCTGGTCCACGTACATCCGGCGCAGGCCGTCCTGGATGATCACCGCCAGTTCGAAGTTGTAGGTGGGATCGAAGGACACGCAGCTGGGGATCACCGAGGACAGCACGTGGCTGTGGCCGTCATCGTGCTGCAGGCCCTCGCCCATCAGCGTGGTGCGGCCGGAGGTGGCGCCGAGCAGGAAGCCGCGGGTGCGTGCATCGGCAGCCGCCCAGGCCAGGTCACCGACGCGCTGCAGGCCGAACATCGAGTAGAAGATGTAGAACGGAATCGTGGCCAGGCCGTGGTTGCTGTAGGCGGTACCGGCGGCGATCCACGAGCAGATCGCGCCGGATTCGTTGATGCCTTCCTGCAGGATCTGGCCGTCCTTGGCTTCCTTGTAATAGCTCAGCTGGCCGGCATCCTGCGGCGTGTACAGCTGGCCGAGGTAGGAGTGGATGCCGATCTGGCGGAACAGGCCTTCCATGCCGAACGTGCGCGATTCATCGGGCACGATCGGAATGATCAGCTTGCCCAGTTCCGGGTCCTTGAGCAGCGTGGTGAGGATGCGCACGAAGCCCATCGTGGTGGACTGGCCGCGTTCGCCACTGCCCTGCAACTGGGTGGCGAACGCCGACAACGCCGGCACCGGCAACGGATCGACGTGGGTCACCCGCGCCGGCAGCTGGCCGCCCTGGGCCTGGCGGCGCTGTGCGAAATAGCGCGCCTCTGCACTGCCCGGCGCGGGGCGCAGGTACGGCATGTCTTCCAGCTGGTCGTCACTGACCGGCAGATCAAACCGATCACGGAACGCACGCACGGCATCGGCGCTCATCTTCTTGAGCTGGTGATTGATGTTCTGGCCTTCACCGGCCTCGCCCATGCCGAACCCCTTGACCGTCTTGGCCAGGATCACGCTCGGCCGGCCGTTGCCGGCGACGGCCTGCGTATAGGCGGCATAGACCTTCTGCGGGTCGTGACCGCCGCGCGCAAGCGCCCAGATCTCGTCATCGCTCATCTCCGCGACCAGCGCCAGCAGTTCGGGATACTTGCCGAAGAAATGCTCGCGCACGTAGGCACCGTTCTGCGACTTGAAGGTCTGATAGTCGCCATCCACGCATTCCATCATGCGCTGGCGCAGCAGGCCGGTGCGGTCCTTGGCCAGCAGCGCATCCCAGCCGCCGCCCCAGATGACCTTGATGACGTTCCAGCCGGCGGCGCGGAAGGTGCCTTCCAGTTCCTGGATCACCTTGGCGTTGCCGCGCACCGGGCCGTCCAGCCGCTGCAGATTGCAGTTCACCACGAACACCAGGTTGTCCAGGCGCTCGCGGCCGGCCACGGAAATGGCGGCCAGCGATTCGGGCTGGTCCATTTCACCATCGCCAAGGAAGGCCCAGACCTTGCGGCCCTGGTGCTCCTTCAGCCCGCGGTATTCCAGGTAGCGCATGTAACGCGCCTGGTAGGCGGCGGTGAGCGGGCCCAGCCCCATCGAGACGGTGGGGAACTGCCAGAAGTCCGGCATCAGCCGCGGGTGCGGATAGGAGGACAGGCCATCGCGATCGGATTCGCGGCGGAAGTTGTCCATGCGTTCGGGCGCGATACGGCCTTCGACGAATGCGCGGCCGTAGATGCCGGGCGCCGAGTGGCCCTGGATGTAGATCATGTCGCCATCGAAGGTGTCGGTACGGCCACGGAAGAAGTGATCGAAGCCGACGTCGTACAGCACCGCCGCGGACTGGTACGTGGCGATGTGGCCACCCACGTTGGAGTGCTTGCCGGCGCGCAGCACCATGACCATCGCGTTCCAGCGGATCATCGCGTTGAGGCGGCGCTCGATGCCGAGATCGCCCGGATAGGCCGGCTGGCGCTCGACCGGAATGGTGTTGGTATACGCCGTCCAGACGCGGCCATGCAGATCCCCATGGCGGGCCGTGTCCAGCTCGGTCAGCTGGTCCATCAGGTAATGCGCGCGCGGGCGGCCGGCGGCGTGGATGACCGCCTCCAGCGACTCACGCCATTCCTGGGTTTCCTGCGGGTCGGTATCGAGGGGGGCGAGCGCTGGGTTCATGTCATCTCCGGGGAAGGCGGCCAGGCCGTGCGCAGGACGCGACGGCAGCGGGGGCGGCACAGCGCGGAAGCGGCGTCGCCCGGGCAACAGAGCCGGGCGAGCGGGCAACCTGGCGGTTGCGGGACAGGCACGATAAGCAGGGGGCCGCAGGGCGGGTAGACCGGATGGACTTGGCGCTTTATAAAGAAATTCTTTCCAATGGAGCGCGAGAATGGCGGCCAGCATGAACATTCTCCAGTCAATCCGCAGCTTCATCCGGACCGCCGACGCCGGCAGCCTGGCTGCGGCCGCGCGCACGCTTGGGGTGAGCCCGGCGGCGGTCGGGCAGAACATCGCCCGGCTGGAGGCGCATCTGGGGGTGCGCCTGCTCAACCGCACCACCCGTACCCTGGCCCTGACCGAGCGCGGTGCGCTGTACCTGGCCCAGGTGCGCCACATCGAACGCGACCTGCAGCGCGCCCAGGCCGCCGTGACCGACCTCGATGCCACGCCTGAAGGACGGTTGCGGATCGCCAGCAGCACCGCGTTCGGCCGCCACGCGCTGGCCCCGTTGCTGCCCGCGCTGCAGGCCCGCTTCCGCCGCCTGGCGATCGAGCTGCTGCTCACCGACCGCAGCGTGGACCACGCGCACGAAGACGTGGACGTGAGCATCCGGATCGAACCGCAGCTGGAGGAAGGCCTGGTGGCGCGGCCGATCGCGCAGGTGCCGTTCGTGTTCTGCGCGGCACCGTCGTATCTCGCGCGGGCCGGGATTCCGCTCACACCGGAGGCGCTGCGCGAGCATCGTTGCCTGCTGCTGCGCTACCCGCTGGACGGGCGCTATCTGCCGTGGGGCTTCGTCCGCGACGGCATGCGCTTCGATGCCGAGGTGGCCCCGGCGCTGGTGAGCGATGACGTCGATGCACTGGCCGCGATGGCGGTGGCCGGCGGCGGCATCACCCGGCTGGCGGCGTTCGTGGCCGCGCCCTATCTCGCGCGCGGCGAGCTGCAGGCGCTGTTCGAACCCGGCGATGCGCAGAGCACCCAGGCCTCACCGGAGCCGATGCGGTTGTTCCTGTGCGTCAGCGATCGCCGCGATCTGACCCCGAAGGTGCGGGCGCTGATGCAGCACATCATCGAGGGGCTGCCGCCGGCGTGGCGGGTGGATGTCGGCTGAGCACAGGGTCACCCGGATGCCGGCCAACGGCCGGCACTACCGTCAGCGTGTCAGCGTTCCGGCGCGATGAACACACCGCGGGCTTCGCGCGGTTCGCAGCGCAGGTACTGCGGTGCCGGAGCGACCGAATCGCCCAGTGCGGCGGCGGCATGCCACGGCCAGCGCGGGTCGTAGAGGATGCCGCGGGCCAGCGCGATCGCATCGGCATGGCCATGGCGCAGGATCGATTCGGCCTGCGAGGGCTCGGTGATCAGGCCCACCGCGATGACCGGCATGCGCAGCTTGTGCGCCTTGATCGCCTGCGCGAACGGCACCTGGTAGCCCGGCGACAGCGGAATCTGCTGGCGCGGGTCGTTGCCACCGCTGGAGACGTGCAGGAACTGGCAGCCGCGCGCATCCAGCACGTGCGCCAGGGTCGTGGTCTGTTCGATATCCCAGCCACCGGCCACCCAGTCGCTGGCGGAGATGCGCACACCCACCGCGATGCGGTCGGAGACGGCCTCACGCACGGCATCGAACACGCGCACCAGCAGGCGCATGCGGTTTTCCAGCGAGCCACCGTAGTCGTCCTCGCGGCGGTTGCTCAGCGGCGACAGGAACTGGTGCAGCAGATAGCCGTGCGCGGCGTGCAGTTCGATCAGGTCCATGCCGACGCGCTCTGCGCGACGGGCGGCGGCCGCGAAAGCCTCGACCACGGCATCGATGCCGGCCAGATCCAGTTCGGTCGGGGTCGGGTCGGTCTTGGCGAACGGCAGCGCGGACGGTGCGACCGTGGGCCACGCACGCGGATCGGACGGGTCCATCGCACCGCCGCCTTCCCAGGGCTTGTTGACCGAGGCCTTGCGCCCGGCATGGCCCAACTGCACGCCCAGCGGCATCGGCGACCACTGCTTGACCGAGGCCACGACCGAGGCCAGCGCGGCTTCGGTGGCGTCATCCCACAAGCCCAGGTCGGCCCAGCTGATGCGGCCTTCCGGCAGCACGGCGGTGGCTTCCAGGATCAGCAGGCCGGCGCCGGACTGCGAGAGCTGCCCGAGATGGATGCGGTGCCAGTCGTTGGCAAGGCCGTCGACACAGGAGTACTGGCACATCGGCGCGATCACGATGCGGTTGGGCAGGGTCAGCGGACCGAAGGGGATGGAGGAGAAGAGCTGGCTCAAGGGGGGAACTCGGGAAGAGGAAATGGAACCGGGCGCCATTGCACTCCTGTGCGGCGGCGGAGGCAACCGTGCCAATGGATCAGTGTTTCGTAGCGGCTCAGGCGGCGGCGGTTCCTGGCAGCAGGAAGGCCAGCGCGTCGGCGCAGGACTGGTCGACTTTCAGGCTCAGCAGCGCGTCGGCGCGGGTAAGGCCGCGGTTGAGCGCGGCGATCGGCAGCCCGGCCTGGGCCGCGGCCTGCACGAAGCGGAAGCCGGAATAGACCATCAGCGAGGAGCCGACCACCAGCACCGCATCGGCCCGCTGCAGATGGTCGTGGACGGTGGCGACCCGCTCGCGCGGCACGCTTTCACCGAAGAACACCACGTCCGGCTTGAGCACCCCGCCGCATGCCGGGCAGGCCGGCACCTGGAAGGCGGAGAAATCCATCTCCAGATCGGCATCGCCGTCGGGCGCCTGTCCGGCCTCCAGATGCTCCCAGCCGGGGTTGAGCGCCAGCAGCCGGTGCTGGAACGCCTCGCGCGGGGTGCGCGCTTCGCAGCCCATGCAGCGCACCTGG
This sequence comes from Stenotrophomonas sp. TWI809, assembly GCF_039673205.1. NCBI lineage: Bacteria > Pseudomonadati > Pseudomonadota > Gammaproteobacteria > Lysobacterales > Lysobacteraceae > Stenotrophomonas > Stenotrophomonas sp. TWI809. The sequence goes on along the minus strand of NZ_JBDJLE010000002.1, from coordinate 298,144 downwards.
TCCAGCCGCCCATGCAGGTCGATCACCGCCTCGCTGCCCGCCCGCTGATGCAGCCGGTCGACATTCTGGGTGAGCAGCAGCTCGACCTGGCCACGGGCCTCCAGCGCGGCGAGCGCAGCATGCGTGCCGTTCGGCTGGGCCCAGCCGAACCGGGGCCAACCCAGCAGGCTGCGCGCCCAGTAGCGCTGGCGGGTGGCCAGCTCGCCCATGAAGGCCTGGTAGGTGACCGGCGGCGTCCGCTTCCACTGGCCATCGGCATCGCGGTAATCCGGGATGCCCGAATCGGTGCTGCAGCCCGCGCCGGTCAGCACGAACAGGCGCTGGGCGCGGTCGATGAACTCGGCGAGGGGTGTGCTCATGATCAGCAGATGGGGGCGCAGGCGCGGAGAGGCAATCGCTGGCCGCTTACGGGCCCGGGATGTCACCCGGCAGCGACGGGACGCTGGTCGGGTGGCCGTCGGCATCCAGCGCGATCATCACGAAGTGTCCGCGCGTGCACAGCTTGCGCTCACCGGTGTGGAGGTCTTCGGCGATCAGTTCAACCTCCACCTTCATCGAGCTGCGCCCGACGTCCACGATGCGGCCGACGGTCTCCACCATCTGGCCGATGCGGATCGGCAGCTTGAAATCGACCTGGTCCGAGCGTGCGGTGACCACGGTGCGGCGCGAGTAGCGGGCCGCGGCCAGGAACGCCGCCTTGTCCATCCATGCCAGGGCCTGGCCACCGAACAGGGTGCCCAGGTGATTGGTGTGGTTGGGGAACACGATCTCGGCCATGCGGACTTCGATGGGCGGGATGGTTTCGGGGATCGGGGTCATGGCGGGGGCCGGGAATGCTGTGGGATGGCGCGGATGATACGACAGGGGGGCATCCATGCCGCTTAACGGTCCTGCAAAGGGACCCCCGACCTCCTCTAGATAGTTTGCTTATGCGCGGTGGGGAGAGCGGCTTTGGCGAGTGCTTACGCGACGTGGTGTGGGAGAGGAAGAGCAGCCGAGCATGGCTCGGCTCTACACGACGTGTTGATACCAAGGTCTTCATTGATAGTCAGCGCACGTTGGTAGCAACCGCCTTTCCAACCGCAATGGAAGATCCATGGGACGTGACCCGGGTAGGCGAATGCAGGACCGTTGGGCCGCATGGATGCGGCCCACGAGCCTACACGGACGTATTTACGGCGGGTCCAGCATTCGCCTGCCCGGGTCACTTCTACTCGCAGCATCCGGACGCCAACGCTGTTGCCTCAACGCTTCAACGCTCAAGCAAGCAGAGCGCAAACAAAAAGCCCCGGAACATGTCCGGGGCTTTTCGAAATCACGACGTGAGCGTCAGATCAGAACGACATGTCGAACGACACTTCGCCCTTCACGCCTACCTGGTAGGCCGAGGAACGGCGCTCGAAGAAGTTGGTCAACTCCTGCACGTCCTGCAGCTCCATGAAGCTCAGCGGATTGCGCACGTTGTACTTCTTCTCCATGCCCAGGCGATGGAAATGATTGTCCGCGCAATGCTGCAGATACTGGCGCATGTCGCGCGTCGAAATGCCTGCCACGCCGCCCGAAAGCACGTCCTCGGCGAACTGCACTTCGCACTCGATCGCGTCGGCCAGCATGTCGTAGACCTCCTGCTTCATCGCATCGTCGAACAGGTCCGGCTCTTCCTCGCGGATCACGTCCACGCACTCGAACGCGAACTCCATGTGCGCGCTCTCGTCGCGGAACACCCAGTTGGTGCCCGAGGCCAGACCGTTGAGCAGACCGCGCGAACGGAAGTAGTACACGTACGCGAAGGCCGCGAAGAAGAACAGGCCCTCGATGCACGCCGCGAAGCAGATCTGGTTGAGCAGGAACTGGCGACGCTCGTCACGGGTCTCGATGCGCTTCAGGTTCTGGATCGAATCGATCCATTTGAAGCAGAAGTCCGCCTTCTTCTTGATCGAGTCGATGTTCTCCACCGCGTCGAACGCCTTGGCGCGCTCGTCCGGATCGGGCAGGTAGTTGTCGAGCAGGGTCAGGTAGAACTGCACGTGCAGCGCTTCTTCGTACAGCTGGCGCGACAGGTACATGCGCGCTTCCGGCGCGTTCAGATGCTGATACAGGTTCAGCACCAGATTGTTGGACACGATCGAATCGCCGGTGGCGAAGAACGCGACCAGGCGGTGGATCAGGTGGCGCTCGCCCGGCGACATCTTGCCGTGCAGGTCGCTGATGTCGATCTGGAAGTTGATTTCCTCGACCGTCCAGGTGTTCTTGATCGCGTTGCGATACATGTCATAGAACTGCGGGTAGCGCATCGGGCGCAACGTCAGTTCAAAACCTGGATCGAGCAGCATTTGAGTCGGCTTGTCGGCCATGGTGTTTCGTCCTTCTTGGCGACTACCGACCAACGGTCGGTAGCTACCGAATGTGTGATGTTCCGGCGGAACCGGTGTTCCCGGGTAGGCAACGACCCTCCGTCCGTGCACCCGGCGGTGCCGGCCCGGTGGGCCGGCACGCCTTGGTTACTGGCACGCCTCGCAGCTTTCCGGGTTTTCCAGCGAGCAGGCGACGGCTTCGACCGGGGTGTAGCTGCTGACGGTCGTCTTGGCGATCTTGGTCGCCGGGCGCGAACGCAGGTAGTACGTGGTCTTGATGCCCTGCTTCCAGGCGTACATGTACATGGAGGACATCGCGCCGATGTTCGGGCTTTCCATGAACAGGTTGAGCGAGGCGGACTGGTCGATGAACGCGCCGCGGTCGGCGGCCATGTCGATCAGCGAACGCATCGGCAGTTCCCAGGCGGTGCGGTAGATGTGGCGCAGCGTTTCCGGGATCTGGGTGATGCCCTGGATCGAGCCTTCGGCCAGCTTGATCGCGTCGCGCATTTCCGGGGTCCAGTGGCCGAGCTTCTTCAGCTCGTTCACCAGGTAACGGTTGACCTGCAGGAAGTCGCCGGACAGCGTTTCGCGCTTGAACAGGTTGGAGACCTGCGGCTCGACGCACTCGTAGCAACCGGCGATCGAGGCGATGGTCGCGGTCGGGGCGATCGCGATCAGCAGCGAGTTGCGCAGGCCGTGTTCCTTGATGCGCTCACGCAGGGCGTCCCAACGGGCGGTGTCTTCGGGCACCACGTTCCAGGCATCGAACTGCAGCTCGCCGCTGGCCGCACGGGTGTCGGCGAAGGACGGGTGCTTGCCGCGTTCCTGGGCCAGCTCGCACGAGGTTTCCAGCGCGTGGAAGTAGATCGTTTCGGCGATCTGCCTGGACAGCGCGCGGGCTTCGGCACTGTCAAAGGCCAGACGCTTGCGGAAGAACACGTCCTGCAGGCCCATGCAGCCCAGGCCGACCGGACGCCAGCGCAGGTTGCCGCGGCGGGCGGTTTCGATCGGGTAGAAGTTCAGGTCGATCACGCGGTCGAGCTGACGCACGGCCAGGCGCACGGTGTCGGCCAGCTTCTCGAAATCGAACTCGCCGTGGCCGTCGAAATGATTGCCCAGGTTGATCGAGCCCAGGTTGCACACCGCGGTCTCTTCGGCCGAGGTGATTTCCAGGATTTCGGTGCACAGGTTGGACAGGTGGATCACGTTGCCCGGACGCAGGGTCTGGTTGCTGGCGCGGTTGCACTTGTCCTTGAAGGTCATCCAGCCGTTGCCGGTCTCGGCCAGGGTACGCATCATCCGCGAGTACAGCTTGCGTGCGGAGATGGTGCGCTGGGCCTTGCCCTGGGCTTCGGCCTGCAGGTAAGCCTGCTCGAACGCTTCGCCGAACAGATCGGTGAACTCGGGCACCACGCTCGGATCGAACAGCGACCATTCCTGGTCGGCCTCGACGCGCTGCATGAACAGGTCGGGGATCCAGTTGGCCAGATTCAGGTTGTGCGCACGGCGCGATTCGTCGCCGGTGTTGTCACGCAGTTCGAGGAAGTCCTCGATATCGGCGTGCCAGGTTTCCAGGTACACACAGGCCGCGCCCTTGCGCTTGCCGCCCTGGTTCACCGCGGCCACGGACGAATCCATGGTCTTGAGCCACGGCACGATGCCGTTGGAATGGCCGTTGGTCGACTTGATCAGCGAACCACGCGAACGCACGCGGCTGTAGCTGACGCCGATGCCGCCGCTGAACTTGGAGAGCTGGGCGATATCGCCGTACTTGGCGTAGATCGACTCCAGCGAATCCTGCGGCGAATCCAGCAGGAAGCACGAGGACAGCTGCTCATGCGTGGTGCCGGAGTTGAACAGGGTCGGGCTGGACGGCAGGTAATCCAGATTGCCCATGCGCTTGTACAGCGCGAGGGTTTCCGGCACGTCTTCGCTCAGCGCGCTGGCGATGCGCAGGAAGAACTGCTGCGGGGTCTCGATCACCTTGCGGGTGTGCGGATGACGCAGCAGGTACCGGTCGTACAGGGTACGCAGGCCGAAGTAATCGAAATGCAGGTCCAGCGACGGATCGATCGCGTCGTTGAGCTTGCGGGCGTTGACCTGCACGAACTCCAGCAGGCGTGCGTTGATCAGGCCGACTTCGTGGCCGCGGCCGACCGACTGCGAGAACGCATGGATTTCCTGGCCGGACACTTCCTTGGCGATGAAGTTGGCCAGCAGGCGCGCGGCGAGGCGGCCGTATTCGGGTTCTTCACCGATCAGCAGCGCCGAGGTACGGATGGACAGTTCGTCCAGCTCCTGGGTGGTCGCGCCGTTATACAGGCCGGAGATGGTGCGGGTCGCAACGCGCATCGGATCCACCGCATGCAGACCTTCGCAGCAGCGCTGTACGGCGCGCACGATCTTGTTCAGGTCCACCAGTTCGGTCGTGCCATTGCGTTTGGTGACGCTCATGGCGGTCGCCGTGGGCGGCGAGGTCAGCAGGAATTCGCTTTCCTTATCGATAGCTGCGCTGGTTTCGGTGCTCACGGCGTTTTCCTCTTGGCGTGATTTGGGGTGGTGCAGCGTGGGTCTGCCTGGCAGGCGCCGGAACCGATGCAGAGATGCTCAGGGTGGACTATCGGCGTCGCAGGAGCCGCGACCCGGGCAGGCAAGCCTGCGGGCGGTTCCCCTGCGTCACCGGTCCTCTCCCCCCGGAGAATCCTGCGACCGGCACCACACGCTGTACTTCGTGCGGTTGTCAGTAGGTCTTCAGGCCATCGGCGTGAAGGCGATACGCCCGTCGACTTGTGGTCGGCGGTACCGACGGCCACAAGATAGTGGGGGTACCAGGTGTCGTCAACGCCAAATGTAGTGAATTTCCCTAATCCCTTGCGGCGCAAGGACCGGGCCGGAAAGGCGTCCGACGAACGGTCTGGACCTGTCGAAAGCGAGTGCGCAGTCAAGGCCAAAACGCCGGTGCCGGATGCGACGCAGGGGCGCGAAAAACGGAACAGCGGCCTCACATGGCCCTAACGAATGGCCGCCGGTCAGGGTGACTTCCGACCCGCGCCGGGGCCGCCCCGGGGTGCGACGCTCCAACGCGTCTCCTTTCATATGAACGCGACCATGCGCCTGCCCCTGACTGGATGTCTGTTGCTGGGCCTGACCTTGGCCGGCACCGGCACCGCCGCCGCCGATGGCCAGACCAAGGCGCCGGCCCTCTCCTCGCGCCAGTGCGGGGTGAGCACGCCCTACAACGTGCTGGTGGACAGCGGCGGGATCTGGCTGCGCAACCGCGAGCAGCTGCCGGCGGAGATTTTCTTCCACGATGGCGAGCTGAACATCGATCGCCAGCCGATCCCGGTCAGTGACGCCGATGCCCAGCGCCTGCGCCAGCTCGAATGGGGCACCCGCCAGCTGGTGCCTGCGGTGGCCGGGGTGGCCGGCGAGGCCACGGACATCGCCTTCGATGCGCTGGGGGCGACGGTGGAGATCATGACCGGCAGCGGCCGCAAGGCGCGCGAGGTGGAAGGGCTGCGCAGGGATGCCCACGAATACGTTGGCCGTACGCTGGGCCGCGGGATCTGGGAGCAGGACCTGTTCGGCGAGCAGTTCGAGGCGCGCATCGAGCAGGCGGCCGAGTCGATGTCGGCCTCGCTTGCCCGCGGGGTGCTGTGGACGATGCTGACCGGCGGCTCTGGCCGGATCGAGGCGCGCGCCGAGAAGATGGAGGCCGACCTGGAGCACCGCATGGAGTTGCGTGGCAAGGCGCTGGAGGCGCAGGCCCAGTCGCTGTGCACGCAGGTGCTGGCGCTGGACGCGATCCAGCAGTCGCTGGAGGTGCGCTACCAGGGCAGGCCGCTGGCAATGATGGTGATGGACCGCAACGAGGACGCGGCCGCGCCGATCGCGCACGAACAGCCGCGCGGGGACGCGTTGGTGTTGCCGCCGTTGTAGAGCGCATCCACGCATGGCGTGGATCTACGTTGCACGGCCTATCCACGCATGGCGTGGATCTACATCACGGCCTGTCCAGGCCCGGCGTGGAGCTACGCGCGGTGCGGGGTGCCCAGGTACTCGGCGCTCTGCATTTCGATCAGGCGCGAGGCGGTACGTTCGAACGCGCCCTGCAGGCGGATGCCCGAATACAGCCCGACCGGTGAATCGGTCGCGGTGCAGACCAGGTTGACGTGGCGGTCGTACAGCTCGTCGATCAGGTTGACGAAGCGGCGCGCGGCATCTTCGTTGAGTGTGTCGAAGTGCGGGATGTCGCCGAGCAGCACGGTGTTGAACTCGTGCGCGATCTCGATGTAATCCGACGGGCCGCGTGGGCCTTCGCATAGCGCCTTGAAATCGAACCAGACGATGCTCTTGCCGCGGCCGCGCACCGGAATCTTGCGCGCCTCGATCTCGATGTTGCCCGCCTTGGCCGGTTGCCCACCACTGAGCTCGGCCCAGCGGCCGGCCAGCCAGGCATCGCTGCCGGCATCGATCGGGGACTGGTACACCGGCGAGCGGGTCAGCGCGCGCATGCGGTAGTCCTCGGTGCCTTCGGCGTACAGTTCCACGCAGTAGGTCTGCAGCAGCCCGATCGCGGGCAGGAAGCTGTCGCGCTGCAGGCCGTTGAGGTACAGGTTTTCCACCGCGGTGTTGGAGGTGGTCACCAGGGTCACGCCCTCGGCGAACATGCGTTCGAGCAGGCGCGCCAGCAGCATCGCATCGCCGATGTCAGTGACGAAGAATTCGTCCAGCACCAGCACGCGCAGTTTGCTGCGCCACTCCTGGGCGATCTTCGCCAGCGGATCGCTCTGCCCCTGGTGCTCGCGCAGGCGCTCGTGGATGCCGCGCATGAAGCGATGGAAATGGGTGCGGTACTTCTGTTCGATCGGCAGGCCGTCATAGAACAGATCGACCAGGAAGGTCTTGCCGCGCCCCACCCCGCCCCAGAAGTACAGGCCCTTGACCGGCTCGGGCTTCTTCCAGAATGCGGAGAGGCGGTCCAGCCAGCCGTCCTGGGCGCTGTCGACCAGCGCCAGATGGATGCGGTCCAGCTCGGCCAGGGCGGCGTGCTGGGCCGGGTCGTTCTGCCATTCGCCCCGGGCCACGCCATCGGCGTAGCGCTGCGACGGGGTCATCACGGTGTCGCTCATGCCGCGTCGGGGGCGGGGTTGGGCAGCCACTGCTTGACGCCATGGATGAGCGCGCCGCGCAGGTCGACGATCTTGCGGTGGAAGAAGTGGCTGGTATCGGGCATGCGCACCAGTTCATGCGGTGCATCCATACTGTCCAGCCAGTCATAGACCGCCTGCGGGTCGACGATCTCGTCTTCCTCGCCCTGGATCACCAGCCACTGGGCCGGCGGCTGCATGCCCTCGAAATCCCAGCGCCCGGCCGGCGGCGCGATCGAGATCAACGTGGTCGGCTGCAGGTCGCCCGCCGCGCGCAGCGAGACGTACGCGCCGAAGCTGAAACCGGCCAGCCACAGGTCCTGGCCCGGCCGCTGTGCACGGACCCAGGCGGCGACGGCCTTGAGGTCGTCCTGTTCGCCCACGCCGTTGTCGAACGTGCCGGCCGAGTCGCCGACGCTGCGGAAGTTGAAGCGCACGGTGGCGATGCCCAGGTCGCGCAGCGAGCGCGCGGCCATGGTCACCACCTTGTTGTGCATGCTGCCGCCCTCGGTGGACAGCGGATGGCAGACGATCGCCACCACCGGCTGCACCGCGACATCGGCCTCGGGCAGATCAACCACGACATCCAGCGGACCGACCGGTCCGTCCAGCGTCAGCGCACCGCTTTCTTGGGGAAATGGGGGATTGTGCATGGCGTCATAATACCGTCCCTCCGCGTGCTTCACCGCCGCCCCGCCGGATCCGTACATGCACTTTCTGGTTTTCAGCGTTCTCTGCAGCGTGCTGGTCTCGGTCCTGCTGAAGCTGGCGCCGCGCCAGCGGCTGGACATGCCGCAGGTGGTGACGTGGAATTATCTGGTCGCCAGCGTGCTCAGCGCGGTGCTGCTGCAGCCATCGCTGGCGTCACTGCAGACCGCGCATGCGCCGTGGGCCGCCCTGCTCTGCCTGGCCGTGGCGCTGCCGGCGATCTTCCTGATGATGGCCCGCGCGGTGACCCGCGCCGGGATCGTGCGCAGCGACGTGGCCCAGCGGTTGTCACTCCTGCTTTCGCTGCTGGCCGCGTTCCTGGTGTTCGGGGAGACCGCCAACGGCTGGAAGCTGGCCGGCCTGGGGTTGGGGCTGCTGGCGATCCTGGGCATCAGCGTGCGCCCGCGCGCCGGTGCGGCCGAGCCCACTGGCGGGCGGGCCTGGCCGTGGCTGCTGGCGGTGTGGGTGGGCTATGCCCTGGTGGACATCCTGCTCAAGAAGGTGGCGTTGTCGGGCACGCCCTCGATGGCGGCGCTGCTGGCCAGCTTCAGCCTGGCCTTCGTGCTGATGTTGGCGTTGCAGCTATGGCGTCACCTGCGCGGCATCGCCCGCCTGCAGTGGCGCAACGGGGTCGGCGGGGCCCTGCTCGGGCTGCTCAACTTCGGCAACATCCTGTTCTACGTGCGCGCCCACCAGCATCTGCCGGACAGCCCGGCGGTGGTGTTCGCCGGCATGAACATCGGCGTGGTGGTGCTGGGCGCGCTGGTGGGCATCGTCGGTTTCGGCGAGCGCACCAGTGTGTGGAACCGGGTGGGCCTGGGATTGGCCGTGGTGGCGATCGGGTTGATCGCGTGGGGCACGTGGTAACTGGTTGATGCGGTGCCGGCCAGCGGCCGGCACTACCCGGGCAACGCGACGGTGGCCGGGCGTGCCGGCGCACCCGTGCGGTATCAGCGATCAAACCCCAGCAGCAGCGGATCATGGTCCGAGCTGCGCCACGGGCCCGCTTCGTTGCGGTCGCGGTAGCCGACATCGTCGGCCTCATCGGCATTGATGTGCCACTCCGCGGCCGCGCGCAGGCGTTTGGCCATGCCCGGGCTCAACAGCGCATGGTCCAACCGGCCGGTCATGCCGTTGTAGACATAGCTGTAAGGCCGTTCGACCTTCGCCACCGCGAACGCATCCCGCCAGCCGGCCGCGTGCAGGGTGCGGATCGGGTCTTCCATCGCGTAGGCGTTGAAGTCACCCAGCAGCACTGCATCGCGGGTGCCCGCAGCGGTGGGATCGGTCGCCAGCCACTGGTCCAGCAGCGTGGCCGAGGCGACCCGGGTGGCATTCCAGCAGGCCTGGCCGTCCTTCTGATCGGCATCGGCGCCGGTCGCTTCGGAGCAGCCCTTGGATTTGAAGTGATTGGCCACGACCACGAACGGCGCGCCCTTGCCCGCACGGAAGGCCTGCGCCAGCGGCACGCGGCTGCGCTCGCCGAAGGGCTCCTTCTCCAGCACGGCGGGGGCGCCGACCGGGGTCACGCGCGAGGCGCGGTAGATGATGCCGACCCGGATCGGGTTGTCACCCGGGCCCTGCCGGGCATCGATGAAACGCCAGTCGGCACCTTGGCCCCGGTCCGCATTGAGCGCATCAACCAGCTGGGCGATCGCCGACTGCGGTCCGTAGCCATCGTTCTCCAGTTCCATCAGCGCGGCGACATCGGCGCCGAGCGCGTTGATGGTGGCGACCAGCTTGGTCTTCTGCGCCTGGTGTTCGGCCAGGGTACGGGCGCCACGCAGGGTCGGGAAACCGCCGCCCTGGCCGTCGCCATTGAAGAAGTTCTCCAGGTTGAACGCCGCCACATGCAGAGCCCCGGCCACCACCGGTACGGCCGGGCGCTCCAGCGCCGGCAGGTTCAGCGGGCGGGTCACCTGCAGGCGGGTGTTGCCCTTGGGATCGACGCGGACGATGCCTTCGATATTGCGCAGGACCATGCCGGTGCGCAGGTTCGCGGCCGCCGGCAGGTAGGCCACCGGGCCGGGATCCCGGGCGTCGCTTCCATCGTCGAGCACCAGCCGGCGATGCAGGTTGTCGGCCACCACCTGGGCATGCCCGGCGGTGCCGGGTGCGGCCACTTCGCTCGGCTGCCACAGGCGACCACCGAAGGCCACGGTCAACTCACCAAAGCGCGACAGGCCATCGGTGCCGGCCAGGGTCAGCGGCGCGGCGATGCGGACCTGCTGGCCATCCAGCGTGCGCCAGTCGGTGGGCGGCGCGGTCAGGGTGACCGTGGCCGACGTGGTCGGCGCCGGGCGCGCCTGCGGCGAGGTGGCGGGCTGCGGCTGGGCGGCATGGACCGCGCCGGACAACGCCAGCGCGAGAGCGAACACGAGGGGGGTACGGCGCATCGGAAGCGGGACTCCAGGGAAGTGCGACAAGGCTAACCACATAAAGTGAAACGCCGCCCTTCGGCGGCGTCGGTGGCCTGATCCGGCAAAGCCGTCATTTCAGGTTGGCGAGCATCCAATCGACCGTGGCATGGATCTGCTCCTCGGTCAGCGCCGGATTACCGCCCTTGGGCGGCATGATGCCACCGTCCGGGCCCGTATAGCCCTCCACTGCGTGCTTGTAGAGCGTGTCCTTGCCCTGGGCGATGCGCGCATCCCAATGCCCGTGATCCAGCGTCGGCGCCTTGCCGACGCCATTGGTATGGCAGGCGGTGCAGAGGTTGTCGTAGATCACCTTGCCGTCGGTGGTGCCACCGTAGGCGACCTGCGAGGCGGCTTTGACCAGCGCGGCGGCATGGGCGGCGGCCTGCGCGGCGGCACCGGTGCTGCCGGCGTACACCGCACCGGCCGGCGCGATGCGCTGCTCGGTACGTTTGGCCGCCATCGGCGAGACTTCAGGGGGAATGCTGGTATGCAGGTAGGCCGCAAAGATGATGAGGCCGAGTGTGATGGCCATCAGCAGCGCGATGACCATGGAAAAGCGTTTCAGGAACTCGAGGTCGTAATTCCGCACTCTCTATACCCCTGGCTGGTAGTCGTTGGACCACGGCTTGTCGGCCGAGTATGACCAGCGTCGGCGGCGCTGCGCAAGCGACCGCCGGGTGTCGCAATGCAGCATCGGCGCGGCTCAGGCGCCCGCGGCACGCAGGCAGAAAACACAGATCGACTCGACCAGCGCATCTTCGTCGCCGTGCGCGTCGCGGCTCAGTGCGGTCGGGCCGACCAGCGCCTCGGTGAACGCGCCGACGATGCAGGCCGCTGCGACATGGGTGTCCTGCGGCGGGAAGGTGCCTGCCTCCACGCCATCGGCGACGATGCGCCGGAACACATCGCCGAACAGACGGCGGCAGCGGATGCGCTCGGCTTCCACTTCCGGATCGACCGGCTCGGCGATGAAGGCATAGGCCAGCCCGGGCCCGGCCAGCGCGCGGCGCACGAAGGCGGTGATCGCCCGGCGCAGGCGCTCCGGCGCGGGCAGCGGCTCGGCCGCGATCGCCTCGAAGATGCGCAGCTCGTGCTCGACGGCGGCGGTGAGCACCTCCACGAACAGTTCGGCCTTGGAGGGGAAGTGCCGGTAGATCAGGCCGGTGGAGACCCCGGCTTCGGCCGCCACCGCGGTCACCGGGGCGTTGCGGTAGCCGCCGGCCGCCACCAGCACACGGGTCGCCAGCAGGATGCGTTCACGGGCGCCGGCAAGGCGTTCTTCCATCAGGGCGGAGCGTTTATAGGCCATTTGTTGATTCTATGTTCAATTTTTGAATTTGTGTTCACTTCTTTGTCGAACCCGGCTACGCTGGGGGTACATCGCCCGCGGGACGGCCCTGTCAGCCCGTCCATCCCTCCCGGCGCGTCCCATCCCTTGTTGTTGCGGAGTCGCCCATGCACGTCCCGACCATGAACTTCGATCTCGGCGAAGAGATCGACCTGCTGCGCCAGAGCGTGGCCCATTTTGCCTCCGCTGAAATCGCCCCGCTGGCGGCCCAGGCCGACGAAGAGAATCTGTTCCCCAATGCGCTGTGGCGCAAGCTCGGCGAACAGGGCCTGCTCGGCCTGACCGTGGAAGAGGAATACGGCGGCAGCGGCATGGGCTACCTCGCGCATGTGGTGGCGATGGAAGAAATCTCGCGCGCCTCCGGTGCCATCGCGCTGTCCTACGGTGCGCACTCGAACCTGTGCGTGAACCAGCTGCGCAAGAACGGCAACGAAGATCAGAAAAAGCGCTACCTGCCCGGCCTGTGCAGCGGCGAGCTGGTCGGCGCGCTGGCCATGAGCGAACCGGGCGCCGGCTCGGACGTGGTCTCGATGAAGCTGCGGGCGGACAAGCGCGGCGATCACTACGTGCTCAACGGCAACAAGATGTGGATCACCAACGGCCCGGATGCCGATGTGCTGGTGGTCTATGCCAAGACCGATCCGGATGGCGGCGCCAAGGGCATCACCGCGTTCCTGATCGAAAAGGGCATGAAGGGCTTCTCCACGGCGCAGAAGCTGGACAAGCTCGGCATGCGCGGCTCCAACACCTGCGAGCTGGTCTTCCAGGATTGCGAAGTACCCGAAGCCAACGTGCTTGGCGTGGTCGGCGGTGGCGTCAAGGTGCTGATGTCCGGTCTGGACTATGAGCGCGTGGTGCTGTCCGGTGGCCCGCTCGGCCTGATGGCCGCCGCGATGGATGTGGTGATGCCGTACGTGCACGAGCGCAAGCAGTTCGGCGAGGCGATCGGTACCTTCCAGCTGATCCAGGCCAAGCTGGCCGACATGTACGTGGGCCTCAATGCCTGCCGCGCCTATGTCTACGCGGTGGCACGCGCCTGCGACCAGGGCCGCACCACGCGCCAGGACGCGGCCGGCGCGATCCTGTATTCGGCCGAGAAGGCCACCTGGCTGACCGGCCAGGCGATCCAGATCCTGGGCGGCAACGGCTACATCAACGAGTACCCGACCGGGCGGTTGTGGCGCGATGCCAAGCTGTATGAAATCGGCGCCGGCACCTCGGAGATCCGCCGCATGCTGATCGGCCGCGAACTGTTCCAGCGCACCAAGTAAGGGCCCTGCCATGACCGTATTGAGCACCCAGCTGCAACCGGGCAGCGACACCTTCGAGGCCAACCGCGCCGCGCTGCAGGCGGTGGTCGACGACCTGCGCGCCACCCTGGCGCAGACCGCACTGGGCGGCAGCGAAGCGGCACGCGCCAAGCACACCGCACGCGGCAAGCTGCTGGTGCGTGACCGCATCGATGCCCTGCTCGACCCGGGCAGCGCCTTCCTGGAAATCGCCCCGCTGGCCGCGCACGGCATGTATGGCGACCCGATCCCCAGCGCCGGCGTGGTTGCCGGTATCGGCCGGGTCTCGGGCGTGGAGTGCGTGATCGTGGCCAACGATGCCACGGTCAAGGGTGGCACCTACTACCCGATGACGGTCAAGAAGCACCTGCGCGCGCAGGAAGTGGCCGAGCAGAACCGCCTGCCCTGCATCTACCTGGTGGATTCCGGCGGTGCGTTCCTGCCGCTGCAGGACGAGGTGTTCCCGGACCGCGACCATTTCGGCCGCATCTTCTACAACCAGGCCAACCTGTCCGCGCAAGGCATTCCGCAGATCGCCTGCGTGATGGGCAGCTGCACCGCCGGTGGCGCCTACGTGCCGGCGATGAGCGATGAAACGGTGATCGTGCGCGAGCAGGGCACCATCTTCCTCGGCGGCCCACCGCTGGTGAAAGCGGCCACCGGTGAAGTGGTCACCGCCGAAGAACTGGGCGGTGCCGATGTGCATACGCGCATCTCCGGCGTGGCCGACCACATGGCCGACAACGACCTGCAGGCGCTGGCCCGGGTCCGCGCGATCATCGCCCAGCTCAACTGGCGCAAGCCCGAGCCGGCACTGGCGGTGCAGGCCCCGGTGGAACCGCGGCATCCGGCCCACGAGCTGTACGGCGTGATCCCGGCCGACACGCGCAAGCCGTACGACGTGCGCGAAGTGATCCTGCGCCTGGTCGACGATTCGCGCTTTGATGAGTTCAAGCCGCGCTACGGCAACACCCTGGTCACCGGCTTCGCGCACCTGCATGGCTACCCGGTGGGCATCATCGCCAACAACGGCATCCTGTTCTCCGAGTCCGCGCTGAAGGGCGCGCACTTCATCGAACTGTGTACCCAGCGCGGCATTCCACTGGTGTTCCTGCAGAACATCACCGGCTTCATGGTCGGCCGCAAGTATGAGCACGGCGGCATCGCCAAGGACGGGGCCAAGCTGGTGATGGCCGTGGCCTGCGCCAAGGTGCCCAAGTTCACCGTGGTGATCGGCGGCTCGTTCGGTGCCGGCAACTACGGCATGTGCGGCCGCGCCTACTCGCCCAACTTCCTGTGGATGTGGCCGAACGCGCGCATCGGCGTGATGGGCGGCGAGCAGGCCGCCAGCGTGCTGGCCACGGTCAAGCGCGACGGCATCGAAGCCAAGGGCGGGCAGTGGTCGGCCGAGGAAGAAGACGGCTTCAAGTCGCCGATCCGCGCGCAGTTCGAATCGCAGGGCCACCCGTACTACGCCAGCGCCCGCCTCTGGGATGACGGCGTGATCGATCCGGCCGACACCCGTCGTGTGCTGGGCCTGGCGCTGTCAGCCAGCCTCAACGCCCCGGCGAAGAAGACCGACTTCGGCGTGTTCCGCATGTAATGCACGGGCGGTGCCGCCTGGCACCGCCGTCCCTGGCCCGCGCAACGAGACCACCATGTTCACCAAGATCCTGATCGCCAACCGTGGCGAAATCGCCTGCCGCGTCATCGCTACCTGCCAGCGCCTGGGCATCGCCACCGTGGCGGTGTACTCCGACGCCGACCGCAACGCGCGCCACGTGCGCCTGGCCGACGAGGCCATCGCGATCGGCCCGGCGCCGGCGCGCGAGAGCTACCTGCGCGGCGACGCCATCCTGGCCGCCGCCCGCCGCACCGGCGCGCAGGCGATCCATCCTGGCTACGGCTTCCTCTCGGAGAACGCCGGCTTCGCGCAGGCCTGTGCCGAGGCGGGCATCGTGTTCATCGGCCCCTCCGCCGCGGCGATCCGCGCGATGGGCGACAAGAGCGCGGCCAAGGCGCTGATGCAGCAGGCCGGCGTGCCGCTGACGCCGGGCTACCACGGCGACGAGCAGATCCCCGAGTTCCTGCGCAAGCAGGCCGACAGCATCGGCTACCCGGTGTTGATCAAGGCCAGCGCCGGCGGCGGTGGCAAGGGCATGCGCCGCGTGGATGACAGCGCCACCTTCACCGAGGCGCTGGCCAGCTGCCAGCGTGAAGCGCAGTCCGCCTTCGGCAACGCACACGTGCTGGTCGAAAAGTATGTCGAGCGTCCGCGCCACATCGAGATCCAGGTGTTCGGCGACAGCCACGGCAACGTGGTGTACCTGTTCGAGCGCGACTGCTCGGTGCAGCGCCGCCATCAGAAGGTGCTCGAAGAAGCGCCTGCGCCCGGCATGACGCCCGAGCGCCGCGCCGCGATGGGCAAGGCCGCCGTCGATGCCGCGCGCGCGGTCAACTACGTCGGCGCGGGCACGGTGGAGTTCATCGCCGGCCCCGATGGCGATTTCTACTTCATGGAAATGAACACCCGCCTGCAGGTGGAACACCCGGTCACCGAGTGCATCACCGGCACCGACCTGGTGGAATGGCAGCTGCGCGTGGCCAGCGGTGAGCCACTGCCGCTGCAGCAGGATCAGCTGCAGATCCGCGGGCATGCACTGGAAGCCCGCCTGTACGCCGAAGATGCCGACCGCGGTTTCCTGCCCTCCACCGGCACCCTGCGCCACCTGCGCCTGCCGGCCAACACCGCGCACGTGCGCGTGGACGCCGGTGTCGAGCAGGGCGATGCGATCACCCCGTTCTACGACCCGATGATCGCCAAGCTGATCGTCTGGGATGTCGACCGCGACGCCGCGCTGCGCCGCATGCAGCAGGCCCTGGCCGAGTGCGAAGTGGTCGGCGTGACCACCAATGCCGCCTTCCTGCGCCGGCTGGTGATGACCGATTCGTTCACCCAGGCCAAGCTGGACACCGCGCTGATCGAGCGCGAGCAGGCCGCCCTGGCCCCCAACGACGGCGACAGTGATCCGGCGCTGTTGGCGCTGGCCGCGATTGCCGGCGTGGCCACCAGCGAAGCCGCCCGCCGTGATGCGCGTGACCCGCACTCGCCGTGGCAGGCCCAGGACGGCTGGCGCCTCGGCGCGGCCGCTGCACGCGCGCTGACGCTGGAGCACCGGGGCGCGCAGCGCAGCGTCACCGTGCAGGGCGCGGGCGCGGGCGCGGGCGAACAGTGGACCGTCCACATGGACGGCAACGCGCTCGCGGGCAGCGGTGGTTTGGACGGTGATGCACTTCGCGTACAGATCGGCGAGCAGCTGCACCGCGCCACCGTCATCCGCGACGGCAACGAGCTGTACCTGTTCGGCAGCGAAGGCGTGCAGCGCTTCACCCTGCATGATCCGGTCAGCGAAGCGGACCAGTCCGTTGCCGATGCTGGCAGCCTGGTCGCGCCGATGCCGGGCCGTATCGTCGCCACACTCGTGTCACCGGGCACGGCGGTCAAACGCGGCGCGCCGCTGCTGGTGCTGGAAGCGATGAAGATGGAGCACACGCTGCAGGCACCCGCCGATGGCACCGTGCAGGGCTACCGGGTGAAAGCCGGAGACCAGGTGGGCGATGGGGCGGTGCTGGTGGATTTCGAGGCGGGGTGAGTCACCCGGTTGGCGGCTCGGCAGTGAGTACCGGCGTCCACACCTGGCCGCCGGGGTCGAACTCAGAGGTCGACATCTGCTGTGCGCGCCAGCCTACGCCACACACGGCGAGCGGGCTGAGCTGCATGGGATCCATGCCGAGCACCTGCTCGATATCCTGTTCGTTGATCGCGGCCGTAACAAAGGCCCCCAGGCCCTGTTCGGTCGCGCAGGTCAGCAGCAGCTGCGAGATGTGGCCAACATCCAGGATCACCGCGCGGTAGGCCTTGGGATGGTGGCGGTACTTCCAGTAGGTGCGCGCGAACCGGGGGGCCAGCACGATCAGCACCGGCGCATCGGCAAACCAGTGTTGGCCTGCGGTGAACAACGCCGCCAGCTCTGCCATGGACCGCGCATCGGAAGGCAGGGCGGACACGCCGTGCGAGGCAGGATCGTAGTGATACAGACCCGCCTGGAGACCCTCGACATGCTGCACCAGCAGATACGCTTCGGTGGGATGCAGGCCCCCGGCGGACGGTACGTTCTTTTTGAGAAACACCGCGTCTTCTTCGACCACCTGCCGTCCAGTTTCAGCCAGGGTGCGCTGCAGCAGTCGTGACAGCTCGGCCAGCGGCAGTGGCTGCGCCGTATCGAAGTTGCGGCAGGTGCTGCGCTCGCGCAGGCTGCGGTCGAACGCCTCCTCGGGCTGGCGTGGCAGGCGACGAGGTTCTCCTGCGTGGGGAGCCAACGCGGGCGGTGGCGGCCCAAGGTGTGCACGCAGCCCCGCCGCGGTGTGCAGTCCCGCCGATTCCAGGGCTTTCACGCTGTCCTGGCCCTGCCAGCGGCCCTGCCAATGGAGCATCGCGGCAGGTCCCCACCACGGCACCTGCCGCAGCTGCGCTTCACGTTCAGCCAACGCGTCGCGATCTGCGCCCTGTGCCTGGACCAGCCCATGCGCCAGCAGGTAGCGCAGATCGCTGTCATCTTCCCCGGCGGGCCGTGGCTCCCATCGCTCCGGGTCGAGACGTCCCAGCAGCAGCACCTGTGACTCATTGAGCTCGACCGGCGCCGGCAGGTGCGGTGCCAGCGCCGTCCAGACACTGCGCAGGGTCATGCCCGTACCACCGGATACCAGCGCGCGCAGATCGAAGGAGGTCTGCTGTCGGGGCTCGAGGTAGAGGGTGCGGCATCGGCGCAGGTGGAGGGTATCGTGCATGGGCAGCCAGAAAGGGAAGCATCGCGTGTTCCAGTGTGTCGGCCGGGATCGCCAAAGATGAAGGCCGATGATCATCGGGCGACTCAAGCGCTTCACGCGCCGGCCGCTATCGATCGCGGCTGTAACGTCACACCCCGGCCTGCGCGTACGCCCCCTCCTTCCCTCCGCTATCTCCGAGACATCCCACATGACCAGCACTTCTCCGCCGCTTTCCTCCAACGATGCCGTACAGCTGCTGGATCTGCTCAGCAGCGACGATACGTTCCGTACCCTGTTCCAGGCCGATCCCGCCGCCGCGCTGGCGACCATCAGCGCCGAGGCGGGCGCGGCATCGTGCGACTGCGAATCAGGCGGTCCGCTGGCCAGCAAGGAAGAATTCCTGGCCGCTCGTACGCGCCTGCTCGCCCACCTGACCGCCACCAGCTCGTTCAGCTTTCCGCACTGTTTCGTCAGCGGTGACATCGACTCACAACTGCAGCGCAAGCCGCAGCCCTGAGGTCTGGCGGTTACTGCAACGACGTCGCGTCCAGACGTCGTTGTGCGGCCCGGCTGTCATGGACATTCAGCGCCTGCAGGAGATAGGAACCGGCGTTCTCCGCGTAGGCCCTGCCGCGTTGTGTCGCCAGCCAGCGTTGCTCGGCGGCGGCAGCCACCTGGTCCCCGGCGGCCACCAGGCTGTCCTGCAGGGCGACGTGGACCTGGAACAACTCGCTGCCGTCGATGAGCGCGCGCAAGCGCTGCACCGATTGCGCAGCCCGGCCATCCACGCGATCCTGGTTGGCCACCAGCACCGCCACCATCTGCGTTCCACGCGGGTCATCCAGTGCCTTGGCAAGTCGCTGCAGATGCGGCAACTGGCGACGTGCCACGTCATAGAGCTCGGCGCGTTGCGCGAGATAGGCCGAGGCAGCGGCCATGTACAGCCACTCTCCCCGCTCGCCTGCCGCAGGATCGGCCGCCTGCGCGATCATGGTGGCGATAAGCTGCTCATATTCGTGTGCGCCGGCCTTTCGCACGGCAATGCTGGCCAGCGAAAGCGACTGCGCCTGGAACATTCCGCAGATCCGCGCATTGTCACCACAGTGGCGCAGCGCACCTGCATTGGCCCGCAGTGCCGCCGCCGGCTCGCCTGCGTCCAACGCGACGGCGGTGCCCTCCAGGTGCATGGCAAGATCATCCTCCCGAGCGGCGGCAAGCATGCGCTGGGCGCCCACCAGGTCGCCATGAGCGGCGAGCGCGGCGACCATGTGGCGGTTCACTGACCATTGACCGATCCGTGCGGATTGACGATAGCTGCGCAGTGCCGCATCGGCGTGATTCTGCGCCAGCTCGGCGCGACCGAGCGCCTGCAACGCCATGGCCTGCAACGGGTTCTGTGCGACAGCGGCCTTGCGTGCAGCCTGCTCGGACTCGCTATACCGCCCCACGCTCAGCATGGACCAGGCGTAGTTGGCATGGGCGCCGTGGTAATCGGGATAGAGATCGCCCAAGAGCTTCCACTTTTCGGCCGTGGCGAGTGTTCCGGCGCCGTTGAGATCGGCATCCCAGGCGTCCATGTACAGCCGATCCCGCCCTGACAAGCGACCGGCAGCGCGTTTTGCCGCGGCCAGCGATTGCCGGGCCCCTTCGGGATTGCCCCGGCCCCACTGGATGCGCAGCTGTGCCAGGTAGGCGAACGCGAAGTCCGGATCGAAACGCACCGCCTGCCCGAAAAACCGCTGCGCGTCGTCATAGCGTCCATCGCCGTATGCTTTGACGCCCATCGCGTAGGCATGCAGCGCATCCAGGCTGGCCGTCGCCACCTTGGGCAGCGGCATCGAGTCCCGCGAGATGTCATGCATGGCCTCGCCGAGCTCCACGCGCATCTGAGCCACGACGTCATCGGTGGATCCCAGCAGGGATTCCATGCCGCGGCCATCGGCATGGTCGGACCACGCCGTATTGCCGGTGTTGGGATCGATCAGTTCCAGTGAAACACGCAGCCGCCCATGCACTTCGGCCACGGTGGGTACGATCACGGCTCTGGCACCCTCACGCAGCGCGACCTCGATCGCCGCGTCGCGGTCCAGCGCTCCACCTTCGCGACGCATCCGCTCCAGCGTTTCCTGCACCTTCATGTCGCTGAGCACATTGACGTAACGCGACTGCTCCAGAGAAATGCGGAACGCCTGTTGAAGACTGTCGTCCAGCAGTGCATTGCCGGTCAGGTTATGGAGGTTGCCCAGTACCACCCAATCCCGTTCGCCGAAGGCAATGGCCGGCGTCGGGCGTAGAAAGGCCCAGGTGCCGAAGACCATGCCTGCCACCAGCGCCACCTCGGCCAGCAGTGTCATCGGCCGGCGCCACAGCGGCACGGCACGGCGGGCCTTGGGGCTGCCGCGTGGGGCACGCAGCGGCGCAAACTCCGGTTCGCCCACTTCATGGATGTCCTGGCGACCGGGCATGCCCTTGAACCGCCAGCCGCCGTGCGATTTCCACACCAGTCGCTCGCCACGCTCCCCCAGCTCGCCCACCGCGCGATGGGTCAGCGATTCGGCCACGGCCGAGAGCAGGATCTGCCCGGGCCGGGCAAGGGCCATCAGGCGCGCGGCCATCGGCTTGGCCAGGCCCTCGACCTCCAGCGATTTGGCCCCAACCTTGATCGCCTCGGGGCTGTTTTCCCAGGTCAGCACTTCGCCGACGTGCAGGCCCGCGCGTGCGCGCAGCACGATGTTGCGTTGCTTGCCGATCTCCTGCAGGCCGCGCTGGTAATCCAGCGCAAAGCCGAGACCATCGATGGCGCGCTCGAACAACAGCAGCAGGCCATCGGAACGATCGATCAGGCGACCATTCCACGGTTGCTGCAACACCAGCACCAGCCGGTCATGCGCCTGGAACAGCTCCGCCGCCGCCGCATCGCCAATCCGCTCCACCAGGATCAACGAGTCGCACAGATCGGTGAACAGCAGCGCCCGCATCTGCGGGGCCTGGGTCGACGTTCCGTTGTCGCCGTTCATGCCGATCTCCCGATCAGGGTGTGGCGGTCGCTGATCGCGACCAGTGCAATCGGTTGCCGCCCAGCCGTTTGGCCTGGTACAGCGCATTGTCGGCGCGGGCGTACCACTCGCTCCAGTCGGTCTGCGGGTCGATCAGACAGACCCCGATGCTGACCGGGCACACATGCGGCACGCCATGCGCACGGCCGATCAGGCCATGCACCGCGCTGAGAATGAACTCGGCGGCGTGCTGCAGGCTGTCCTGGTCGGCGCTGCGCAGCAGCAGGCAGAATTCGTCGCCGCCCAGCCGGCAGGCCACGTCCGGCTCGGTGGCCACCGAGCGCAGGATGTTGGCCACGCTCTGCAGCACGCGGTCGCCGGCCTGGTGGCCGTGCACATCGTTGACCTGCTTGAACTGGTCGCAGTCGATCAGCAGCAGGCCCTGCGGCGCGCTGTTTTCCTGCGCACGGCAGTCCTGCAGGTAGAGCGCGAGGCCACGCCGGTTGTGCAGGCCGGTCAGCTCGTCGGTGCGCACCAGCTCGCGCGTGTGGGTGAGCTGGTGAGTGGTGACGTAGAGGTTGTCCAGCGCGGTTTCGAGATCGTGGTTGCGGCGGCGCAGCTGGCGGATCAACACCTGCTCGTTGCTCACCACCCGCATGATCGTGCGGCGCAGGAAGTAGGCCAGCAGACCAGGGTCGCGGTCGACCAGACGCTGGAAATCGTCGTGGTCCAGTTCCAGCACGATGCTGTCCTCGACCGCACGCGCGCCGGCCGTGCGCTGGTGGTCGCCGATCAGCAGGCCCAGCTCGCCGAAGAATTCATTGGGACCGAGTGACTTCACGACGAGGTCTTCGCCGAAGTCCAGTTCGATGCAGCCGCTGACGATCACGTACATCGTGTTGCCGGCGTGGCCGCGATGGAACAGATGGGTGCCTGAGGGCAGCTTGCGTTGCCGGCCGAATTCGGAGAACAATGCGGACTCGCCGTTGCTCAGGATGGCGTGCACGATCTCAGCCATCGCCTTGCGGTCGATGTCTGGTTCCTGTTCGCACATGATCGCCGCCGCACCCTTGCCGGTCATTTCCGAACACCCGCTTTTCAGCGTCCCCCTGGTGAGCGATGGAGGATAGCACTCCTCAAAACTGTGCGCCCTATCCCATTTCCGACTTTTACCCCCCAAGATCGTGAAAACACGCGTGTTCTACCGCGTGTGACGATGTGAAGAGGCGGGTCCCGAGACGACGCAGGGCGGCCGATCCCCGACCGGCCGCCCTGTGGGCCTTCCTTGGCCGCCCTTCCTGGATCAGGCCGCCCGTTCGG
The DNA here is from genome assembly GCF_039673205.1 of Stenotrophomonas sp. TWI809. Taxonomy (NCBI): domain Bacteria; kingdom Pseudomonadati; phylum Pseudomonadota; class Gammaproteobacteria; order Lysobacterales; family Lysobacteraceae; genus Stenotrophomonas; species Stenotrophomonas sp. TWI809. The sequence goes on along the minus strand of NZ_JBDJLE010000002.1, from coordinate 275,729 downwards.
CGTTGAACTGCTCTTCCTCGGTGGACCCGCTCAGGGCGGTGGTCGAGGACTGGCCCTGCTGGATCGCCTGGGTCACCGCGTCGAAGTAGCCGGTGCCGACCTCGCGCTGGTGCTTGACCGCCGTGAAGCCGCGGTCGGCGGCGGCGAACTCGGCTTCCTGCAGCTCCACGAAGGCGCTCATCTGGCGGCGGGCGTAGCCGTGGGCCAGGTTGAACATCGAGTAGTTCAGGGCGTGGAAGCCGGCCAGGGTGATGAACTGGAACTTGTAGCCATATTTGGCGATCTCCTTCTGGAAGGTCGCGATGGTGGCGTCGTCCAGGTTCTTCTTCCAGTTGAAGCTGGGCGAGCAGTTATAGGCCAGCAGCTTGCCCGGGAACTTGGCGTGGATCGCTTCGGCGAACTTGCGGGCGAACTCCAGGTCCGGCTTGCCGGTCTCGCACCAGATCAGGTCGGCGTAGGGGGCGTAAGCCAGGCCGCGGCTGATGGCCTGGTCCAGGCCGTTGCGGGTCTTGTAGAAGCCTTCCACGGTGCGTTCGCCGGTGGTGAACGGCTGGTCGTTGCCATCCACATCGCTGGTCAGCAGGTCGGCGGCCTCGGCGTCGGTACGCGCCACCAGCAGGGTCGGCACGCCCATCACGTCGGCGGCCAGGCGCGCAGCGTTGAGCTTTTCGATGGCCTCGCGGGTCGGCACCAGCACCTTGCCGCCCATGTGCCCGCACTTCTTCACCGAAGCCAGCTGGTCCTCGAAGTGCACGCCGGCCGCGCCGGCCTCGATCATCGCCTTCATCAGTTCGAAGGCGTTGAGCACGCCGCCGAAACCGGCTTCGGCATCGGCCACGATCGGCTGCAGGAAGTCGATGTCATCCTTGCCTTCGGCATGGTGCAGCTGGTCGGCGCGCAGCAGGGTGTTGTTGATGCGCTTGACCACCGCCGGCACCGAATCGGCCGGGTACAGCGACTGGTCCGGGTACATCTGGCCGGCCAGGTTGGCGTCGGCGGCGACCTGCCAGCCGGACAGGTAGATCGCATTCAGGCCGGCCTTGACCTGCTGCATGGCCTGGTTGCCGGTCAGCGCACCCAGCGCGTTGACGAAGTCCTTTTCCTGCAGGTACGTCCACAGCTTCTCCGCGCCCAGCCGCGCCAGCGAGTGCTCCACGTGCACGGTGCCACGCAGGCGCACCACATCGGCGGCGGTGTAGTTGCGGGTGATCCCGGCCCAGCGCGGGTCGGTGTTCCAAGCGTGCTGGATCTGTTCGGCGGTCTGCAGGGTGCTCATGTCGAATCTCCAAAGGGAACGGATGCGGTAACAGCAGGTGGATGGCGGGTGGTCAGTCGAGGCGGTCGTAGGCCGGCAGGGTCAGGAAGTCGGTGAGCTCCTCGCGGCGGCTGAGGTCGGCCAGCAGCGAGATGGACTCGGGGATGCGGGCGCTGCCGGGCAGCGCGGCGCTATCGCCCAGCCGCGCCGGCAGCTGGGCCAGGGTGGCGTCGAGCAGGGCCAGGTCGATGGCGGTGCCGTCGTCCAGGTGCTGGCCGGGGGTATGCAGCCACTGCCACAGCTGGCTGCGGCTGATCTCGGCGGTGGCCGCGTCTTCCATCAGGTGGTGGATCGGCACGCAGCCGTTGCCGTCCAGCCAGGCGGCCAGGTAGCGCACGCAGACCTCGACGTTGCCCTCGAAACCGGCGCGGGTGATGGTGCCGGTGGGCGCGGCGATCAGGTCATCGCGGCCCACCTGCACGTCGTTGCGCAGCACGCGGTGCTGGTTCGGTCCGGGCATGTGCTCGTCGAAGATCGCCTGCGCGACCGGGATCAGCGCGGGGTGGGCGACCCAGGTGCCGTCATGGCCGGCGGTGACTTCGCGCAGCTTGTCCGCCCGCACCCGCGCCATCGCCTGCTCGTTGGCGGCCGCGTCGTGGTTGATCGGAATCTGCGCGGCCATGCCGCCCATCGCATGCGCGCCACGGCGGTGGCAGGTGCGGATCAGCAGCTCCGAATAGGCCTTCAGGAACGGCTGGGTCATTGTCACCTGGCCGCGCTCGGGCAGCACCTTGTCGGCGTGCCGGCGGAAGGTCTTGATGTAGGAAAAAATGTAATCCCAGCGGCCACAGTTCAGGCCGACGATGCGGTCGCGCAGCGCATGCAGGATCTCATCCATCTCGAACACCGCCGGCAGCGTTTCGATCAGCACGGTGACCTTGATCTGCCCGTGCGGCAGGCCCAGCATGCCCTCGATGTGCGACAGCGCGGTCTCCCACAGCGCCGCCTCTTCCATGCTCTGCAGCTTGGGCAGGTAGAAGTACGGGCCACGCTGCCTGCACATCAGCGTGCGGGCGTTGTGGAAGGCGAACACCGCCGCATCGAACAGGCCACCGGCGATCGGCTGGCCATCGATGCGCACGTGCTTCTCATCCAGGTGCCAGCCCCGCGGGCGGACGATCAGCACGGCCTGCTCGTTGAACGGCCGCAGGGTGTACTGCTTGCCCGGCTTCCCATCCACGGACGGGCCGGTGTGGGTCAGATCGCCACGCACCGCGCCGATCAGCGCCTGCTGGCCGGCCAGCAGGTTGCGCCAGGCCGGGGCGGTGGAATCCTCGAAGTCGGCCATGAACACCTTGGCGCCGGAGTTCAGCGCGTTGATGACCATCTTCGGGTCGGTCGGGCCGGTGATCTCCACCCGGCGGTCCTGCAGCGCCTCCGGCAGCGGGGCGACGTGCCAGTCGCTGGCGCGGATCTCGGCGGTATCGGCTCGGAAGTCCGGCAGGCCGCCGCCATCGAAGAAGGCCTGGCGGGCCACGCGTGCCTGCAGCCGGCGCTGACGCTCCGGCTCCACCGCCCGGTGCAGCGACACCAGCAGCGCCAGTACCCCCGCCGGCAGCAGCGCGGACTGGCCAGCCAGCTGGGTGGTGAGGGCAATGCCGGGGGTGGCCGGTGCATCGGCGGGGGTGGGCTGGGCGGTGGCGTAAGCGACGGCGGACATGGCGGGCTCCTGCGGTGCGGTTGAGCTCCACCGTGCGCCGCCGTGCCGATATTTGACAAAGCAGTTATTGCAATGGCTTACATAAGGTGGGCTTATACTCGTGACGCCATGACCACGCCGCGCACGCCAAGTCCCCGGTTTTCCTACAAATCCGATCGGCTCAAGCCGCTGCGGGCGTTCTGCCAGACGGTCCGCCTGGGCTCAGTCTCACGGGCAGCTGAGGCGCTGTTCGTCAGCCAGCCGGCCATCAGCCAGCAGTTGCAGGCCCTGGAGCGCGAACTCGGGGTCAACCTGTTCGAGCGCAGCGGCCGCCGTTTGGTGCCCAGCCGCGAAGGTCAGTTGCTGTACGAGATGGCGCTGCCGCTGGTGGAGAACCTGGACGGGCTGGAGGCCAGCTTCCGCGACAAGGTCAAAGGGCTGGACGCCGGCGAGCTCAACATCGCGGCCAACAGCTCGACCATCCTGTACCTGCTGCCGCGCATCGTGGAGCGCTTCCGCCAGCGCCACCCGGACGTCCGCCTGACCCTGCACAACGCGATCAGCGCCGACGGCACCGACCTGCTGCGCAGCGATGCGGCGGACCTGGCGGTGGGCTCGATGACCGACGTGCCGGCCGACCTCAGCTACGCCCCGGCCTACCGCTTCGAGCAGGTGCTGATCGCCCCGCCCGATCATCCGCTGGCGCATGGCGAACTGAGCCTGGAGGCGATCTCGCAGTACCCCCTGGTGCTGCCGCCCAAACGCCAGATCACGTACCGGCTGGTGGACCAGGTGTTCCAGCGGCATCGGCTGCCCTACACCGTGGCGCTGGAGGTGGGTGGCTGGGAAGTGATCAAGCAGTACGTCGCGATGGGCATGGGCATCTCGATCGTGCCGGCGCTCTGCCTCCACGATGCTGATCGCGAGAAACTGGTGACGCGCTCGATGAGTGCGTGGTTCCCGGAGCGCAGCTATGGGGTGATCGTGCGGCGCGGGCGTTTCCTGTCACCGCAGGCGCGGGCGTTCATCGAGCTGATCCAGCCGGACCTGTTCAGTCCGCGCAGCTATGATGAAAGTGGTCATTCCGAGCGCTGACGCACGCCCCATGTCCATCGAACTCCGCCACCTGCGCTACTTCCTGGCCGTCGCCGAGACACTGCACTTCGGCCGCGCGGCCGAGCGGCTGGGGATGTCGCAGCCGCCGCTCAGCCAGCAGATCCGCCAGCTGGAAACACTGCTCGGCGCGCGGTTGTTCCTGCGCGCGAACCGCCGGGTGGAACTGACCGACGCCGGTCGTGTGCTGCAGGAGCAGGCGCGTGAGGTGCTGGCGCGGGTGGAGACCGCGATCGATCTGACCCAGCGCGCGCAGCGCGGGGAAACCGGTGAGCTGCGCATCGGGCTGACCCGGGCCACGCCGCTGTCCACGCAGATTCCGCGCGCGATCTTCGCCTACCGTCAGCAATTCCCGCAGGTGCAGTTGAAACTGCGCGAGATGAACACCCTGCAGCAGATCGATGCGCTGATGGCCGGCGAGCTGGATGTCGGGTTGATCCGCAAACGTGCCCTGCCCGCGCCGCTGATGTCTCGCAAGCTCTTCAGTGATCCACTTGCGCTGGTGGTGCACGATCAGCATCCGCTGGTGCGTGAGTTGCCGGCCGATGCGGCGGTGGCGCTGCGGCTGTTCGCGCATGAGCCGTTTGTCGGTTTCCTGCGCGAGGTGGGTGCGGGCATCCACGATCATGTCATCGCGCTGTGCCGCAGCGCGGGGTTCACCCCACGCATCGTGCAGGAGGCAGGGGAAGCCTCGACGCTGATCAGCCTGGCGGCCTCGGGGCTGGGGGTAACGGTACTGCCTGCCTCGTGCTGCCATATCCAGGTGGACGGCGCGCGCTTCGTCGCACTCAGTGATCGCGCGGCCAGTTCCGAAGTGCACGTCGCCTGCCGACGCGGTGCGGCGTCGCCCTTGATCGGTCACTTCACCCGGCTGCTGCAGGGTGTCAGCGGCTGAGCGCGAGCGTAGCGGTACCCGGTTGCACGCGCTGGCCCAGGCGCCAGGCGATCACGCCACCGGCTACAGTCAGTACGCCGACGAAGCCGCACACGCCCAGCCAGTCCCAGCGGGTGTAGAACACGCCGCCGAGCACGCCGGCCACGCTGGAGCCCAGGTAGTAGGCGAACAAATACAGGGCGGACGCTTCGGCGCGCATCGCACCGGCGCGGCTGCCAACCCAGCTGCTGGCCACCGAGTGGCCGCCGAAGAAGCCGAACGTCACCAGCGCGATGCCGGCCGCCATGCAGCCCAGCCACGGCATCGCCAGCAGCACGATGCCCAGCGCGATCAATCCGTAGCAGATCGCCAGCACGCGGCTGCGGCCATGGCGGTTGGCCTGCTGCCCCATCCACGCCGAGCTGAAGGTGCCGACCAGATACACGCTGAAGATCAAACCGACCACGGTCTGGCTGAGGCCATACGGCGGCGCCAGCAGGTGGAAGCCGAGGTAGTTGTAGAGGGTGACGAACACGCCCATCAGCACGAAGGCGGTCGCGAACAGCCACGGCAGACCGGGATCGCCGAACAGGCTGCGCCAGCGCGCCGGCAGTTCGCGCAGGCCGCCACGGCGGCTCTGGAAGTGGCGCGAGGGCGGCAGCTGGATCCACAGCAGCACGGTACTGAGCAGCGCGATCAGCGAGACCACGCCAATGCCCCAGCGCCAGCCCCAATGGTCGGCGACGATGCCCGCGATGAGACGACCACTCATGCCGCCGATCGCATTGCCGCCGATGTACAGGCCCATCGCCAGGCCCAGCGCGCGGCTGTCCATTTCTTCGGCGAGGTAGGTCATGCCCACCGCCGGTACGCCACTGAGCGCGATGCCGAGCAGCGTGCGCAGCACCAGCAGCGTAGTCCAGTCATCCACCATCGCGGTGGCGACAGACAACACGCTGGACGCCAGCAACGCCGCGACCATCACGCTGCGGCGCCCGATGCGGTCGGAGATCAATCCCGCGATCAGCATCGAGACCGCCAGCAGACCGGTGGTCAGCGACAGGGTCAGCGCACTGTTGGCTGCGGAGACGCCGAAGTGGCGACTGAATTCGGGCAGCAGCGGCTGCACCGTGTAGAGCAGCCCGAAGGTGGAGAAGCCGGCCAGGAACAGCGCGGCCGCCGTGCGCCGGAAGGCCGGGGTGCCCTGCTGGATCTGATCGCCGTCCGCCGCTGCGGTGGCCGGGGAGCTGCGATCGGGGACCGCTGCGGTGTCGCCATTCATGCCGGTAAGGCCCGCGTGGACGGGCCGGAGCGAGGAGTCAGCGCTCAGGATAGGCAGCGCCGGCAGGTCGATCCATAACCTGATAGATCTGAATCGAGACGATCCAGATATCGATTCAGATCGTGGCCGGGATTACAGCGCCTGCCAGGTCAGGCCTTCCCCACGGCGGTAGTAGACGTGCGACGCCTTGCCATACAGCGCGCTGGCCTGGACCAGGCCGAAGAAGCGGCCGTCGGCGCTGTTGCCGCGGTGGTCGCCGAGCATCAGCACCTCGCCCGCCGGGACGGTCAGCCCGGTGATATCGGGCCCGCCGCCCTGGCCCAGATCCAGCTGCGCCAGATGCTGGCCGAAGTCTTCGATCTCGCCGACCCCGGCCTGGGCCAGCGGATGGCCATTGATGCTCAGGTGACCATCGTGCAGCTCGACCCGATCCCCGCCGACCGCCGCGATGCGCTTGATCAGGCGGGTGCCGTCCTGCGGTGAATCGAACACCGCCACGTCACCCCGCTGCGGCTGGCCGGTGTGCAGCAGCTCCATCGAGGTGAACGGCAGGCGCACGCCGTAGGCACGCATGTCCACCACCACCCGGTCGCCCGGCATCAGCGTGTGCTGCATCGAGCCGCTGGGCACCTGGTAGTGATTGGCCAAGGTGTCGCGCGCCGCGGCGAGCAGGCCGAGCATCACCAGCAGCGGCAGGGCTTCCTTCCTCAGCCAGCGCAGCAGGCGATGGTCGGTGGGGGCGGCGTCGGCGGGGGTGTCCATACGGGCGCTCCAGGAAGTGTGTGGCTGTGACCGGATGGACGGCGGGCAAGTTCCCTGCCCCGCGCTGAAAAAGCTACGCACTGTTTACGCAGGGGCCGTCCGGTCGGCATCGCGGTTTTACGGGGCGCGGCCGCATCGTGGCGACACCGCGCCGAAGGGCGCTTCGAAGAGACGTTCCATGACCATCCTGCTGATCCGGCACACACCGTCGAACGCCGTGCCGGACGCGTCGCCGCTGCCTGCGCGGGTCGCCGGGCACCGCCTGGCCTGCCGCGACTGCGACTCCCTGCCGACCTTGGTACGCTGCCTGCAGCGTGCCCAGCGCAGCCGCCCGGCACTGGTCCTGATCGCCACCGCGGCGGTCGATGCGCCGCAGTGGGCCCGTTATGGCCAGGCGCTGCGCACCGCGCTGGAGGACCTGCCGGCGCCGTACATCGAGATGGCCAGCAACGACGACGACGCGCTGGACGAGCACCTGCATCCGCAGCATGCTCCGGCCGCGCGGGTGGTGTGCAGCAGCGGCCGCCAGGACGCGTGCCGCCTGTCGTTGGCGATCGCTGCCCATCGCCTGCAGGCCGTGGAGGACTGAACCATGTCGATCTTCATCATCCGCGGGCCGGAAGCGGCCGGGCAGCTGATCCGTACCGCGCAGCCGTTGCCGCCGCTCGTTCTCAAATCCCTGGTGCACCGTGCGATCGATGCGGGCACCACGGTGGCGATCCGCGCGTGCGGCTCGGAGCAGGAGTTGCTGGATGCCCTGCGCGTGGCCGATCACAGCCGCGGCGAAGTCACCCTGCTCGATCCGGGTGCGTGCGTGGACAGCGCGCGCCTGCAGCGCCTGCTGCCGCATCTGCACAACGCCTACGTGGAAGTGCACGACGACGATGCGCGCGCACCGGAAGCGTGCTTGCCAGCGGAGGTGGGCCAGCGCATCGGCGTGGCGCGCGGCTACTGCGCGCAGAGTTACATGCACGCGCTGGAGATCGCGCTGGATCACCTGGGGTGCAGTGAGATCGCCGAAGGCGTGCACGTGGGGACGTGATGCGCGGAGTCGGTGGGGCGGGTGCTGGGCCCCTATGCCCTTGGAGGCGAAATAAAGGGGGAGGCGGCGGCCGCAGGCCGACGCCGGAGGACATTCGCCGGAAAGGGCATAGGGGCCCAGCGCCCGCCCCAGCGGAGCCGCAACCAAAAAAAACGGCAGGGTTTCCCCTGCCGTTTTGGTTTCAGCGTGTACCGGTGGCAGGCGTATCGGCCAGTCACCGGCGTACCGACCAACGGTCGGTACCTACCGGGATGCCGCGATTATTTCAGGCCACGATTGACCAGCAGCGGTTCCACCGACGGATCCTTGCCGCGGAACTCGCGGTACAGATCGGCCAGCTCCACGCTGTTGCCGCGCGAGAGGATCTTGTCGCGGAAGACCTGGCCGTTCTCCGGGGTCAGGCCACCATTTTCCTTGAACCACTCGAAGGCGTCATGGTCCAGCACCTCGGCCCAGAAGTAGGCGTAGTAACCGGACGAATACCCGCCACCCCAGATGTGATCGAAGTAGCTGGTGCGGTAGCGCGGCGGCACCTGCGGCAGGTCGACCTTGAACTTCTTCAGCGCGGCCGCTTCAAACGGGGCGACGTCCTGCAGCTTGGCGTCGGCCGGCTGGGTGTGCCAGGCCAGGTCGAGCAGGGCCGCCGAGAGATACTCGGTGGTCGCATAGCCCTGGTTGAAGGTGCGGGCCTTGAGGATCTTGTCGACCAGCGCCTGCGGCATCGGCTCGCCGGTCTTGTAGTTCTTGGCGTAGTTGGCGAAGACCTTCGGGTCCAGCGCCCAGTGCTCGTTGAACTGCGAGGGGAACTCGACGAAATCGCGCGAGGTGCTGGTACCGGCGATGGACGGGTACTTCACCTTCGAGAACATGCCGTGCAGCGCATGGCCGAACTCATGGAACATCGTGGTCACGTCATCGAAGCTCAGCAGCGCGGGCTGGCCGGCGGCGGGCTTGGTGAAGTTGCACACGTTGTAGACCACCGGCTTGGCACCGGTCAGGCCGTCCTGTTCGACGAACACGTCCATCCAGGCGCCACCGGACTTGCTGTCACGCTTGAAGTAGTCGGTGTAGAACAGGGCCAGCGAGGTGCCGTCCTTGTCGAACACTTCGTAGACCTTCATGTCCGGGTGGTAGGTCGGGATGTCGGTACGCGGCTTGAAGGTGATGCCGTACAGCTGCGTGGCGGCGTAGAAGACGCCGTTCTGCAGGACGTTGTCCATCTCGAAGTACGGCTTGATCTGCGATTCGTCCAGGTCGTACTGCGCCTTGCGCACCTGTTCGGCGTAGAAGTCCCAATCGGAGGCAGCAAGCTTGAAACCGCCCTTCTGTGCGTCGATCACCTTCTGCATTTCGCTGATCTCGCCACGCGCCTTGGCGGTCGCCGCCGGCACGGTGTCGGTCAGCAGCTTGAGCGCGGCGGCCGGGGTCTTGGCCATCTGGTCGGCCAGGCTGTAGGCGGCATAGTTCTCGAAGCCGAGCAGCTTGGCCTTCTGCGCGCGCAGCTGGGCCAGGCGCTGAATGGTCTCGCGCGTGTCGTTGGCGTCGCCCTTTTCAGCACGGGTTTCCGACGCCTTGAGCACGGCGGCGCGCTGCTCGCGGTCGCTCAGCGAGCCGAGCACCGGCTGCTGGGTGGTGTTCTGCAGCGGCAGCAGGTACTTGCCATCGAGGTTGCGGGCCTTGGCATCGGCGGCGGCGGTGTTGATCGCATCCTCGTCCAGGCCGGCCAGCTTGGCCTTGTCATCGACCACCACGGCACCGGCGGCGGTCGCAGCCACCAGACGGGTGTGGAACTGCGTGGCCAGCGTGGTTTCTTCCACGTTGAGCTTGCGCAGCGAGGCCTTGTCGGCATCGTTCAACTGCGCGCCGGCGCGCACGAACTCCTGGTAGTCACGTTCGACCAGGCGCTTCTGCACCGGGTCCAGGCCCAGCGCATCGCGCTGGTCGTAGATGGTCTTGATGCGGGCGAACAGCTTCGGGTCGAGGTTGATCTCGTCCTGGTGTTCGGCCAGCTTCGGGGCGACTTCTTCCTGCACCTTCTGGCGTGCATCGTTGGTGTCGGCCTGGACCAGGCCGAAGAAGATGCGCGACACGCGGGTCAGCGTCTCGCCACTGCGCTCCAGCGCTTCGATGGTGTTGTCGAAGGTGGCCGGCTCGGGGTTGTCGGCGATCTTGCGGACTTCAGCCAGGTGCTGCTTCATGCCTTCGTTGAAGGCCGGCAGGTAGTCACTGTCCTTGATCCTGTCGAACGGCGGCGCCTGGAACGGCAGCGTGCTGGCGCTCAACAGCGGGTTGGCGGACGCATCGGCCGGCTGCTGGGTCGGGGCGGGCTGGGTATCGGTCACGGGGGTGGACTCCTTGCCGGAACAGGCCGCCAGCGCCAGGCTGATGGCAGCGGCCAAAACTACGGTACGCGACATGAAACGGGCTCCTTGGATGAGGGCGCGGGACGGAAAATCCCGCAGCCGGTCACCCTACTCCCAAAGCCCGCAGGCGGCATGTGCCGGTCGTGGCGCGTGGCTGTGCGGGCCGTGGGGGCTACTCCGCCCGACCCGCCCGGCCGCGCTCAGACGGTGCCGCGGGTCTTGCCCTGCCAGGGGCGGTAGTACGCGCGGATCGCGGCCATGTCGGCCACGTCGTTGCCAGTGGGATGGAACAGCGGGCCGATGCCGATGGTCTTTTCCGGGTAGTGGAAGTACGCCGCCAGCACGGGTACATCGGCCATGCGCGCGATCTTGAGGAAGCCGGCCTTCCAGTGCTGCACCGCCTTGCGCGTGCCTTCCGGGGTGATCGCGTACCACAGGCGGTCCGAGCCACGGATCAGGCTGACCGCCTGCTCCACGGTGCCCTGCGGCGAGCTGCGGTCCAGCGGGATGACGCCGAGCTTGCGCAGCAGCGGCCCCAGCGGCCACCAGAACAGCGAGGCCTTGCCCAGCACCTTGACCTGCATGCCCAGCGCGATCTTCGCCGCCATGCCCCAGAAGCCGTCCCAGTTGGACGAATGCGGGGCGATGATGAACACCACTTTGGGCACATCGGGCAGGGTGCCGGTCACTTTCCAGCCGCCCAGGCGCAGCGTGCAGCGGGCCAGCCAGCGGAGGAAGCGGTTCGGTTTGACCTGCGGCATGTTCGGCGGAACCACCGGCAACAACGGACTTCGGTTGTTCAAGCAATCACTCCCAATTGCGTGTGGTGCGCCCGCGCTTGATCTGCGCGCGCCCCTTTTTGGCGTCCAGACGACGCAGTTTCGACCCGTAGGTCGGCTTGGTGGCCACGCGTGCCTTGGGCACGCTCAGCCCCGCCTGGATGAAGGCGGCCAGTCGATCGCGCGCGTCCTCGCGGTTACGGTCCTGGGTACGGAAACGCTGTGCATCGATGACCAGCACGCCTTCGCCGGTCATGCGCCGGTCGCGGCGGGCCAGCAGGCGCGCGCGCAACGGCTCGGGCAACGAAGGCGAGCCGGCCACGTCGAAGCGCAGTTCGACGGCGGTGGAGACCTTGTTGACGTTCTGGCCACCGGCGCCGCTGGCGCGCACGAACCGCTCGACGAGTTCCGTATCCGGAATCGTCAGGTGCGCGCTGATGGTGACTGGCCCGTTGCCCATGGGCGGCATTGTAAGGGGAGGACCGCCAGTCGGGTGACTGCAACGTGCGTGGATGTCGCCGATAACGTCCTCAATTACGGCCTGATGACGCCATCGCAGGTATTCTCCGGAGTCCACGCAACGCAGGATGCTCCGCCATGTCCCTGATCCGCCCGTTGGCCCGCCGCGGCCTGACCCGCCTCACTCTGGCCCTGGCGCTGGGCCTGGCCGCGATCGCGCCGGCCTTGGCCGCGCCGCCGTCGGATGCCGACATCAACCGCCTGCTGGCCGCCTCGCGCGCGCAGAGCATGCTCGATACGATGCTGCCGCAGATCGAGGCGATGCAGCGCCAGCAGTTCCAGCAGGTGGCGCAGCAGCGTCAGCTGGATGCGACACAGCAGGCCCAGCTGCAGCGGATCGAGCAGCGGACCAGCCAGACCGTGCGTCAGGCGCTGTCCTGGAAGGAGCTGCGGCCGATGTACGTGGATCTGTACAAGCAGACCTTCAGCAAGGAAGACGTGCTGGCGATGGCGGAGTTCTATGAGAGCTCGGCGGGGCAGAGCCTGCTGGACAAGACGCCGGCACTGATGCAGAACGTGATGGTGGCGATCCAGGCCAAGATGCAGCCGCTGTTCGTGGATCTGCAGAAGGACCTGGAAGCGATCGTCAATGAGCCGGCGCCGGCAAAAAAATAACCGGTAGAGCCGACCGTTGGTCGGCTGTCGTGAAGTAGAGCCGACCGTTGGTCGGCTATCGCACGACCCAACCAAACAGATCCATCGCCTTGCGGAATTCGACGTCCACCGGCGCGCTGATGTCCATCGGCGTGCCGTCCGGGTGCGGGAAGCGCAGGCGCTCGGCGTGCAGGAGCATGCGGTGGATGCCCTGCATGCGGAAGCTGCGGTTGTGGCGACCGTCGCCGTGGCTGGTGTCGCCGATCAGGTGATGCGAGAGGTGCTTGAGGTGGCGGCGGATCTGACGGAACCGGCCGGTCTGCGGCTGGCAGCGCAGCAGGGCGTAACGTGAGGTCTCGAACTCGCCCATCGGAATGGCGATCTCGCCCACGGCGACGCGCTGGAAGTGGGTGATCGCCTGCTTCTTGACCGGCTTGCCGGGGCCGCCATCGAGGTCATGGTCGACGGTAAAGGCCTCGTCGGCCGGCCAGCCGCGGCAGATCGCGAGGTAATCCTTGGTGACGTCGCCGCCCATCAGCGATTTGCCGAGCACGCTGGCGCTTTCGCGATCAAAGGCAAGCAGCAGGCAGCCGCTGGTGGCGCGGTCCAGGCGGTGGACGAGGAAGATCGGCTTGCCGAGCTGTTCGCGCAGGCGGTCGGCGAGGAAGTCGTCTTCGCCCCGGGCGAGCTTGCTGTCGTGGACCATCAGCCCGGCGGGCTTGTTGACCACGGCAAGCTGGTCGTCCAGGTGCAGCAGTTGCAGGGGCGGAAGCGCAACAGGCGCCTCGGCGATGGCCTCTGCCTGCAGCTCGATCGCGCTCATCGGCGCCACCAGGCACTGGCCAGCGAGAACACGCCCGCCGCGCCGGTCACCCAGCTCCACACCGGGGCATCGCCGAAGTACCAGCCACCTGGCTGCAGGCCATACAGCACCGCAGCGACGATCATCAGGCCGACGCCGGCGATCGCGGCCACCGCGCGCTTCTGCAGCTTCTGCACGCTGACGTTCAGCGCCGCCAGATCGCGCGAGCGCATCGACAATTCGTGGTCGCCTTCCACCTGCTGGCGCAGCCAGGCGTGGACCAGGCGCGGCATGTCCGGCGTATGCGTCATGATTTCAGGCAGGCGCTTGCGCACTTCCTTGAGCACGCGGCGCGGGCTGTAACGCTCGCGCAGGATGCGTTCCAGCACCGGCCGCGCGACCGCCCAGATGTCCAGTTCCGGATCGAGCTGACGGCCGACACCTTCGATGTTGAGCAGTGTCTTCTGCAGCAGGATCAGCTGCGGCTGCAGCGTGAGCTCGTAGCGCTGGGCCACGCGGAACAGCTTGATCAGCACCTCGGCCAGCGAGATCTGCGACAGCGGGCGGGTGAAATAGGGTTCGCACACCGAACGCGCGGCCGCTTCGAGTTCATCGATGCGCACGTTGTTGGGCATCCAGCCGGCCTCGACATGCAGCGCGGCCATGCGCCGGTAATCCTTGTTGAAGATGGCCATGAAGTTCTCGGCCAGGTAGTACTGATCTTCTTCGGACAGCTGGCCCATGATGCCGAAATCCAGCGCGATGAAGCGCGGGTTGTCGCGGCGCGCCGGATCGGTGTCGACCCAGATATTGCCGGCGTGCGCATCGGCGTGGAAGAAGTTGTCGCGGAACACCTGGGTGTAGAACACCCGCACGCCCTTGGCGGCCAGCGCCTTGCGGTCGATGCCGGCCTTGTCCAGCGCGACGATGTCGTCCGAGGGAATGCCCCACACGCGCTCCAGGGTCAGCGCGCGCTCGGCGGTATGGCTCCAGATCACTTCCGGTACGTACAGATCGTCCGAGTCGATCCAGTTGCGGCGCAGCACGCTGGCATTGGCGCCTTCGCGCTGAAGGTCCAGCTCGGCGGCCAAGGTGTTTTCGACTTCGGCGACCACCTCGCGCGGGCGGATCTTGTCGGCGCGCGGGTGCGCGCGCTCGATCAGCGCGGCGGCCGACTTGAGCAGCGCGATGTCGGCGTCGATCTGCTTTTCGACGTCCGGGCGCAGCACCTTGACCACCACCTGGCGCCCATCGGCGAGCGTGGCCGCGTGCACCTGCGCGATCGAGGCCGAGGCCAGCGGCTGCAGATCGAAGCTGGCGAACGCTTCGCTGACCGGGCGCCCGAGCGCACGCTCGACGATGGCCTGCGCGGCGGCGCCATCAAACGGTTTGACCCGGTCCTGCAGCAGGGTGAGTTCGTTGGCGACATCGGCCGGGATCAGGTCACGGCGGGTGGAGAGGATCTGGCCGAACTTGACGAAGATCGGGCCCAGGTCCTGCAGCGCCAGGCGCAGGCGCGCACCGCGCGACTGTGCGGCGATGTCGGCCGAGGCGCGTGGCACGAACGGCTTGGCCAGGCGCAGCCAGCGTTCGGCCGGGGTGCCCTGGAGCAGATCGTCGAGGCGGTAGCGCAGGATGATGCGGCCGATGCGGCTGGCCCGGAAGATCGCCTTCATGCGCCCACCCGCCGCAGGCGCTGGACGCGCACGGCCATGCGTTCAACGTCGTCGCGCATCACGTCCACATCGTCGTGGAAGGCATCCAGTTCTGCTCGGGGTACCACGTCGCGCGACTCCTCGGTGACAAATTCAGCGGCGCTGTGCGCCAGGTCGGACGCGCCGCGGCGGGCGTGCTGCAGTGCCGAGCGCAGGGTATTGGCGATCTGCACGCCCATGACCTCGCCGAACACGCGCACGAACGGCTGCTGCCAGTCCGGATCGAAACGGGTCGCCAGCTGCTGCAGGCGGCGGGCCAGCTCGGCATCGCCGGAGACCTTGACCCGCCCGGGCGGCGCATCACCGCCACGGCGTGCATTGGCCAGGAACGGCAGCTGGGCCAGCACCCCGCCCAGCGTGCTGCGCACGGCCAGGTCCGGCTCCTGCTGCGGATCGACCGGGCCGACCGTGAGCCGCTCACCGTCCACCCCGATCCGCATCGCCAACGCAGGCGATTCCAGGGTCAGGGCGATGTGGCGGCCATCCAGCGCGGCCAGCGCGCTGCGGGTGTCCGGGTCCAGCGCCAGCGCGCGGTTGAGCGTGAGCTGCAGCGCATTGCCAGCCAGCGGCTTGAGGGAAGAGAGCAGGGAACGGGCCATCACCGCATTCTACCGTGCCCCCTTGAACGGCGGGCGTCCGCGGGCATCACGCGTTGCGCGTTTTGCCATGCACCGCGCGCCGGTCCATCCTGTGTGGTTCCAGAAGAGGCAGGAGCGGCAACAGGCATGGGCAAGACCCGGGTAGGCATCATCTTCGGCGGCCGTTCGGCCGAGCACGAGGTCTCGCTGCAATCGGCGAAGAACATCCTCGATGCACTGGACAAGGACCGCTTCGAGGTCAGCCTGATCGGCATCGACAAGCAGGGCCAGTGGCACGTCAGCGACCCGCGCGACTTCCTGCTCAATGCCGGTGACCCGGCACGGATCGCGCTGCACCGCTCGGGCAATGCGGTGGCGGTGCGGCCGGGCCTGGAGCGCCAGCAGCTGGTCCCGACCGATCCGGCCACCGCGCTGGAGCAGATCGACGTGGTGTTCCCGATCGTGCACGGCACGCTGGGCGAGGATGGCTCGCTGCAGGGCCTGCTGCGCATGGCCAACCTGCCCTTCGTGGGCTCGGGCGTGCTCGGCTCGGCGGTGGCGATGGACAAGGACGTGGCCAAGCGCCTGCTGCGCGATGCCGGGCTGGCGGTGGCGCCGTTCGCCTGCTTCAACCGGGTCACGGCGGCCCGGGCCGATTACCCCGCGCTGGTCGCCGCGCTGGGCACGCCATTGTTCGTGAAGCCGGCCAACCAGGGCTCCTCGGTGGGCGTGAGCAAGGTGCGCACTGAAGCGGAATTCCATGCCGCGCTCGCGCTGGCACTCTCGTTCGATCACAAGGCGCTGGTGGAATCGGCGATCGACGGCCGCGAGATCGAATGCGCGGTGCTGGGCAACGAGCACCCCGAAGCCAGCGTCTGTGGCGAGGTGGTCGTGCACGATGATTTCTATTCCTACGACACCAAGTACATCAGCGAAAGCGGTGCGGACATCGTGGTGCCGGCGGCCATCACCGATGCGGAGCAGTCCCGTATCCGGGAAATCGCCGTGCAGGCCTACCAGGCACTGGATTGTGCCGGCCTGGCACGCGTGGATGTGTTCCTGACCTCGGCTGGCGAGGTGGTGATCAACGAGATCAACACGCTGCCCGGCTTCACCCGGATCAGCATGTACCCGAAGCTGTGGGCGGCCAGTGGGCTGGATTACACCGCGCTGATCACGCGGCTGCTGGAACTGGCGATGGCGCGGCACGCGCACGAGCGCGATCTGCGCAGCTCCATCGCAACGACGGCCTGAACATCGTTGCCGATGTCAGGCCGTCGTGATTTCCGCAGCGCGTCCCACGCCGGAGAGAGGTGGCGCGGGACGCGCCGGACACTAGGTCCGCTTGCGGAACATCGACACCACCGCCAGGATCAGGAAGACGACGAACAGGATCCAGGCAACGTTGCTGGCAGCGCCGGCAATGCCCGAGAAACCCAGTACCGCCGCGATGATGGCGATGACAAAAAAGATGACGGCGTAATGCAGCATGTCGACCCTCGCGTTGATGCGTGCCGGAGTTGGCGTGGGGCCATGTTCACCAACCTGCGGTGTTCAGGGAGTGATGGAATCCTGTGCGTTCGATGAAGATGCCAGCCGGGCCAGCCCTTCTTCGATGCTGACCCGGGGCACATAACCGAAGTCGCGGCGCGCCGGTTCCATGCTGTACCAGTGCGGGGTGCACAGCTGCTCGGCCAGGAAGCGCGTCATCGGCGGTTCGCCGCGCAGGCGCAGCAGCGGCCACAGCCGCTCGCAGACCGCGCCGATCCGGTAGGCCGCCTTGAAGCTGATCGACTTCGTCACCGGCGGGGCCTCCACGGCGGCCAGCAGCTTGTTGAGCAGCTCGCGCATCGGCAGCGGCTCGCCGTTGGAAATGAAGTACGCCTTGCCGGCGCAGGCCGCGCCCGGGGCCAGGTGTTCCAGAGCCAGGAAGTGGGCGAGTGCGGCGTTGTCGATGTAGGTGGTATCGACCTTGTTCTGCCCATCACCGACAAAGCGCAGGCGGCCGGCCCGGGCGCGCTCGGCCAGGCGCGGCACCAGCTGCTGGTCACCCGGGCCCCAGATCAGCCGGGGCCGCAACGCGACGGTGGCCAGCTGCGCATCGTTGGCGGCCAGCACGCGCTGCTCGGCGATGGCCTTGGTGGCCGCATACGGTGCCTGGAAGTTTTCGCCATACGGCACCTCGTCCGCGCCCAGGCCCTCGACCGGATGGGTGGCGCGATGGGTCACGCTGGGCGTGGAGGTGTAGACCAGCTTGCCCACGCCGTGCGCGCGGCAGGCCGCGATGACGTTGTCGGTGCCGACCACGTTGGCCTGGTGGTAGCTGTCATAGCTGCCCCACGCACCGGCCTTGGCCCCGTTGTGGAGGACCGCATCGACCCCGGCCACCGCATGCATTACTGCCTGCGCATCGGCCAGATCACCGCGGATCTGGCCCACGCCCATCGCCTGCAGCGCGGGGTAATGGCCGCGGTTGAACGCCAGCACCTGGTGACCGCGCTCGATCAGCCCCTTGCACAGGGCCTGGCCGAGGAAGCCGCCGCCACCGGTCACGAGGATCTTCATGCGTGCTGCTCCAGTTGCGCGGTGGCCCAGACCGCGAGCTTCTCGCGGCCGATCTTGGCGTTGTGGCGGATGTCGACCGGGAAGCCCGGGTGGAGCAGGAAGCGCTCGATGCGCGCGGTATGCGCGTGCGCGGCGGCCTCGCGGCGCAGCCGCTCGACCAGCGCGGGGGAATCGACGGTACCGGGCAGCAGCTCGTAGCACAGCACCGGCACCTGCCGGCCCGGTGCACCCACGCCGACCAGCGCGGTGCGGGCGAGGCCATCGAGCGCGTTGAACACCGGCTCGACCTGCTCGGTGTAGAGCGGGCCCTGCGCGGTTTCCACGCGCTGGGTCTTGCGCCCACAGAACCACAGCCGGCCCTGCGCATCGAAGTAGCCGACATCGCCCATCCGGTGCACGACCCGCGTGCTGCCATCGGCCAGGGTTTCGGTGATCTTCGCCGCGGCGGTGGCCTGCGGGCGGTTGAAGTAGCTGTCGGTGGCGGTCGGGCCGGCCACGGTGATCTCGCCCACCTCGCCGGCGGCCAGCACGCGCGCCTGCGACCAGCCCGGCAGCGGCGCGTCATCGATGGCGATGATGCGCACCTCGTTCGGCGCGACCACGCGGCCGACACAGGTGCCCGCGCCGGCCTCGGTGGCCTGGCGGGTGTTCTCCAGCTCGCGGCCTTCGATCACGGCCACCGGCAGGCACTCGGTGGCGCCGTAGGGGGTCCAGAACTGGGCGTCATCGGGCAGCAGGCGGCGGATGCGCGCGACCACGTCGGGCGGCACCGGCGCACCGGCCGAGGTCACCCGGCGCACGCTCGGCAGCGGCTGGCCGTGATCGGCCAGCACCCGCATCAGCGCCGGCGAGCCGAACAGCTGGGTGACGCCGAAGCGGTTGATGGCGTCATGCAGCTTGCGCGGATCGGCCTGGGCCGGGCGGGTCGGGTCCATGTCCGGGATCACCGAGGTCAGCCCCAGCGCCGGATCGAACAGCGCGAACGGCGGGAAGGTCGGCAGGTCCACCCCGCCCGGCGCCATCCCGAAGGCGGCGCGCAGCAGCTCGACCTGACCGACGAAATGACGGTGGCGGTAGACCACGCCCTTGGGCACGCCGGTGGAGCCGCTGGTGAACAGGATCGCCGCGACATCCTCGCCATCGGTCGGGGCCAGCGCAGGTGCCGCCGTGGCGCCTTGGGCTTCCAGCCGGGCCAGGGTGGTGCCACCCCAGCCCCAGCGACGGCCGACGGTCACCAGCAGGCGCGCAGAGCGGCACCAGCGCAGCACCAGGCGCGCCATGTGGGCCAGGCCGATGCCGATGAAGGCCTCCGGCTGGGCCTCGTCCAGGCATTGCTTCAGCGCGCGCTTGTCGATGCCCGGGTCGACCAGCACCGGGACCGCGCCGTTCTTGAACAGCGCGAACATCAGCAGGAAGAATTCCGGCGAGGGCCGCACCATCACCACCGCGCGCACGCCGCGGCCGATGCCGTGCGCGGCCAGCCCGGCCGCCATCGCATCGCTGCGGGCGTTGAGGGTGCGGTAATCCAGGGTGACGTCATAACGCGCCATGCCGCCGGGCCCGGGCTTGCCGGGGCAGCGGATGGCGATCTGGTCGGGGCGTTCACGGGCCAGCTCGGGCAGGCGCGCGGCGATATTGATGGCGCTGTTCATCCGTTCATTGTCGCCGCTGCAGAAAAATCTTGCGCGCCGGCCAAGGGCGTGGAAAATTCGCGGCCTTCCCACCCATCCACGCATGGCGTGGATCTACGTGTATTCAGCCGGTGCCCCATGCCCCATCCCTGCCTCACCTGCGGCGCCTGCTGCACCCAATACCGTGTGGCCTTCCACTGGATGGAATCGGACGAGGTCACCCCCGGTGGCGTCCCGCACGAGCTCACCCAGGTGCTGGACCCGCACCGGCTGTGCATGCGCGGCACGCTGTCCAAGCCGGTGTACTGCGTGGCGCTGGATGCGGAGATCGGCGTGTACTCGCGCTGCAGCATCCACCCCAACCGCCCCAGCGTCTGCCGTGAGGTGGATGCCTCGTGGGAGTACGGCAAGGCCAGCCCCCAGTGCGACAAGGCGCGCGTGGCGCACGGCATGCCGGCGCTGACCCTGGCCGATTGGCGCTGGCGGGACGAGGCGGACAATGACGATGATCATCCCGATGACAACGGCAATTCCCCGGCACCGCCGCAGGCACCGATCGCAGCGTAGTTGGGGGCGCCGGGTGTTATGACGCCGGGGCAGAAGCAGCCGACCAGAAAGCAGCCGACCAACGGTCGGCTCTACCGACGGGGTCGGATGCGACCCAGCGTCAATACCAACGGCTCAGATCGGGTTCGCGTCCAGAAACGCGCGGATCTTCGGCACCAGCACCTCGTGCTTGTCTTCCAGCACGTAATGCCCGGCATCCTCGAAGGCATGCACCTGCGCCTGCGGCAGTGCGGCCTGGAAGCCGGCCAGGAAGTGGTGGTCGAACACGAAGTCACGCAGGCCCCAGCCGATGAAGGCCGGGCGGTCGGCGAACGAAGGCAGCGCCTCACCGGCGCGCGCCAGCAGCGACCAGGCCTTGTCGGCCGGTGACAGCGGGATGTCCTGCATGAAGCGGATGGTGCTGATGCGGTTGGCGTAGCTGTTGTACGGCGACACGTAGGCGCGGCGCACCTCGGCCGGCATCTTCCGCTCCACGCCCAGCCACGAGGCACCGGACGAGAAGGCGTTGAAGGTGCGGATGATCCACTCACCCACCGTCCAGTGGCGGCCCAGCGCGATCTGCCACGGCATCTTCTTCGCGGCCGGCATCGGGAAGGCGGCGGTGTTGAGCACCACCAAGCGCTTGACCTGCGCGTGGTGCGACAGCGCCCAGCCGAAGCCGATCATGCCGCCCCAGTCGTGCACGGCCAGGGTCACCGGGCCGGTGATGCCCAGGTGCGCGAGCAGCGCGTCGAGGTCATCCACGCGCGACTGCAGGGTGTAGTCGTAGTGCGCGTCATCGGGCTTGTCCGACAGGCCCATGCCGATATGGTCCGGCACGATGCAGCGGTATCTGTCCGACAACCCGGCCACCAGGGTGCGCCAGTAATAGCTCCACGACGGATTGCCGTGGACCATCACCACCACCTCGCCATCGCGCGGGCCTTCGTCGAGATAGTTCATCGACAGGCCGGGGCGCACCTCGAAGCGGTGCGGATGGGCGGGGTAACCGGGCAGCTGGGGCATGCAAACGCACCTGTGAAAAGGGCCGGCAGAACCGGCCCTTGATGTTCAATTCCAACGCCGCAGCAGCCTGCGGCGACTGGTTTACCAGACCACTTCGGCCATCGAGCAGTTCAGGCCCGAGCCGATGCCGAGCAGCGCGATGCGATCGCCCTTCTTCAGCTTGCCCAGCTGCTTGAGCTTGCTCAGCACGATCGGCACCGAAGCCGGGCCGATGTTGCCGTGCTCGCCGAAGATCGTCATCACCTTCTTCGGGTCGATGCCGAAGTTCTTGATGAAGGCGGCGGTGTGCGGCTGGCTGACCTGGTGGATGACGAACTGGTCCAGTTCCTCCACGGCCCAGCCCAGCGCTTCACGGGCGGCCACGAAGGTCTTCTGTGCCAGCTTGATGCCTTCGATCAGCAGCATGCGGGTGTCGGTGACCATGCGGTCCAGGTTGCCCCGGCACAGCTGGTTCCACTCGGTGGCCGAGCGGGTCACGCCACCGCGGTAACGCGGGGCATCGGGCACCAGCTCGGTGCGCGCCATGACCATCGCCGCGGCACCGCAGCCCAGGGTCAGCGCGGCCATCTCGTTGCGGAAGTCATCGGCGGTCACGCCCGGCAGGGCCATGCGCTCGAGGGTCTTCTCGTACACCAGGTTGGCGGTTTCACCGTCGACGATCAGCGCGTAGTCGATCTCGCCGCGTTCGAGCATGCGGGCGGCGATGTCCATGCCGTTGATGAAGGCCAGGCAGGCATTGGCGACGTCGAAGGTCATGCATTCATCGCCGACCCCCAGGTTGCCCGAGACGATGCTGGCCGTGGACGGCTCCAGGTAGTCGCGGCTGACCGAGGTGTTGACCAGCAGGCCGATCTTGTCGGCGCCGATCCCGGCGTCTTCCAGTGCTTTGCGGGCGGCCAGCGTGGCGGCGTCGGAGGCCAGCATGTCGGCATCCCACAGGCGGCGGGCGTGGATGCCCGCGATATCGCCGAGCACATCGGTACGGATGCCAAGGCGATCCAGCGTCGGCTTCAGCCGTTCGTTGATTTCCTTGGACGTCAGCGTGTGCGGCGCGTCGATGTGCGCCAAGCCGGCGATCGATACATTCTTGAAGAGCATCAGTTAGCGCCAAGGCTCAGGCAAAGGGGGCGCTATTGTAAGCCGGCACGGCTTTCACCGCACCTTTACGAATTCACGCCCGGGCGTATGGTCCGGGCGCGGGGTGAAGGGTTCAGCGTGGCGGGCACTGGAAGGCCAGGAAACGCTGGCTGCCATCGGCGGGCAGGCCCGAGGCCTGCACGGCGTTGGCACCGGCGCTGGGCGCCTCGTTGCGGGCCAGGGTTTCCAGCTCCTCCTGCACGCGCAGCGGGTTGCGGTTGTAGAAGCCGACCTTGCTCTTCACGGTCACCACCACCTCGCCCTTGCTCTGGCAGCCGCTGGGAACCGCACCGGCCGGCAGCACGCGGACCGTCTTGCCGGAGGACTCGATCGGCACCCAGGTGCAGGCGGAAACGCTGAGGATCAGGGCGGACAGAAGCAGAATGCGCATGGACAAGGCCTGGCTGGAATACGTAAGGGAGTGTGCGGGAAACAACTGAATCGGGGGTGATCAGGGGCCGGGAGGGTTCCCGGCACCTGAGGGGCGGGCCAGCGCGATGGCTGACCCGCTGTCGGCATCACCGGGCCTTGGGGGCCGCGGCCGGGGCCGCCGCCGCCGGAGCAGCCGGAGCAGCCGGAGCCACCACCTTGCCTTCGGCATCGATCACCTGCACCTGGCCGAGGTTGAGCGCACGCACCGGTGCCTCGGTCTGCTTGAGGTCACCGACCACCACCCAGGTCAGCGCGTTCGGGTCCAGCGTGGCCGCGGCCTGCTGCACCTGGGCCGGGGTCATCGCCTCGATCTCGGCCTTGCGCTGGACCACATAGTCGTCCGGGCGCTGGTAACGCACGATCCCGCTGATGGTCCCCATCACCGCGCTGGCGGTCTCGTAGGCGCCGGGCAGGCTCAGGTTCTGGATGTTGCGGATGCGCGCCACTTCGGCCGGGGTGGCCGGCTTGGTACCGCTGGCGAACTCGGCGATCTCCTTGCGCATCTCCTGCATCGCCTCGGCGGTCTTGTCGATCTGCACCGGTGCGCGGGCGCCCCACGGGCGCTGGCCCAGGGTGTTGCTGGCGCTGCTGCCGGCACCGTAGGACCAGTGCTTCTGCTCACGCAGGTTCATGTTCAGGCGCGAGGTGAAGTCCCCGCCGAGCACGCCATTGGCGATGTCGAAGCGGGTCGAACCCGGGTCCTTGGACGAGGGCACCACCTGGCTGGCGAACAGGTTGGCCTGCACCGCGCCCGGCTGGTCGATCAGGTACACCCGGGCCTGGGTCGGCCGTGCCACGTCCACCGGGGCCTTGACCTGCGGCGCCGGACCCTCGGCCTTCCAATTGCCGAGCTGGCGTTCCAGCAAGGGCACGATTTCCTTCAACGTGGTATCGCCGACCACGATCAGGGTGCCCTGCTCCGGGCGCAGCCAATCCCGGTGGAAATCGACCAGGTCTTCGCGGGTCATGGACTGGATGTCCACTTCATTGCCGCTGCCGGTGAACGGGATCGCATACGGATGACCGGCGCCGTACAGCAGGGTCGGCATCACGCGCATTGCAACCGCGCTGGGGTTGACCTTCTCCTGCTGGATGCCGGCGATCCAGGTGGCCTTGACGCGATCGATCTCGGCCTGGTCGAAGCGCGGCTGGCGCAGCATGTCCGCATACAGGGCCAGCGACGGGGCCAGGTTTTCCTTCAGCGCGGACAGGTACACGCTGGTGCTGTCCAGCGAGGCGGAGGCATCGAGCTTGGCACCCAGTGCATCGGCGGCATCGGCGAACGGCAGCGCGCCGAGCTTGCCGGCGCCCTCGGTGAGCAGCCCCATGGTGAAGTTGGCAGTGCCGGACTTGCGGCCCTGGTCGGCGGTGAAGCCACCCGGGAACTCATAACTGAACTGCACGACCGGGATGTCGTGACGCTCGGCCAGGATCACCTGGGTGCCGTTCTTCAGCGTGGCGCGGTGCAGTTCCGGGAATTTCAGATCCGGGAAGGTCTTGGTCTGCGGCACGCCGGTGCTGCGGTCGACCTGCTTGGCCAGGGTCGTGAAGCTGGGGTCCACGGCGGGCACGGTGAACGGCTTGGGCGTTTCCGAAGGCAGTTCGGCCAGCGCAACGCGCGCGCCCGGCTCGACCACGATGGTGTGGTCGCCGGCGCCCAGCCACTTGGCACCGACATCGCGCACCTGCGCGGCAGTGGCCCCATCGATGGTGGCCAGCGACGTGCGGAAGCAGCCCGGGTCGCCTTCGTACACGGTGCACTCGGCCAGCGCGTCGGCCTTGCCGCCGAAGCCACCGATGCGCTCGATGCCGCGGATGAACCCGGCGCGGAAGGCGGTCTTGCCACGGCTGAGCTCATCGGCGGTCGGACCGTCCCTGGTCAGGCGCTTCACCTCTTCATCGATGATCGCCTCGACTTTGGCCGGGTCCACGCCCTGCTTCACGCTGGCCATGATCACGAAGTTCGAGCCCAGCTGCGAGCTGTAGGCGCCGGCGCTGATGTTGTCCACCAGCTTGTCCTGGTGCAGCAGGCGCTGATCCAGACGCGAGGACTTCGCACCGCCGAGGACCTGCGCGAACAACTGCAGCTGGTCGATGTCGGTGGTGCCGACCTGGGCGACGTTCCACGCGCGATAGATGCGCGCCTGCGGCACCTTGTCGGTCATCACTTCGCGCGTGCTCTTCTCGCGCTTGGCCACGTCCACCTTGGGCTGGGCCATGCTCGGGCCGGCCGGGATGTCGCCGAAGTACCTGGCGACCTTTTCTTTCGCGGTGGCCACGTCGATGTCACCGGCCAGCACCAGCACGGCATTGTTGGGGCCGTACCAGGTGCGGAACCACGTTTTCACGTCGTCCAGCGAGGCCGCGTTGAGATCGTTCATCGAGCCGATCACGCTGTGGTGATACGGATGGCCTTCCGGATACATCGCGCGGGTCAGCTTTTCCCAGACCTGTCCATACGGCTGGTTCTCGCCCTGGCGCTTCTCGTTCTGGACCACGCCACGCTGTTCGTCCAGGGCCGCCTGGTCGATCGCGCCGAGCAGATGGCCCATGCGGTCGGACTCCATCCACAGCGCCATGTCCAGCGCGGTGGTCGGCACGTTCTCGAAGTAATTGGTGCGATCGGTGTTGGTGGTGCCGTTCTGGCCGGTGACACCCACCTGCTTGAAGGGCTCGAAATACTCGCCGTCGTGGTTCTCGCTGCCCTGGAACATCAGGTGTTCAAACAGGTGCGCAAAGCCGGTGCGGCCGGCCGGTTCGTCCTTGCTGCCCACGTGGTACCAGATGTTGACGGCCACGATCGGCGCCTTGCGGTCGGTGTGCACCACCACGCGCAGGCCATTGGGCAGGGTGAACTGCTCGAACGGAATATCGACCTTGGCCACCGTGGCCGGCTTGGCCAGGACCGGTGCCGGCGCGAGTGAGCCCAGTGCGGCGGAGAGCGCTACAGCCAGCAGCGCGGCACGCGGTCGAAGTTGGACGGCCATTCCGGTTCCTTGGTCATGAAAGTGAAGCCGGATGCTAGCGCGCCGTCCGGGCAAAAGGCATCGGCCAACAGTCATTGGGGGGGAAACGGACGGCGCACACGCCTGCCAGCGGACACCTGTCCGGACGGCGGACACCCCATTCCCCCGAAAAATCCTTTGAAATCAACGTTGAAAAGTTGGCACGCGTCCTGCGTGGTACTGGGCGAAGGAAACAGGGATCAAACCGAAACTGACTGGACGCTGAACAAAAACAAGAAAGATCAAATTGTTCTTGCAAGCCCCGAATCGGTGTACTACCTTACTACCACACCACTGCTCACCAACACTAAACAGGACCTCGCCATGAACACCAAGACGCTCGCCATCGCCATCGCCCTCGCCGCCGGCTCCGCATTTGCTTCGTCGGTGCAGGCCGCTCCCGCCATCGTCACCCTGGACACCGTGCAGGTCCGCCCGTCGGCCGACCAGATCGCCCAGGCCGAGGTTGAGCGCACCAGCAGCGTCCCGACCCTGGCCGTGGTGGAAGTGCGCCCGACTGCCGGCCTGATCGCCGATTACCGCGCCGAACTGGCCGCCAACCGCCACGTCACCACGCTGGCCGCCGTTGAAGTGCGCCCGACCGCCGAACAGCGCCAGGCCCTGGCTGCCGAGCAGACCCGTGACCGCGGCTACGTCGCCACCTTCACCGCTGCCGCCACCGCCGTCGCCAACGAAGTGATCATCAACCTGCCGACCCTGCAGGTGCGTCCGTCGGCTGCCGATCTGCAGGCCCTTGCCCTGGAAACCGCCGCTGCCGCCGCCTCGACCCTGATCCGCCAGTAAGCGGTAGCTGCGGTCCCCCGCAGCCACGGCGTACACTTCGCCGATGACTGCCACGCCCACGTTCCATGTCGTTCTGTTCCAACCCGAAATCCCGCCGAACACCGGCAATGTGATTCGCCTCTGCGCCAACACCGGCGCGCGGCTGCACCTGATCGAGCCGCTCGGTTTCGACCTGAGCGACAAGCAGCTCAAGCGCGCCGGCCTGGACTATCACGAATACGCCCGACTGCAGGTCCATCCAGATCTTGAGACCGCCCTGCAGGTGATTGCGCCCAAGCGCCTGTTCGCGCTGAGTACCCGCGGCAGCGTGCGTTACGACACCCAGCACTTTGAAGATGGCGATGCCTTCCTGTTCGGCCCGGAAACCCGCGGCCTGCCCCAGGACCTGCTCGACAGCCTGCCCCACGGCCGCCGCCTGCGCCTGCCGATGCAGCCGGGCAACCGCAGCCTCAATCTGTCCAACACGGTCGCGGTGGTGATGTACGAGGCGTGGCGCCAGAACGGGTTTGCCGGCGGGGAATAAGATGCCGTGCCGACCACCGGTCGGCACCTACCGGTGACACAGGCACCTGCCGGCCGCGTAGCACCTGACCGTTGGTGTAGCACCTGACCGTTGGTGTAGCACCTGACCGTTGGTCAGGTGACCTCAGAACGCATTGATCCCGGTCAGCTCGCGCCCGATCACCAGCTGGTGCACGGTCTCGGTGCCCTCGTAGGTGATCACCGATTCCAGATTGAGTGCATGCCGGATCGCCACATGCTCGGTGGTGATGCCCGCGCCACCGAGCAGGTCGCGGCACTCGCGCGCGATGTCGATGGCCATGCGGCAGTTGTTCCACTTGGCCAGGCTCACCTGCTGCGGCTGCAGCTGCCCGGCGTCCTTCAGGCGCCCCAGCTGCAAGGCCAGCAGCTGCGCGGTGGTGATCCGCCGCGCCATGTCGGCCAGCTTGATCTGCGCACTCTGCGTGGCCGCTACCGGCCGGCCAAACAGCACGCGCTGCTTGGTGTAAGCCAGCGCTTCATCCAGGCAGGCCACCGCGGCACCGATCGGGCCCCAGCTGATGCCATAACGCGCCTGGTTCAAACAGCCCAGCGGGCCTTTGAGGCCCTGCACGTTGGGCAGGCGGTTACGGTCGGGCACGCGCACATTGTCGAAGAACAGCGCGCCGGTGAGCGAGGCACGCAGGCTCATCTTGTGCTTGATCTCCTGCGTGCTGTAGCCGGCCATGCCCTTCTCGAGCACGAAGCCCTGGATGCCGTCTTCGGTGTGTGCCCAGACGATGGCGATGTCCGCCACCGGCCCGCTGGTGATCCACATCTTGCTGCCGTTGATCAGCCAGTCACTGCCATCGCGCACCGCGCGGGTCTTCATCGCCGCCGGATCGGAGCCGCCATGCGCCTCGGTCAGGCCGAAGCAACCGATCACCTTGCCGGTGGCCATGTCCGGCAACCAGCGCAGGCGCTGTTCTTCGCTGCCGTAGGCGTAGATCGGGTACATGCACAGCGAGCTCTGCACCGAGACGAAACTGCGCAGGCCCGAATCGCCACGCTCCAGTTCCTGGCAGATCAAGCCGTAACTCACCGCGTTCAGTCCGCCGCCGCCGTACTGCTCGGGCAGGCTGGAGCCGAGCAGACCCAGTGCAGCGATCTCGGGGATCAGTTCGTCCGGAAAGCGGCCTTCATCAAATGCATCACCGATGATCGGCAGCACCCGGGTATCAGTGAAGCGCGCCACTGTCGCCTGCACCGCGCGCTCCTCCTCGCTCAGCAGCGAACGGATATCGAACAGATCGAACGGATTGAGTGACATGGCATCCCGGCAGGTGGCGGTGGAACAGGCCCCCATTGTGGTCGTTGTGCAGGAAGCGGCCAAGGGACGGCGCCGCAGCGTGGTTGCTGCGCCGCAGCATCCCCGGTAGCCAACACGCGCCGACACCGCTCTCATCGTCGGCGATCTAGGCTTACATGCGCCGTGCCGGTACTCTGGCGCACTGATCCACCGTTTCGCCGTGGTGTGACACGCGCGATTCCCAGGCAACCGCCGCCGTTCAACCCGCGGCACTACCCAAGAGTTACGCAGCCCCATGAGCGAAGAAATCAACGTCCTGCCCCCGCGTGAAGTGATGGAATTCGATGTGGTGATCGTCGGTGGCGGCCCTGCTGGCCTGGCCACGGCGATCCGGCTGCGCCAGCGCGCCATCGAGGCTGGCCGCGAGCTGTCGGTCTGCATCCTGGAGAAGGGCTCCGAACCCGGCGCGCACATCCTGTCCGGCGCGGTGATGGACCCACGCGCGTTGACCGAACTGTTCCCGGACTGGGCCGAGCGCGGCGCACCGCTGAAGCAGAAGGTCACCCGCGACGAATTCCTGTTCCTCAACGAAACCGGCGCGCGCAGCACGCCCAACGCGTTGCTGCCGGAGTGCTTCCACAACGAAGGCAACTACATCGTCAGCCTGGGCGAGGTCACCCGCTGGCTGGCGCAGCAGGCCGAAGCGCTGGAGGTGGCGATCTTCCCCGGCTTCCCGGCAGCGGAAGTGCTGTACAGCGACGACGGCGCGGTGATCGGCGTGGCCACCGGCGACATGGGCATCGAGAAGAACGGTCAGCCCGGCCCGGCGTTCGAGCGCGGCATGGCGCTGCACGCCAAGTACACGATCTTCGCCGAAGGCTCGCGCGGCCATCTCGGCCGCCAGCTGATCGCCCGCTTCCAGCTCGATGCCGGCAAGGATCCGCAGGCCTACGGCATCGGCATCAAGGAACTGTGGCAGATCGATCCGGCCAAGCACGAACCGGGCCTGGTGGTGCACGCCGCCGGCTGGCCGCTGGACAACGCCACCTACGGTGGCGCGTTCCTGTACCACGCCGAGGGTGGCAAGGTGTCGATCGGCTATGTGGTCGGCCTGGACTACAGGAATCCGTGGCTGAGCCCGTTCGAAGAGTTCCAGCGCTTCAAGACGCACCCGGACATCCGCAAGCACCTGGAAGGGGGCAAGCGCATCGGCTACGGCGCGCGCGCGATCACCGCCGGCGGCCTGATGTCGCTGCCCAAGACGGTGTTCCCCGGTGGCGCGCTGGTCGGCTGCGAGGCCGGCTACCTCAACGTCAGCCGGATCAAGGGCAGCCACGCCGCGATCAAGACCGGCATGCTCGCCGCCGATGCGGCCTTCGATGCGCTCGCCGCTGATCGCCAGCACGACGAGTTGAGCGCCTATCCGCAGGCGTTCGAGAGCAGCTGGCTGCATGCCGAGCTGCAGCAGGCCAAGAACTTCAAACAGTGGTTCAAGAAGGGCCAGACCGTGGCCACGCTGATGACCGGCATCGAGCAGTGGCTGCTGCCCAAGCTGGGCATCCGCAACCCGCCGTGGACGCTGCGCCACAGCACGCCGGACCACGCGTGCCTGGAGCCGGCGTCGAAGCACGCGAAGATCACTTATCCCAAGCCCGATGGCGTGCTCACCTTCGACCGCCTCAGCTCGGTGTTCCTGAGCAGCACCAACCACGCCGAAGACCAGCCCAGCCACCTGACGCTCAAGGACGCCAGCGTGCCGGTGCGGATCAACCTGAGCGAATACGCCGGACCGGAAGCACGTTACTGCCCGGCGGGCGTGTACGAGTTCGTCGGCAGCGATGGTCATGAGCAGTTGCAGATCAACGCGCAGAACTGCGTGCACTGCAAGACCTGCGACATCAAGGACCCGACCCAGAACATCGTCTGGGTGACCCCGCAGGGCGGCGGCGGCCCGAACTACTCGGGGATGTGACCGGCCCGGCCTGCGACCACCGGTCGCAGGTCATCGGATGCGGCAGGCGCCACCGCGCTCGCTATCCTGAGCGTCCTGTTGGACCTGACCGTTGCGCCATGGCCCCTGCTTTCCGATCGACATTGGCGTTACTGGCCTGCCTGCTGCTGGCAGCGTGTTCGCGCACCCCGCAAACGCCGGAGCAGGCCCATCAGCAGGATCTGCAGCGCGCGTTCGCGATCTGCGCCGGCTGCCACACGGTCAGCCCCGGGGGTGTGCACCGCTTTGGCCCGAACCTGCACGGCGTGATCGGCCGGCGCGCCGGCAGTGTCACCGGCTACCCGTACTCCACCGCCATGCGCGAGGCCGGGCTGACCTGGAACGAGCAGACCCTGGATGCGTTCCTGCGCTCGCCGACCCACGTGGTGCCGGGCACCCGCATGGTCAACACCACCGCCGACCCGGAGCGCCGGCGGCAGGTGATCGAATACCTGCAGCAGCAGCGATGATCGGCAGGGCGCCGGTCAGGACGCCTGCAGCTGCACCAGATAAGCGCGCAACGCCGCATCGAATGCGCTGACCGCCTCGGCGTGCGCCGCCACGCCTTCGTCGTCGACGCGTTCCATCAGGCTGCGCGCCTGTAGCGCCAGCGCATCGGCCCCCAGCGTTGCCACGGCCCCCACCAGCCGGTGCAGCACATTCACCAGCGCGGGCCCGGCCTGCGCATCCAGGGCTGCCTGCAGCTTCACCAGATCCTCGGCCGAGGCCGTGCACAGGCTCTCGATCAGCACGCCAGCCACGTGCTCCGAACCAAACCGGCGCACGAGCGCGGCCCGGTCCGGCGGCGCGTCATCCGTACCCGATGCCTGCACCGCGCCGGACGGCGGGCGATCCCCGTCCGGCAGCCACTGCACCAGTGCCTGGCGCAAGGCGCCCAGTGCGACCGGCTTGGCCAGCAGATCGTCCATGCCGGCCTCGCGGCAGCGCTGCAGATCGTCCTCCATCGCGCTGGCGGTCAGCGCGATCACCGGCAGCCGGGCGCTGCCGCGGTCGCGCTCCTGCTCGCGGATGCGGCGGGTCATGGCATAGCCGTCCATGACCGGCATCCGGCAGTCGGTAAGGACCAGGTCGAAACGGGTACGCGCCAGCAGCGCCAGTGCCTGTTCGCCGTTCTCGGCCAGCACGTGTGGCAGGCCCAGCTGTTGCATGCGCCACCCCATCAGCGCCTGGTTGGTGGGATGGTCCTCCACGATCAGGATGCGCCGCTGCTGCACTGCGGCCGGCAACGGCACCGCCTGCGTGTGTTCTTCCGCGGCGCCGGGCTGTTCGTCCACCGGCACCACCGGTACGGTCAGCAGCACCTCCACGCGCGTGCCCTCACCGGGCACGCTGTGCAGCGTCAGCGTGCCATGCATCATCGCCACCAGGCGCTGGCAGATGCTCAGCCCCAGCCCGGTGCCACCGTACTGGCGGCTGGTCGCCGCGTCGGCCTGTACGAACGGCGCGAACAGCCGTTCGCGCTGCTCGGGCGAAATGCCGATGCCTGTATCGCGAACGGTCAGGCGCAGCCGCTGCGCGCCGTCGGCCTCAGCGTCGAGCACCGCCAGCGCGATGCCGACCTCGCCGGCACGCGTGAACTTGATGGCATTGCTGAGCAGGTTGAATGCGATCTGCCGCAGGCGCATGCCATCGATCAGGTGCATGGCCGCGAGCGCGTCGTCGATCTGGATCTGCAGGTCCAGTCCCTTGGCCACCGCCTGTGGGGCAAGCAGCTGCTGCACATTGCCAAGCAATGCGCGCAGCGCGACCGGATGCGGTTGCAGCGACAGCGCGCCGGCCTCGATCTTGGAGTAGTCCAGCAGGTCATCGAGGATCTGCCGCAGCATCTGCGCCGAGTCCTCGATCACGCTGATGATGCGGCGCTGCTCGCCATCCAGCGAGGTATGCGAGAGCACCTCCACCATGCCCAGCACGCCGGACATCGGCGTGCGGATCTCGTGGCTCATCGTGGCCAGGAATTCGGATTTGGCGGCGGTGGCGCGCTCGGCGGCCGCCTTGGCCAGCGCCAGCGCGTCGGCCTGGGCGCGCGCATCGGTCACATCGATCCAATAGCCGCTCCACAGCAGCACCCCGTCCTCGGCGTCGTAGGGCAGCGCGCGCGAACGTACCCAGCGCAGCATGCCACTTGGGCGGGTACGGAATTCCATGTCCAACGGGGCGAAGTCACGCGCGGCGCTTTCCATGGCCTGGCGCACACTGGCGCGATCACGCTCGTCGATGCGCGCCATCAGCGCGCTTTCATCGGCCATCGCCTCGGCCGCGGTGAGCCCGAACAGCGCTTCGGTGTCACCGGCGATATACGGCAGCGACAGCCGGCCATCCCGTTCGCGACGGCCCTGGTAGACGATCGCCGGCAGGTTGTCGGTGACGTCGGCCAGGCGCTGCTCGGCACGGCGGCGCATCGTCACTTCACGGCGCAGGCGCCAGTGGCCCCACCCATGGACGAGCAGTGCGGTCAGCAGCACCAGGGCCAGCGGCACCGCCCAGCGCGCGATCCTGCGCCAGTCCAGATCGCTGCGGTACTCGGCCGACAACCAGTCGCTGCGGATCGCTTCGTGCTCGCGCGCGCTCATGTTCAACAGCAGGCGGTCGAATGTGGTGGCCAGCGGCGCATACTGGCGTTTGACCGCCAACGACAGGCGATCGCTGAATCCCGCCGGCGCTGCCACCTGCAGCTGCGCGGGATAGTGATCACGCACGATCCGATCGATGACGGCCAGGTTGCCGATGTAGGCATCGGCGTCTCCCTTGGCCAGCCGTGCCAGCGCCAGTTCGGCGCTGCGCGCGGGCACGATGCGCGCATTGGGGGCCTGCTGCAGGACATACCCGCGCAACCGCTCCGGATCGGACAGCAGGATGCTGCGGCCATCCAGATCGGGCACGCCCAGCACCGATGCACTGCCACTGGCTGTCACCACGACGTTGGGAACGGTGATGAAGGGCTGGCTGAACACCCAGCCGTCGCCCAGGTAGTTCGAATCGTTGGGGATGCCCATGATCGCGTCGACCTCGCCACGGCGCAGCTGCTCGCGCACATCGAACCAGTCGTGCGCCGGCACCCGCGTGAGCTGCGCCCCCACCGTGCGCAGCAGGCGCAGGTACTCGGCCGAGACACCGCTGGGCCGGTCGGCACTGTCGATGAAGGCCAGCGGTGCCGCGTTCGGCGCGAAAGCAAGGCGCAGCGGCGTTTCCAGGACACGCCGCTCCGCGCTGCCCAGGATCACCTGCGACTGCACCGACCATCGCGGCGTCGGGAGCCAGCGCCGTTCCAGGCGCTCGCGCTCGCTCTCGGCGAGCGCGGCCAGGCCCATGTCCAGCGCTTCAGCCAAGGGCTGCTTGGCGTTGGGCACACCGAAATGCAGCCGCTCCGGTGGCAGGTCGCTGGGGCGCAGCAGGCTGACATCGGTCAGCCGTCGCTCGGCGATCAGGGTCGTGGCCACATAAGCGTTGCCGATGTAGACATCGGCCTCGCCCCTGCCGACCATGGCCAATGCGGCGGCGGTGCTGGCCGCGGTCACGCGCCGGGCTTCGGGAAAGCGCGCGCGCACTTCGTCGCTGGTGACGAACTCGCGCTCGGTGACCACGCGCAGGCCGCGCAGGTCAGGATCAGACGATGCCCGGGTTTCGCCGGGGCGGCCCACCAGCGCCAGTGGCGCATGGGCATAGGGGCGGGTGTAGACCATGCAGCGCGTGCGATCAGCGGTGAGGGTGATGTTCATCACCACATCGACTTCGCCCCGACATGCCGCCTCCAGGACGTCGGTCCAGTCGCGATACATCCGCACCTGCACCTGCACCCCCAACTGCCGGGTCAGCAGGCTGAGATAATCGTAGCCGAGGCCGACCGGCGTGCCGTCGCGCATGGACTCGAATGGCGGCCAGCCGCTGTCGTACATACCCAGGATGATGGTAGGGTGCCTGTCAAGCCACTCGCTCTGGTGGGCGGGCAAGGGAGGCGATGAAGCAGCGGATGCCTGCATGCCCATCGCCATCGCGAGCACGAACAGAACCAGCCAGCGAACGACGTGGGTACGCATGCTGCCTGATCTCCGTAGAATGACGTTCCCATCCCGGCACGGCCCGACGGCTGCCTCACAGGCAATACTAGTCCATGACCCTGCGCATTATCATTGCCGATGACCATCCAGTCGTACGGATCGGCACGAAGGCCGTGATCGAATCCAGCGGCGTTGGCCAGGTGGTGGCCGAGGCCAGCACCGTGGCCGAGCTGATGACCGCACTGGGCGACCACGAGTGCGA
The DNA here is from genome assembly GCF_039673205.1 of Stenotrophomonas sp. TWI809. Classification (NCBI taxonomy): domain Bacteria; kingdom Pseudomonadati; phylum Pseudomonadota; class Gammaproteobacteria; order Lysobacterales; family Lysobacteraceae; genus Stenotrophomonas; species Stenotrophomonas sp. TWI809. The sequence continues at coordinate 241,146 of NZ_JBDJLE010000002.1, read as the reverse complement.
TGTCCTGGTCACCGACTACTCCATGCCCGGCGGCGCGCAGGCCGATGGCTTCGCGATGATCGCCATGATCCGCCGTCGTTTTCCCGAGCTGCCGGTGCTGATGCTCAGCGTGTCCAACAATCTGGCGATCCTGCGCATGGTCGTCGCTACCGGCGTGCTGGGGCTGGTCGACAAGACCTCGTCGATGGACGAACTGCCGCTGGCGATCCAGACGGTGCAGCGTGGCATGTCCTACGTCAGCCTGTCGCTGAAGGAACGCATTGACGCAATCGGCACGGAGAGTGTCGAGGAAGGCGAAGCCCGTCCCCTGTCACCGCGCGAAGTGGAAGTGCTGCGTCTGCTCGGCAGCGGCATGACGGTCAAAGAGATCGCCATCCATCTGCACAAGAGCGTGAGCACCATCAGCCGCCAGAAAGGCGATGCGATGTTGAAGCTCGGTCTGAAAGGCGACGCCGAGTTGTTCGATTACCTGCGCGACGGCGAACGCTGATCCCAGACGCCCGATAGCGGGCGCGTTTCTCATTTTTCTGCGCCGGCGATGCACCGTCATCGTCGCGATGCAGTGCGCGCGTGCATAGCAGATAGCCATCTCCCCATAGTTTGGACGCCACCTAGAGCAATAGTTGCGACGTTTCGGAGAGATTTATGCACTGACTATGCTCACAGCTGAGTACATAGCTTGGCACACGACTCCATAGGCCATTGATTTTAAAGGCGATTGACGCATAGTTCGTGCATCCGGCAGCAAATGCACAGACTATGCGCAGATGACAGATAGCCACCGCCCAATCGAGGTCGCTGTCTGATGCTGGGAGTTGGGAAGTTTGATGAAGTCGCCCAAGGATTGCGGGACGTGCTAGATGGTTGCGAACCGTCCAAATATCGATCTATTTGGCACCCAAAGGGTAAGCGTGAAGGGCCGCTCCATTCAATCGATTGATTCACAAGACTTTTTTCGACATCCGGCGGGTCCCCTCTGTAAGGCTAGTAACACAGTCACCAGATTGCTACAGGGCGTGCATCACTGTGAGTGTGTGGTATACGTCTTGTGAAGAAGCTATAGACACGGAAGCTGAATTGGGGGCAGCTGGAGATGGCAATTGAAACGAGACCGTATACCGTGGCTTCGCTCTGCGACGGCAATGAGTGGTCAGTCCCGGATGCAGACCTCTTGGCAGTTCAGATTGCCATGGTCGCCTTAGGTCAAGCGGATCATTTGGCAGAGATCCTAAAGGCCTCCGGAGTTCCGCAAGTGGAAGCAGACGGTATCGCCAGATCGGAAGCCATTAAACTCGTCACGGCCAGCGCAGATAACCCTTACCACCGCGATGGCTGGTTGTTCCAAGTCATGTCGTGGATATGCGCGCATCGCCTCAATGCAAACTCAGCTATCCGAACACCACACATGATTCTTGCCCACAAAGGGCTGGACGGCCTGCAAGTTGAGGCAGGTGAGAATGGAATTAGCCATGTCGTAATCTTCGAGGACAAGGCGACAGATAATCCCCGGGATGTGATCCGTGATGAGGTCTGGCCAGAATTTCGCGAACTGGAGTCTGGGTCCCGTCAGAACATGATTGCTGCAGAAGTGGTTTCCCTACTCAAGAGTTCTGGCTATCCAAACGCCACCGATGCAGTTAAGAGCATCATCTGGAGAGAAGCCAGGGTGTTCAAGGCATCCATCACGGTTGGAGACTATCATGCATCGCCGCGAGGTCTGAGTTCACTCTTTATGGACTATGACGAAGTTGTCAAAGGCGACATGAGCCGACGTAGAGGGGACATCTTTCATGTCGCCGACCTGCGAGGATGGATGCAGGAGCTAGCCGAGAAAGTAGTCGCCATTCTTGATTCCGGGGTGAAGAGTGTTTGATCGAGAGACCCTGGATCTAATAGCATCCGCCCCCAGCCTTCAGGGGCTTGAGTCCCGGGATTTGGCGAAGGAGCTAACCGCTGCTTACACAAGGATCGTTGCCGCACGAATAAGGCTTCGTAGTGGTGAAGAGGCTGATCACGGCATCGACAGCCTAATTGACGAGATGCGAAGGCTTGCATTCGTACAAGAGTCGCTGGTTTCTCTGGCCCCAGAGTCTGATATCAGGAGGTCAGCGGCGTTTGTCGCAGGGACCGCGCATCATGTGGTTTTTCAAGCAGAGGCACTCTCTGCTGAAGCATCTGCCAGCTGGGAGCTTAGGCTGGACGCGATACCGGCGGGCATTTCCTCTTCGCTGCTGTTTCTAATTGCGCAGTCTCATGCGGACGCGGTGGAAATGACGAAGACGATGGCTCCGCCTGAAAGCTCCGGGAGTGTAAGTTCGTCGCTCATCGACGCACTTCGACGCCTCATCAGAGGCGATCTTGCGACAGTGGCTACCGGTAGCAACTCGACAAGCAGTTGGATGGAGAGCCCTTCGCCTAGCATTGGCCTGGGTGCCACTGCTCTCTACGGCATGATACTTGACGGGGTCAGACTTCTTTCGAGCGAGCTGATGGGAAGGCCGGAGCCGGTCAGGAGCAGCAATGAGATTTTTTCACGTGTGGCCGAGCTATCCATTCGAAAAACAGAATCGACCAATCTCTCCAACCGGCCTGTAGTCTCTGAAAGTACTTACCCAGGGCCATTTCATCTGGCATCTTTGCTCTTGGCGGCAGGAACAGAACTCCGAGCGTCCTCGCTCGTATCGATCAAGCCGCCATCAGGAGTTCCAGAAGACAGGTGGCGCGAGAAAATGGGGTTGATTGCAGGTAGTAGACCCTATCTCTGGAAGAACCATCTACAGGCAGTTAGTAGAGGTTATCTTGATAATGGAGTTTCATCCGTAGTCAGCTTCCCAACCGGCGCAGGCAAATCCACTCTATCTGAGCTAAAGATCGCAAGTACGCTGCTGGCGAATCGGAAGGTGGTGTTCCTTGCGCCCACGCTTGCTTTGGTAGATCAGGTCGCCCGTTCTTTGGGGGCGGCTTTCCCATCTGGAGAAATTCAGAAGGAACGGAGTTCAGATTCTGTTGAAGACATCGTCAACGAGGGACTTCCTGAAATTTCAGTGATGACCCCTGAGCGTTGCTTGGCACTCCTCGGATACGAGCCCGCCGCGTTCGCTGAAGTTGGTCTTCTGACGTTCGACGAATTCCACCTCATCCACTCTGCCGGAGTTGGCCGTGACAGGAGATCCATCGATGCAATGGTTTGTCTACTGAACTTCACGCTTGCGGCTCCTTCTGCAGATCTTCTGTTGATGTCCGCAATGGTCAGCAATGCTTCGCAAGTGGCAGCATGGGTTGAAAACCTAACCAGCAGGCCATGCCTTGCACTGGATTTGAACTGGAAGCCCACTCGGCAGGTACGCGGTGTCGTGCTTTACCAAGCTGCCGAGGTCGCGTCGAGCCAGGCTGTGTTAGCTGCTGCAGCGAGGGCCAGAAGGACGGCGGCGCCTCCTGTCTCAGTAAGACGCCAATTGCAGGTTAAACCCTACGGCTTTATGGGCCTTCAGCAAACGTGGATGACCAACCATATAAGTGATTACCTCCTCGTTCCGCTGCTAGACCGAAATGTCAAGCTGGGTGCGGCGGGCACACGCACGTCGGACTGGTACCTTACCCCGAACTCCACCGAAGTTGCGGCAGAAATTGCCATCGGTGCAGCCACACGTTCTGCAAGCGAGACCTTGAAGACGCTGGTCTTTACCCAAACCATCCTTTGGGCAGCCAGTATCGCGAGGAAGGTTTCAGATGCGCTCCCAGTACGAACGATTTCACTGAACCAGTCTGAGCGGCAAAATTTTGACGCGGCACTCACCGAGCTGGGCGAACGTAGTGCTCTGTATGCTGACGTTGGCGACGGACACGATCTGAGAAGTCGGGCCCTTACGCATCATGGCCTGTTACTTCCGCAGGAGAGGGCCCTTCACGAATCACTTTACAGGCGGCCCGATGGGGTTGATGTCGTCGTAGCGACCTCAACCCTAGCACAAGGGATGAATCTACCAAGCCAAGTCGTGATCATATCCAGTGATCAGAGATTCGACGCCGACTCGGAGCGAATGGGGACTCTGGAGGCTCATGAGCTGCTGAATGCAGCGGGCAGGGCCGGGCGGGCGGGGGAAAATTCATTTGGCTTCGTCCTAGTTATCCCTGGTAGGGTTATGCGTTTCGACGGTGAGTCCAACACTATCAGTCGTTACTGGAATCAGCTTAGGGAGGTGTTCTCTCAAAGCGACCAGTGTTTGGCAGTTGAGGATCCGCTTGCTCGAGTGCTTGACCGGATGCATGCATCCACAGACGAGTTGGATGAAACCGCCCGATACATGCTTCGACGACTCCCGATTTCCTTTGATCGCGAGTCTTCTAGATCTGCCGTTCGCGAGTACCTTGGAAGAACGATGGGAGCCTTCTCAGCAAGTGCCCAAGGAGGCCAAGACTGGGTGGACGTAAGCTCCGAGGTAGTAGCTAGGTTCCGAGACGAATTCGGGGCTGAGCAGAATCCAGACTGGATAGACAAGTTGGCGGCTTCAACGGGAGTTGAGCCCACTGTCATCAGGGGCTTGGAGGCTCGTATGCAGAGGAACTGCCCAGGTGATTTCGCCAATGTGAGAGAGTGGACCGAATGGGTCTTTGACTGGCTTGCAGAAGACCCCTCTCTGGTCCCGCAGCTAGTGAGGAAGGGAAATCTTGAAGGCCTCTTTGAAAGAGACTACGCGCGATTTAGCTCAGACCGAGAAAAAGGGCAGTGGGCTATACCCCGGCTTCAAGAGTTGTTGCTCATGTGGATGGAGGGTAGGTCATTTGTAGAGATGGAAGTTTCGCAGGCCATCGGAGCTAGTAGTGCTGGCAAATGTAAATGCTCGCGGATATTTGCCTTGAGGGTAGTTCCCGACCTTTCATTCATCTTTGGCCTTCCGGAGCAGTTAATCAGAGCTAGGCGGAGGACTGCCAATGACGATGGCGAGTCCGCGGCAAGTGCTTCGAAGCTCTCTGCCTGCGTCAAAGAGGGCTACGCAGAGGTTGAACTTCTTGCACTGTCTTATGTAAAAAATCTTTCTATGGTCCGTCGTGCGGTTCATGAACTCTGGACCGATGTTGAGCGAATCGCACTGTCGCCAATACATCCTGAAAGGTGGGCTGAGACACTGGCTCGAGTGCGGTCGGCCCATCAGGTATACGAAGAGCTGAGGTAGTCATGAGAGGTGCAGCAGACATGCTCTCGTCTCGCTCCCGTGGCGACATCACTCTTGCCTGTCTACCCCAACAGTTTCACCGTAACTGACGGGGGGCTGGTGTGACATCCAACCTATTCTCACTGTTGTTGAAGTCGAGTTGACCGCGCGCCTTTGGCTCAGCTCGTGCCAAGTGCTCTCGATCAATGCCCCCATTTCGGCTTCTTTCATTCACAAGTGAACAAGGGAGCAAGTGTGAGCCGGCTTCAAGTAATGCTTGCCACCTACGTGCTTCTCACCGCCTGCGGACGCCACGGCGACTACAACGATTACGAAGCTGATGCAGAGGTGGCAGCTGCCGCGGCAGAGGATGCAACGCAAGCGACATACGAAGAGTACGGGGCCGACAGTGAAGGTACGGGGGCTGATCTCAGCAGTGTTGATCCTTACGCCATAGAAGACAGCGGCAACTATACTTGCACGCAAGATTGCTCAGGTCATGAAGCCGGCTTTGCGTGGGCACAGGCAAACGACATCTCTGACACGTCGGAGTGTGGCGGCAACTCTCAGCCCTTCATCGAAGGATGCGAAGCCTTCGTCGAGAATCGCCAGGAGTACGCCGATAAACAAGCACAGGAAGCCGCTTTGCAAGCGGCTGAGGCTGCCGGCAATGAAGCTGAGGAGTACGAAGACGATCGCGGGCACCTGATCGACGGGCGCTATTAGCGCAAGCGTTGGCTAGCTCGCTATCTGGCCAATCGCTAGTACTCATCCATAGGACTGAGCCGCCCAAGCTTCTGTGGACACCTAGCACACGTAATGGACTGGCCCCACCACTTCTCGCCGGCAGGGAAGCTGTCCGCGCAATCTGCAAAGTAAGGCCACAAAAGGCGCCATCCCGAAGGCGTCGGCTGTTACGCGTAAGCCTTTGATTTGATGGAGCCCATAACCATTTATGGCTCCTAATGGCCTGCCGAACCCAGATCGCTTGCAACGGACCGTGGATTCCGTATGTTTCGGTGGCATGAGCACCCTTTCACTACCAAGAGCAGCACTTCAATCCCAGTCCGAGGATGAACTGCTAGGGACGATCGTGGATGAGTTTGGACTCTACGTACGTATTGCCGATGCTTGGCAGGCCCTGGGCTTCCGCAGTCTCGAGGCAGCAAGGCGTGCCGCCGTCCAAGGCCGCCTAGGCGTTGACGTGGTGCATATGCCCGGCCGTCGAGGTCGCGTAGTCCCTTCACAAGCCCTCGCCCGCTGGCTCTTCGTGGCCTCAAGAAGCAGGACCCAATAACCTGCTCGCCCTCATTTCCGCAGCGACCGTACAGGAGAGCACCCATGCGATGAGCTGAGTTCAACCACTAGGGTAGAAACAACAAACCCCGGCTTGCAGGCCGGGGCTTGTGTGCAGCTAGCGTTTGGATCCGCTGAGCTGAATCTACCCCCGTCCCGTACTTCTTTCAAGTACCCGCGCGGCCGGGAGGGTGAGGTATTGCCCTCGCCCAGCCAAGGGAGGCCTAGATGACGCCAGATGAACTGCAAAACCACCTAAGAACCTTGGATCTTTCTTTAGAAGACCGGGCATTCGCGTTTGACCTGTACGGCCATGGTGCCGGGCGAACCGTCGGCGCCTATGCACTAGACAATGTGATTGTCGATTTCAGTTCCAAGAAGTGTCGCGCAATACGCCGGCTCGAAAGCCACACAGTTGAGCAGACATATGCCTTAGAGCTTGAGCTGGACCCCGACGTAATTTCGTATGTCTGCCAAGTCAGGTGTCACGGCATACGACGAGGACGCCACATAAGCACCGCACACGCAGATTTCTTCGTGATTCGGAGGTCGAATGTTGAGGTGGTCGAGTGCAAGTCGATCACCAAGCTTGATTCGCTGGTTAAGAAGAAGCCAGATGAGTGGATTCGGGATGGCAGCCATTACCGTAACCTGGCGTATGAGCGATGGGCGGAGTCGCATGGAATTACGTACGTCGTGCGGGCCACCTCCCCATACAACAGCCGCTACCTCCGGAACCTGCAGTTCATCTATCAGAGCTGGGATGAGGAGCTATCACTCGCCCGCCGCGAGGGATTCATAGAAGTCCAGAAGCGACTCACCGCAGGGCCTAAAAGCATCTCAACGTTGATGGTAGAGATAGCTTGGTTCAATGCCGGAATTGCCGCCGCCCTGCTCGCCGATAAGCTTCTTTTCGGCCCGATAGAACATGTGCCTCTCATAGACGTACGGAACTTCTACCTTAGCCTTAATCCGGAACAGGCGCTGGCCATCGGTGTGGAGTTCAGTAAAGGCATCGACGCTCTCTATCTGGACGCGAGCGATCCAATGTCACTCGCCAGTTCAACCGACGTGGAAAAAGCGGTTGCAAGACTCAAGAAGCTCGACCGAGTCATCGCAAGTGGAGAGCCCTTGCCTCGCCGCATGCGGGCTCTGGAAAGGAAAGTTAGGGCCGCACGCGCGGAGGGGCGAAATCCGCTGCAAGAAGCGCTTACCAAATATGCAAACTCCGGGAACAGGTCAAGCCGCCTCACGTCCACCCAAACGGAGGTTCTCAACAAAACAATCAAGTCCCACTGGCTAGGTGGCTTGGTGACGAGCAAGTCTGATCTACATCGAGAGCTCGTCGGCCAGTGTGAAAAGCTCGGCATAGTTGCGCCCGGTTATAAGGCGCTCCTAAGCCGAGTGAAGAACACGTCCCGAGCGGTTCGCGATCTTGCGGTTGGCGGAAAGCGTCGATATCAGGCAAATAAGCCTCGCTCTGACGCGCGCGTAAGATCGGGATCCGCACTGGCCGTACATTCCGTGCTTCACGTTGATGCGACAAAGATCGACCACAGAACATTCATCCAAGGACAAGAAGGCATGGAGGACCAGTGCCCGCTGCTCTATTGCGGACGCGACGAAGCTTCTGGACACGTCATGGCGCACGCGTTTGTCTTCGGTCCAGCCAGGCGGGATGGAATTCTCATACTCTTGCGGAACTATGTTCGAAAGCACCAGAAGCTCCCTCATTCAATACTGATCGATCGGGGCTCTGACCTAAAGTCCGTCCGATGTGAGGTCTGCCAGATACCTGGAGTAACATTTCTTACGGCGCCGACTGGCGGAAGCCGATATAACTCTGAGTGCGAGACCATCCAAGGCCAGATCAATGCGATGGTGAGTCATCGGTTGATCGGCAGCACGAAGCCCGATCAGGCCGGAAGAAGCGTCGACGGAAAGTTCAAGAGCCGCTCGACCGCTCGAATGGAGTTCTCGACCACCGAGTCCGAGATCAATGAGCTCCTGTACGGCCTGCTCCCACGGCTCCCTGGCGCAGATCACTGCGGATCTGGTGAGCGCATGGAAGAACTCATCCGCTTGGCACCTAACTCAGGCCTCCCCATCGTCTTGAACGACGACCTGCTTTTCCGCACCGCTGTGAAGCTTAAGTCAACGTCTTATGAGACAACGCGCGGATTCCGCTTCTGCGGAAGAAACTACACAAATTCAGAACTCTGTAGCCGCCTAGCCTCTGAGAAGATTCTGGAGGCGCGTCGGGACCCAGAAGATACAACATTCGTATGGATTCAGACGACCGCCAGGCGCTACAAAGCGTGGTGTTCTGAGGTTACCAAGATCGGCCACTACACGCCTGAAGATCGATTGTTCGAGGCAATGTGGGATCAGTTCCTTCGCCCGGAAACGGTGATTAGGAAGGAAGACATCCAAAGGCAGAACTACGAAAGGACCAGCGCGGCTAATGCAAGACAGCGCTCTTTGGATGCAGAGCAAAGGAAGGGTGAGAACAGTGCGCCTCCTCTTAGGAAATCAAAGCCGCTCAAAGCGGATGGCGGTCTGAAGATTGACTTCAGTGCTCTTCCTGACCTGGTCACCGAAGGTAGTCGCGATGAGCATTGAGTTTCCGTTGGTCAATCTGCTCTGTAACGAGTCACTTCCCTTCATTCCACACGAACGGTTCGTGACAGCTGAGCGCGAGATGCTTGGCTCCATTGCACGCGCGAGGCCCGGGGAGTTCGTATGGCTTGTTGCCCCGTCGTGGTCAGGCAAGAGTGAGCTGCGACGTCGTCTTATGCCATCGCTTGCAGGCCGACCTAAGCACTGGCCTATCGGCAGCATCCCCTTGATCTCAGTAAGAGCTGTCCTGAACCAAGGCGACAAGTTCAACCCCAAGGATTTTGCCTTGAGGCTCCATCAGGAGATCACAGAACCTGAGATAGGTTGGCTAGAGCCTGACTCCCATCTTGGCAGTCCCCACAGGTTTGACGAGTCTGCTGAAGAACGCGCGTCCTCTCATTTCTGGCAAGACGTTCGATCGCGTCGAGCGGAGAGAGAGCTCCGACTCTCCTTTGAAAGAATGGCGAAGGTTCGCGGCCTAAAGTACATAGTCATCGACGAAGTCGCAAATATCTGTCGAGTCACAAGGACGCAGAGTGCTCGCAACTACATGCTTGGAATCATGGCCCTCATCGAGGAGATCGGCTGCGCGGCGGTCATGTTCGGTACGCATGAGGCCTCTCCCCTCTATGAAGATGCTCAGGAAATCTTCAACCGCTCGGACATCGTCTACATGCGACCGTACAACCTGAAGATGCAGCAGGACCTAGTAGGCTACGCGACGTTGGTAAAGGCAATCGGCGCAGGCTTTCCGTTATCCCATCCCACTCTGCTTCAGGACAACCTGGAGCTGGTTGCATTGAATGGAGGAGGAATATTCGGCCCAACTGTAAGATATCTCCGACGTGCAAATGAGCTGAGGTGCAGAGCTGGATGCTCGAAGCTGACTTCTGACCACCTCAAATCGGCTTCAGGCACACCAAAGAACCACAGCTCGTTCTGGCGAGACATCGATCATTTCAATCGTCTTGCGAGCTCAAAGCCTACAACGTCACTAGCCGACTACTTGAACATTGAGCCTAGCGCTGACGGTGCGGCCGGCGCATGACAGTTCACATTCCAAACTGGACGAAGCTTCCACCCCTAAAGCTCATTGGGGCTGGGACCTCCGGCACTGAGTCCCTCAGTAGCTACTGCCTGCGACTAACGACCCTGTGCGCAGTTCCTTGGTCATCGTTTATCGCTCTTCTCGATGCTGCATCAGGGTCTGAGCCAGGCACTTACAACGATTGCTCGAGGCTATCCGGCTCCGGTCCTGTAGTGCGCAGGCGAGCGAAAGCGCTGGAACGATTAACCGGTCAGTCACTTCTAGGGGGAACGCTCCTAGGAATCGGTGAGCTTGTCTCAGGGAAGTCAGCGACGCTTTGCAAGGGTGCATCGTGGTGTCCAAGATGTCTAGTCGATAGCGTCCAGGAAGATGATTTTCCATATTCGCGTTTGATCTGGCGCTTCGCTGCGTACTCTCACTGTGCCACGCACGGAGCGAGAATTGAAAACACCTGTCCACACTGCGGCAGTTCTGGGTTCAGAGCTGTGAACATCTTAGTGTGTCCAGGATGCAAGGGCTCACTCACCGTCGGCGCACGCTTCGATCCTCCAAACCGTGCTGAGAAATGGACAAACCACTGCGTCGAAGAGCTAATCCAATGGACCGCCGATGACCCCGCTCGGGTTCTGGAAAGATCCAGGCTGTTAGCGTTTGTCCAAGCCGTGGACGATGTTGGCGAGGCCAAGAACCAACGTTACCGGCCACTCAAGACGCATAGAGAGGATTTCGTTCGCTACATGGTATGGCGCGACGCCAATGTTCCGACATTGAGATTGCGACCAAACATTGGGCGAGTAGACTTGGGGGACCTTCTCAGGGCGGCAGCGAGACAGTGTGTCTCTGTGCTGGACATGTTGCTCAGACCAGCAGAGTGCGCATCTGCGCTGCTGCCAGGGGTTCACTATTCCGTCGACATCCCACTTGGACGCGCAAATCTTCCCGATGCGTGGATAGCATTCTCCAAGACAATCGAGGCGTTGATTTCAGACACGGCTTGCCTCCTGCCCTCAATGCAGGAGTTGGCTCGCACTTGCGGGATTCGTGGCTACGACAGCAAATGTTTTCCCGGTCAGGTTGCCCGCTATTCCGCCCAGCTGCGCATGCAACGTACGCTGTATCGGGACGTTCCACCCCATCGCGTGAATGCTGCCTTTCATCAGTCCGTGCGACAGCTTAAGGAGGGCCTCACACCGCAGCAGGTGCATGGAGCGATTCAACGATCGTTGCCGGCGAACAGTGCGACTACCCGGCAGATTGTTCGATCAGCATCTATCGTGTATCAGTCCATGTTTCTCCTACGTACGCCATGAGGAGCGAAGGTAGTGAAGGAGATTGCGGGTGACTTCGCTTTTCAGCCCGAGTGTGGGGGCATCGACTTGAATCGAGCGTTCTGCGTCCTTATCGCTCCAAGTGACTTTCAGATATGGCTTGCGTCCTCGCGTCCGCTTTCGGCCAGAAGCAGAAGCCGCTTATAGAAGGACGTCCGTCGTCATCGTCGACTTAAAGTGATTGCGCAGCTGCATTTCCTGGGAGTGAGATGTCGTCCCATGCCTGTATCCGGCTCTGGATTCAGTCGCGCGACGCAAACTCAGTATGACTGTTTACCAGCAACAGTAGTGTTGCAGGCCAAGGTCTACGCCAGCGAAGACCGAACGGCTCTGACATGGAAGGGCTGGCGACGGGGCGAAGCGCTTCACCGGCTCGCATGTGTCAGGGACTTTTCCAGCCGCCTTCTGTTGGGAAGCCACCCCATTGAAATAGTAACGCTGCTCTGGACGGGGCAAGTCCCGCAGGAAGCCGGACAGCAAAATGCAGCGAGGACTGCTTGACGGCGTCTCCTTGATCTTTCATGCGGGCCAATCTGTCCATGGGGAAGGCGCTGGAAGTGGCCACCTCTGCGCCACATCGCCACATCGCCACATCGCCACATCGCCACATCACCTTATTCGCGCACGCCTGTCACATCTGAAGCGTGCAAGCATCACAGAACGAGACATCTGTTCCGTGAGCACGGCTGGAAGTTGCCGCCCGATGGATTAAATCACAAGGCCCTCACCCGCTCCGTAGCCAATATCCAGATTCCTGAGCAAGGATAAGCCGCGCCTTCGAAGTGGCATTTATCCATGCAATCCCGAACACCATTGTCGAAGGAGTGAAATGCATGGATCTCGCTCTCCTTGAGAAACCCCGCTGTCGGGGTAGAAGTGTGGTGCTGGCAGATGACCACACTTTGGTGGCCCAGGGGATCGAGCGGCTGCTGATGAATTCCTTTGAATCAATTGTGTTGGTATCCGACGGGGAAAAGCTGATCGAGACGGTCGAGCGCGACCCGCCAGACGTGGTGGTCGCAGACATTAGCATGCCCGGCATTAGCGGAATCGACGCAATGAAAGAGATTCTGGAGCGAGGCTGCAGAGTTCCCTTCGTGTTCCTGACCATGCACGATGAGCCGTCTCTGGCTGCCGGGGCCATCCGCGCGGGGGCACGGGGCTTCGTGCTCAAGAGCGCCGCCGGAGAGGAACTGATCTTTGCCATTAAAGAGGTCTTGAACGGAAATACATATGTATCGGCAAGCGTTGCCGCGCAGGCCATCATTCATGGATCCACGACGCAATACATCCCGACAGATAAGCAGCTGCGTGTGCTCGAGCTTCTAGCGCTCGGGCTTCGTGCCAAGCAGATTGCGCATAAATTGGGACTCTCGGTCCGAACGGTCGAATCACACAAATACGCGATGATGCAAGAGCTGGGTGTGCACGGGACTATTGAGCTCGTGCGTAAAGCCGAGGCTCTCGGGGTAGTTTTTCTTCGGACCGAAGGGTAGAACGTCGTGGATCAGATCGACGAAAAATAGCTCGGACCAGCTAGGCCACCGAGCTTAACCCTTGGCACCAGTAAAAATACTGAGCGGAACACAGTGAATACGCTCTTGCCAACCCTGCGGCAGGGAGAACAGAGTGGAGATACACCCTCTCATGCGCCTCGCGGGAAAGAGCCGCACTGGTGTCGCCAGCATCGGCTGCGCTTGCGAGCAACAATTTTCATCACCATACCCCGCCTACTCGAGCCCATTTCCATGCGCCCAATGCCTCGTGGTTCGTCCCTCTTGCTGATGTCAGTCCTGTTTCTTCCAGCATGCCAGCGGCCTGAGAGCCAGCCCAATCGAGTGGAACCGACGACGGCTCCAGATACACGATCGGCCGCGGCAGACGAACAGGACGAGGCAGAGGCGCGCGTGATCGCGAAAGATGCCTACATCTATGCGTTTGCGATGCTCGAGAACTACAACACGCTCTACAAGCAAGTGGCCTCGCCTGATGCGCCCGAATACATCGGCGGCTTCGGCAAATTCAGGCACTATTCGCAGCTCTACACGCCGGATAACCACGATGTCGTTACGCCCAATAATGACACGCCCTATTCCTGGGCCTGGCTGGATTTGCGGGCTGAACCTTGGGTCGTCACGGTGCCCAAGGTGCCCGAAGGACGTTACTACGTTCAGCAGTGGGTAGATCTGTTCACCTACAACTTTGCCTACATCGGGTCGCGCGCCACCGGCAACGGCGCCGCCAGCTACCTGATCGCCGGGCCCGGCTGGCAGGGCGATACGCCTGCTGGCATCAAGCAGGTTTTTCCTTCGGAGACCTCGCTAGTATTGACGCTCACACGCACCGCCTTGAACGGACCCGACGACATCGGCAACGTCAAGAAGATCCAGGAAGGGATGAAGCTGCAGCCCTTGAGCAGCTACCTGAAGACGCAGGCCCCTTCGGCGCCGCCAGAGATTCAGTTCCCCGCTTATGACGCCGATAAGGTCCATTCCCACGATTTCATCGCCTATCTGAATTTCCTGCTGCAGTTCACACAACCGACGAATCCGAGCGAAGCAGGCCTTATGGAGCGTTTCGCGAAAATCGGGATCGGCCCAGGACGACCGTTCGACGCCAAGTCCCTGAGTCAGGCTCGCTTGTCGGCGATCGATGCCGGCGTAGCCGATGCGAAAGCCGCAATGGCCGAGAAGGCCAAGGCAACGCTATCGTCCAACGGACTGTTTGGATCGCGCGCGGTTCTGAAGGACGACTACCTCACCCGTTCCATTGCCGCCGAGAAGGGACTATATGGGAACTCCATCGAGGAAGCGTGGTATGGCGGGTATGTAGGCGACGGCAATACTCCTTCGGTGATCCACTTCAGCAAGGATGCCATCCCGCCTGCGAAGTTCTTCTGGTCGGTCACGCTGTATACCTTGCCGGACCGGTTCCTCTACGCCAATGAACTGAAGCGGTATTCCATCGGCGACCGGACCCCCGGGCTCAAATATGACCCCGATGGCGGACTGACCCTCTACGTCGCCCACGTCTCGCCTGGGAAGGAAAAGGAGAGCAACTGGCTTCCCGCGCCGGCCGGTCCTTACAGTGCTGTTGGGCGTGTTTACGGCCCGAGCCGCGCCGCCATCGAAGGCAAGTGGAACCTGCCTCCCCTGCAGCCGGTGCCGACCCCGACCCCCTGATTCAAGGAGAGATGCATGTACCACCATCGAATTCGATCGGCTACGGGAATCGGGATGCTGCTTGCCCTGGCCAGCGGCATGATGCTCAGCGCCTGCGGCGAGCGATCGTCCGGCAATGAGAAGGACCGCGACGCCGCGGCAGGTCACGCCCCTGCCGCATCCCCTGCTGCTCCCGCTGCATCGGCAGACACTGCTGCGCTGGAAGAGGCCAGGACCATCGCGCGCGAGGCCTACGTCTACGGTGTCCCGATGGTGGACACGTACAAGACCGTCTATGCGTTCAACGTCAACACCTCCAACCCGCAGTACAAGGGGCCGTTCAACGCCATCCTGAACATCGCCCGCGTGTTCACTCCGGACGACACTGCCTTCGTGACGCCGAATTCGGACACCCCCTACTCCTTTGCCATGCTGGATCTGCGGGCAGAGCCGGTGGTGATCACCGTGCCCAGGATGGCGAAGGATCGATACTTCGTCTTCCAGCTGATGGATCTTTACACCTTCAATTTCGACTACATCGGCAGCCGCACGACTGGCAATGACGGCGGCAGCTTCCTGATCGTCGGGCCGGGCTGGAAGGGGGAAGCGCCCAAGGGCATCACCAAGGTGATCCGCTCGGAGACCGACCTGGTCAGCGTGGTTGGCCGCACCCAGCTCTTCAACGCAGCAGACCTGGAGAACGTGAAGAAGATCCAGGCCGGCTACAAGGTGCAGCCGTTGTCAGCCTTCGCCGGGACACCAGCGCCGCCGCCGGCGCCCGCCATCGCATGGATCACGCCCACGCCGCCGGCGCAGGATCGGACGTCGCTGGAGTTCTTCAACCAGCTGGCGTTCCTGCTGCAGTTCGCGCAGCCGCCGCATCCAAGCGAGGCGGCCCTGCGCGAGCGCTTTGCCACGCTGGGTATCGAGCCGGGCAAGCCCTTTGATGCGAACCGCCTGCCGCCGCCGATGCAGGCCGCGCTCAAGGAGGGCATGGCCGAAGGGCAGAAGCAGATCGATGACAAGCGCGCCTCGCTGGGCGGCAGGACCGATGCCCTGTTCGGTAGCCGGGACTTCCTGAAAAATGACTACGTCGCCCGTGCGACCGGGACCCAGGTGGGCATCGGTGCGAACTCCCGCGAAGAGGCGATGTACCCCATCCTGGACAAGGATTCCGAAGGCCAGCCCCTGGACGGCAGCAAAGGCGCCTACACCCTGCGCTTCGCCAAGGACCAGCTGCCGCCCGTGGATGCCTTCTGGTCGGTCACCATGTACGGACTGCCGCAGCAGCTGCTGGTCAAGAATCCGATCAACCGCTATCTGATCAACTCGCCGATGCTGGCTGGATTGAAGAAGGATCCTGACGGTGGGCTGACGATCTACATCCAGGCGGATTCGCCCGGCAAGGAGAGGCAGGCCAATTGGTTGCCCGCGCCCAAGGGACCGTTCGTGATGTTCATGCGCTACTACCGTCCCAAGCCGGAGTTGCTGGACGGCCGCTGGACCACACCCGAAGTGATCAAGACGCCGGACGGCACCAAGCAGTAATTGCGCTCATCTGCAGCGAGGCGAGCATAGCAGAACTACCCCTCCAGCATTGCCAGGATCGGATTCTATGGCGCTCGAGCTTTCTTATGCCATCACCAATCAGGAGACCCTCTCATGACCGTCATAGCAAAGCTGATGGTCCTCGGCTGTGTGCTCCTAGCCGCCGAAGCTGCCGCGCAGAGTGCAGCTCCTGATGTAGGAGCGTCCAGCGACGACATCGCCCGCAAGCTAGCAGATCCCGGCGCGGCATTGATCTCCGTACCCTTCCAGTACAACTACCTGGGCTCGGTGGGCCCGGGAGGGGACTTTCACAACCAGCAGCTGAAGATCCAGCCAGTGATACCCTTCGTTGGGGAGAACGGCAAATTCATCCTACGGCCTATACTGCCGCTGAGCTGGAACCAGTTCCCCGAAGACAAACACGGCACCGGCGATTTGTTCGTGCAGGGATATTACATCCCCAAGACCGCCGCCGAGGCGGGTGGCACAGAGTTCGGTTTTGGTGCCGCCGCGTTGCTCGATACTGCCTCACACAACAGTCTGGGCACCGGAAAGTACTCACTGGGACCAGCGTTTATCGTCGTCCACAAGACCAAATCGTGGACGGTAGGCGCACTGGCCAACCACATCTGGTCGATTGGTGGCGATAGTGACCGCGACGATGTCAGCAGTACCAGCGTGCAGCCCTTCGTTACCCGTAACCTGCCCGATGGCTGGTCGCTCAGTTTCACATCGGAGACCAATTACAACTGGAAAGCCGCCAGTGGCGATGCGTGGACCGTTCCATTAGGCGCCACCGTTTCCAAGGTTCTGCGCTTCGGGCACACCCCGGTAAGCCTGGGCATAGGCGGGTTCTACAACGTGGACCGTCCGCAGTACGCCAGTCGATGGACAGGGCGCTTTTCGGTCACTCTTGTTTTCCCCGAGTAACCGACGTCGCTCCGTTGTGTTCTGCTACCGTCCCAGCGACTTGGGGGCTCTCTGGGTGTCCTAGCTGTTGAGTAGACTGCCCGTAGCCTTGTCGGTACTTGGCGCACCGCCGACCCAAGCGTGGAAGGCTTCCGCTGAGACACGAAGGCCCCCAAGTTGGGGCCTTCGTGTCGATCAGGCTCTCAGGCCCCGCCGCTCATAAGTAGCAGCTAGAGCGCCCGCTTTTGCACAGCGGGGCAATTGCTAATCCCTGCGTCACTGCGGGGAGCCGCCAGATGAGTGAGAGTCGGGACGTGCGGCGGGTCATCTCGGCAATCACATAAACATGCGCTTTTATGCGAAGGGGCGATGGATCCGGCGAGGCTGAAGCAGATGGAGAAGAAAAGTGCGATCAAAGCCGGTGTTTTCATCGAGGCGCAGTGCGGTGAGGTACTGCTTCTTGTATGACATCCTCAGGCGACGATCGCTGTAAGTCCAGAGCCGCCTGATGTCCACGGCAAACACGACGCGGGCTTGGTAGCGGCGCTGCAAACTCCCGACATGCGCTCTCCGTCTTCGTCACCAGTTCCAACGCATGCCCACCTTGCTGTTCCAAGATGTCTCAGCGCCGTTGAAGCTCCACGTGTAATCCACGTCCGCGAACAGGTAGCCGGTATCACTTACCTGCCACGTACCCCCCAGGCCGACCTCGCCCCAGCTGTCGCCGAGATCAGCCGTAAAAGGCACATACCCTGTCGCGCTGGAGAACTCTGTCCTGGGCGATCCGTTGAACTCGTGCCAGGCGTTCAGGCGAAGCCACGCATCGCTGGCCCGGGCGCCGCCGTTGCGGCCCTGGCCACTGCCGATGCGGTTGAGCCGGATGCCCAACCTGCCCACCGTGGAATCGCCGTCACTGTAGCGTACGCGCGCGATGTCATCGACCAGGTCGTCGACGTCCACGCGCTGCCAGATCACCTGCGCCTGGGGTCCGATTCTCCAACCGGTCAGATCTTCCGCGGTGTCACCCGAACCCAGGGCGAAGGGCCACCCGCCCTCCAACGAAAGAACCGTGCCATTGCCGTTGGTGAAGGTGTCGGGCAACCGTGTCGATCGCGCGCGCAGGTCATATGACGTGTATTGGGCCACGGCATCCAAGTAGCCGCCGCGGGCGTTGAACCCGGTCCAGTAGGCGCCGATCGTGCGGGCATCGAACTCGTCGCTGCCGGCGTGGAAGTCATGATCCAGGATGTTGTGGCGAACGTCTCCCTTGCCCTTGCCGTAGGCCAGGTAGCCACCTGCGTGCTGACGGTTGCCCTCCGAGTCGATGGAGCGGTAGAAGTCCAGCCCGATTTGAAGCGCTTGGAATCGGTAATCGAAGCCCGGGCCACGGTTTCCGTAGATTCCCTGGTTCCCGCCGTCCCGCTCGCCGTCGTGGGCCAGCACTCTCACCCATGCGCCATTCAAGCCGGTCCGGTCTTCGTCCAGATCGGTGCGCTGCCTCAGCAGGTGTTGGTCACCGACGCGCTCGTGCAGGGTGTCCACCAGCGCCCGGCCATACAGCGCGGACATGACCGGCAAGGCGGCGGCAAGCGACACCTCTTGCCGATATGCAGGCGTCGGTGGCACCGGTGGCATAGGGGGTGTCGGCGGCGGAACGGGCGGAGGGTCTGGCGGTGCCGGGCACGGCGGGACCGGAGCACCGGGGGCGGCGCAGTCGATTGTCGACCGCAGGAACCAGCTGTTCTGGTTGTCGGCCGAGCCGACGCCACTGGCACCTCCGCGGTAAAGGAAATACTCATACGGCCCGGCCACGACCGGGGCCGAAAGTGCGAATGTGTCAGCGGCTGTGGTCGCGTTGATCGCTTGGACCAACAAGATGCCGTCAGCGGCGGTAAGCGCGCCTACCCCGCCGGTGTTTCGCACCTGGATGGTGCCCGGCCCCGTCCCTGTGCCATCGAGGATGACCAGGCGATCAGAGGGCGAGTCATCGGCAGCGAGCCAAGCGTTCATCGCCAGCGTCCCATCGCCGGCATAGCGGTTCACGGTAAGCGTCTTGTAGCTGCTGGCCAATGTGGGTGAGCCGACAGGGGGAGCGAAATCGATCACGCTGGGGTCGTTGACCAGGTCGGTCAGCACCGACGAGCCGGTGAGGAACCACGTGCTGTCGATGAGCGTGACTGAGGACGTGCTGCCAAGGGCAGTCTGAGCGGAGCCTGTCAGCGTGGAGCGGGCGATGGTCAGGATGCCATCGGCCGCCGCGGAGCCGCCGGCAGCGGGGCCCACGTCCAGCCATTGCCCACTGCCACCTACCTGGGTATCGCTTAGATCAACCAACGCCCCAGTCCCGTCTATGGTCACCGTGCCGCCTTGGGCATTGCCCAGGCTCCCGCGGGCGAACCGGACTGAGGCATCTGCTCCCGTGAGCAACAGCGCAGGCACGGCAGCACCAGTAGCCGCAGAGTTCACCACCACGTTGGTCGCGTCCAGGGTTGCTGCATCGCTGACCTGGATTACCGGGGCGCCCGCCCCACCACCGCTGGCAGTCCCTCCACCCGACAGCACTGCGCTCGTGCCGCTGCCGTTCGCCGAGAGAGCGGTGCCGGGACCGGAGACGGCGATGCTGCCCGCATGGTTGAAGACAGCAGCATTGGTGAGGGAGATGCCGGTGCCCGTTGAGCCACTTGCCGAGACGGCCAATGACGAACCCCCGGCACCAGTAAACGTGCTTGCATCCAACTGGATGGCCGTCGCCGCGTTTTGTCCGACGCCTACCCGAAGCGTGCTCCCGGACTGAAGTTCGAAGGTGCTTGCGGCGATGCCGTTCAAGCCGAGATCACCGCCCGTGATGTCCGGAGTGCCCGGGCCAAACACGACGTCTCCAGAGTCGTTCCGAATGCCGACAGACCCTGCTCCGGTCGCAGTGATAGCACTGGTTCCATCGATGGTCAGGCTGGTGCCGTCATGCATCAGGGCACCAAAGCTGTTCGCGCCCGCTGAAACCGTCGTGTTCGTAAGGCGCCCGACAGCGCCCGTGGCCATGAACAGGCCCCAGCTTCCGGTGCCGACCTTGAACTGGCTGTCGGTGGCGGTGAGGCGGGCCGGTGCGAGTGCGCCATTGCCCCACCACCCCACGCTGTCATTGCCGAGCGTGATCGAGCTGCGGAGGACATTTGATCGGGAGCCTGCGATGGCGCCTGTGTAGGACCCGGCGAAGTAGTTGTAGATGCCGAGCGAGTAGCTGCCTGCGGTAATCGTGCTGTCGGTCAGGTTCAACTCGGCCTCGCCCCCGACCAACGCTCCACGGGTCCGGCCGGTGCCAGCGATTCCATCGCCCAACGTGACGGTCATGTTCGACGCATTGATCTGGCCCAGAGCACTTTGACCCGGCAGACCGCCCCCAGGTCCGGAGTTGGTGATCTGGAACGCGGTGGCCAACGTGGTGGGCAGGTTGACCACCGTGCCGTTGGCGTTGACCACACCGCCTCCGAACGCCGTCAGCGCTGCGAGGGTCATGGTCGGCGAGTAGGTGTTGGCGGGATTGAGGCCCACTACCGTCCCCGCCCCCAGGTTGAGCACGCCCCCCGTGGTCGCGATGGCGTTGGCCAGGGATTGGGGTGCCATGTAGATCGTGGTGTTGGTGAACGTGCCGGTTGCGACCGCATAGGCGCCATCTGGCCCACTGAACACGGTGATTGGGCTGAAGAAGCCCGCGCCGCCGGTCGGTATCTCGGCCACGATGTTGTAACCGTTGAATGTGGCCGTGGTGCCATACCCCACCCGGACCACGTCCCAGGTCGTCCCGGGGATTGTTGCATCGGGTAGCTCGTGAGCGGCTCCATCGCACAGCGATACCACGCGGGGGGTGGTCTGGATGCCTTGACAGCCAACCCCCTCTGACGGTGCGGTCAGCAGCGTCGTTCCCGACAGCGTCGGCAAAGGCTCCAAACCATCGTCCGGGGGCGGGGCCGCGAATGTTGCGTAGCTCATGAAGCACGCGGATGCCAACGCGGTCAGCCGCAACGCCTCTCGAGAGCGCCCCCGGACATCCCCCGTCCCTATTGCCATACCCATCGGCTTAGATGACATGTCGAGCTCCACTTGGGAACATCGAGTCTATTTTTGCCTCCCGCCACGCGCATCCGCACAACTGCCGGTTATTCGCCAGTATGTTTACTGATTTCCGGTGTGCCAACCAGCTCCTACACGCCACTCAGAGACGAATCGTGAGCACCCTAGCCATGATAACGATCCCTAATCACCCACGACGACCGCATATCCGCTTTCGGCCAAGAGACGACGTGCACAAGATTTGGCTCAGTAGGAACAGTGACGTAGATCAAGTGCAAGTTGAGCTGGTTCGCGGATCCCCGCCCGCCGCCCGCCGCCCGCCGCCCGCCGGGGAGGATCACTGGTCAGAGCGACAGGCTCACTGGTAATGGTTCGATTTTCGCCACGAACTCAGTGACGATGCAGCCACCCTGCCCGCAAAAGTGGCGCGTTTGACCTGTTGAGTGTGCTATTTCTTCACGATGTAGCTATAACGCCCGCAGTTGTGCGCCTTTGCCTTCGGTAACATTGTCAGTGGCTGAGCTATGAGGCTGGAGCTGTTGTCCGGTCTCCAGTCACTCGCAATGAATACCTTGCAATGACCAGGCTACCTGCTCTCGCCTTTTTAGCGTAGCGGTTGCTCGAAATGAATTCGGCACCTGCCAAGCCTACCGAACATGGTCCTTCGTTGATTTGGGCTGCACCACTCTCATTGAGGCAGAGGCAAATGGAGAACTTGAGCACCTTTGCTCAGATGAGCATCGTTGCTGGCATCGTCTTGTCGTTTCCGGTTTCTGTAGTGATCGTGGTCCTACTGGTCGTTCGCTCATATAGCCGGTCCGAAGCAAGTCGCCCACCCAAGCGCAGAAGACGACCGCGGCGACGCGCTAAAGCGCGTTATGCGACAAAGTGGCCTACGAAAGCTGCTAACGATGATTGAAGCTGCCGCGTCCACTCATCAGGAGCCTCGATGGAGCAAACCACTGCAGCGGCCAGACCAGCCATGTGGAGCTTGCTCAAACCTAGGGCAGTAGCAAGCCCGCGTTCAGGCTAGGGTTCGCTCCCCCATAGTCTGTGCAGGCTCGCTCCCCCATAGTTTGTCCAATCCGCACGAACTATGGGGTCATGGCTACAGATCGCGTCGGCAAAGTTCCCTGGAATGCCCCTGTATTTATGTACTGCTCAGTTTGATATTCAGGGCTAATTGGGGTGACTAACGGATAATTCACACCTGTCGCCAGCAGCGATTTCCCCTCCCCTCTGCTGGCGGACAAAACCAAAAAATACAAAGGTGTCCCCGAAAATGAAGACTTCCCTGCTTGCTCTGGGTCTGCTGGCTGCACTGCCGTTCGCTGCGTCGGCAACCGACGGTCTGTCGTACAACTATGTTGAAGGCGGCTACGTGAACACCGATGCCAAGGGCGGCGACGCTGATGGTTGGGCGGTGAAGGGCTCGGTCGCCGTGGCGCCGAACTTCCACATCTTCGGTGACTACAACGCGCAGGAAACCAAGCGCGGCAGCAACGATGTGGACCAGTGGAAGGTCGGTGTCGGCTACAACTACGGCATCGCCCCGACCACCGATCTGGTCGCCCGCGTTGCCTACCAGAAGTTCGATCCGAAGCACGGCCTGGACTTCAACGGCTACTCGACCGAAGTCGGCGTGCGCAGCGCGTTCACCCCGAACTTCGAAGGCTACGTGATGGCCGGTTACGAGGATTACAGCAAGAAGCACGGCATCAACCCGGACGGCGAGTTCTACGGCCGCGTCGGCGCCCAGGCCAAGCTCAACCAGAACTGGGGCCTGGCCGGCGAAGTGAAGCTGGCCAAGGGCGGCGACAAGGAATGGTTCGTCGGTCCGCGCTTCACCTGGTAATACGCGATACGCAACACCGCGGTACGTTGTTGGATGGCGCGGTCTCTCTCCCCTGCGCCATGAAGCCCGGCTCACGCCGGGCTTCACTTTTACAGCAGCCGACCAACGGTCGGCTCTACCTGCACGGCCGTCGCGGTTTTTTTGCGGTTGGCATGGCGACACCCTCGTCGGTACGCCACGAAACAACCCGGCCACGTGCCGGGTTGTTTCGTTCTGGCGTGGCCCAGCGCCCGACCCATCCACCGCCGCGCCCGAAGGGACTCAGAGCGCGCTTCGTGCCTGCAACGCGGATGGAAGAAGAACCAAAAAAAACCCCGGCGTCTGCCGGGGTTTTTCGTGCCTCACTTGAACAGCGTGTCCGGATACTCCGGCTTCTGCTCGCGTGCCAACAGCGCACGCAATCCTTCTTCCGGCGTCTGCTCACCGTGCAGCACCGCGCGCACGCGGTCGGAGATGGGCAGGTCGATGCCGTGACGCCGCGCCTGGCGCATCACCTCATCGGCGGTCTGCACCGATTCCACCACCTGGCCGATCTCACGGACCGCATCGGTCAACGTCTGGCCGCGACCCAGGGCCAGGCCCAGGCGACGGTTGCGTGACAGATCGCCGGTGCAGGTCAGCACCAGATCGCCCAGCCCGGCCAACCCCATCAGGGTCTCCGGCTTGGCACCGATCGCCGCGGCCAGCCGCAGCATTTCGTTGAGGCCACGGGTGATCAGGCCGGCACGGGCGTTGAGGCCCAGCTGCATGCCATCGGCGACGCCGGTGGCCACGGCCAGCACGTTCTTCATCGCACCGCCGAGCTCGGCACCGACCATGTCATCGCCGGTGTAGGCGCGGAACGCCGGACCGTGCATGGCATCGGCCACCTGCTGGGCGAAGTCCGGCGCGTCACCGTGCACGGTGATCGCGGTCGGCAGGCCCTGGGTGACCTCCTTGGCGAACGACGGACCGGTCACCACCGCCAGCGGCACGTCCGGCCCGAGGACCTCACGTGCCACTTCGTGCAGGAACCGACCGGAGCCGGGCTCGAAGCCCTTCGTCGCCCAGGCCACGCCGGCATCGGCCGGCCGCAACGGTGCCAGCGCACGCACGGTTTCACCGAAGGCGTGCGAGGGCACCACCACCAGGATCCAGGCAGCGTCCTTGACGGCAGCAGCCAGATCGGTGGTCGCGCGCAGCGACTCGGGCAGCGGAATGCCCGGCAGATAACGGGTGTTCTCGTGGCGCTGGTCGATGGCCTCGACCATCGCCGCATCGCGCCCCCACAGCACGGTCGGATGACCGTGCCGCGCGAGCAGGCTCGCCAGGGCGGTGCCCCAGGAGCCGGCGCCGAGAACCGCGATTTTGTCTGCGTGGTTGCTCATCCGTACTGCAGCGCCGATCAGGCGTTGCCGGCCGGCTCGGAATCGGCGAGCGAGGTTTCGCCCTGTTCCTGGCGCTGGCGCAGGGTTTCGGCGTACAGGCCTTCGAAGTTGATCGGCTGCAGGAAGAACGGCGGGAAGCCGCCGGCCTGGATCAGCTCGCTCACCAGCGAACGCACGTACGGGAACAGGATGTTCGGGCACTGGGTGCCGAGCAGCACGTCGATCGACTGCGGGTCCAGGCCGACCAGGCCGAACACGCCGGCCTGCTGCACTTCGGCCACGTAGGCGGTCTTCTCGCCGGCCTTGCAGGTCAGGGTCACGGCCAGCACGACTTCGAAGGCGCTCTCGCCCAGGCGCTGCACGCGCTGGTTCAGGTTGAGCTGCAGTTCCGGCTGCACGGCGTCATTGAAGACGGCCGGAGCGTTCGGCGATTCGAACGAAACGTCCTTGACGTAGATCTTCTCGACGGTAAACGAGGGACCGGTTGCGGCGTCGACCGGCGCGACAGCGCCGTTGGTGTTCTCTTCGGACATTTCCTGTTGCTCCAAAAATGAATGCTGTAAAAACGGATTGTTACATGCCCTGCGATGGGGGCGCTGTGCGCCGCGTACAAGGCGTGCGCTGCAATCCGATGGGGATCAGTTGCGGCCCTTGACCAGCGGCAACTCGGCCTGCTGCCACGCCGGGATGCCACCGTCGAGCACGTTGACCTGGGTGAAACCGGCCTTCTTGAGCGCCTTGGCGGCCGTCTCGGAGGCATTGCCACTGCGGCACACCAGCACCACCGGGCTCTGCTGGGCCTTGGCGACCAGCTTGTGCTCCGGACCGAACTGCGCCGGCTGCACGTTGCGGCTGCCCGCGATATGGCCCTTCTCGAAATCGCTGCTCGAAGACAGATCGACCACGATGGCGCCACCGGCATTCATCAGCTGGGTCAGTTCGGCCGGCTTGAGCGACTTGAAGCCGCGGAACAGGCGGCGGACTTCGGTCACGATGATGGCCACGGTCAGGCCGACCAGGGCCATCGACAACATCGGGTTTCGGCCGGCAAAGGCCAGCAACTCTTCGTAATTCACTAAGATCACGGGTCGATAAGCGGGCGCCGATTGTCGCACATGCGGGCGAATCGGCGTCCAGCCCCGTGCGGGCGGGGGTCAGCGTTCCTGCCAGAGGTCCGGCAGGCCGTTGGCCTGGAGCCAGCGCTTGCCCTCGGCGTCCCAGCGCCAGATCTCCCGGACCCGTACCGTCCGCTCGGACTGGGTGTTGTTGTTGATCACCCGCACCTCGGCGTTGCGCCCGACCCGGCCATCGGGCAGCGGCACGTTGTCGCCGGCGCGATAGCTGGAGATCTTCACCTGCTCGAAGCGGCGCAGTTCCAGGTCGGTCATCGGGTGGGCACGGGCATAGTCGGGATCCAGGTACGGCAGCGCGTCCTCCACGGTGCCCCAGCGCATCGTGGCGTCGTACTTGACCTGGGTCTCCTCCAGTTCCTTGCGCTGCTTCCTGGTGGTCTTCTGCTCGGCAGCCAGTGCGCTCACGCTGGTCAGCGCGAACAAGGCGATCAGCAGGATCTGAAGCGTACGGCGCATGCGAATTCCCCAATAGGCAAGGCGCCCATCCTACCGCCTGGCGAAGGCCACGAAACGGCCGCTCAGTTCCGCCGCGGCCTTGTCGCCCTCGCCCGGCTGGCGGGCGGTGAGGCTGATGCGGGCCTTGCCGCGCTGGGCGAAGGTGGCCAGGAAGCTGTCCCAGTCGGTTTCCGCATCGGCCTGGGCCTGTGCGTGCAGATCGCCATAGACCGGGGCGAGGTAGCGGATATGGCTGTCGGCGACGTAGACATCCGCATCGAACCCGGCCAGGCGCAGGCGCAGGGTCACCAGCGCCCACCCGGACAGGGTCAGGGCCGAGGCCAGGCTGCCACCGAAGGCATTGCCCTTGTCGTTGACGTTGGCCGCCAGCGGAGCGTGGATGTGCAGGACGCCATCGCGGTAGTCGTGGACCCGGATCTGCATGGCCGCCACCGGCGGCATGGCATCCAGGACATGCTGCAGCGCGGACAACTGCGCCGGCAGGGAATCGGTTGCGGACATCTGGCTGATCACGTCACATCAAAGGGCTCGCATAATGCCCGCAATGAACACCGAAACGAAAGTCGCGCCCTGGACCCTGATCTCGCTGCGCCCGCGCGGCCAGCATGCGCCGCTGCGGCGTGCGGCGAAGGCGGCGGGTGCCCACCTCATCGCGCTGTCGCCGTGGGCGCTGCAGGCCCAGCGCGATACTGCCGCCCACGCCGACCTCACCGCCGCGCTGGCGGCCGAGCGGGTGGTCTTCAGCAGTCCCGCCGCGGTGGAGGCCGCCGCGCGCCTGGTGGATCTGGCCGCACCCCACCCGGGGCAGTGGCTTGCCGTGGGCGCCGGCACGGCGGCGGCGCTGCACCGCCAGGGCGCGCAGGACATCGCCGCACCGGCACGGATGGACAGCGAGGGCCTGCTTGCGTTGCCGGCATTGGCTGACCTGCGCGGCCTGCGCGCGGGCCTGGTCACCGCCCCCGGCGGCCGCGGGGTGATCGCGCAGACCCTTGAGCAACGTGGTGCCCAACTGCTGCGCGCCAACGTCTATGCGCGCCAGCCGCTGCCGCTGGCCCCGCGCACCCTGCAGCGCCTGCGCCGTGCGGCCATGCCCTGGGTGCTGGCGCTGAGCAGCGGCGAGGCCCTGGCGCTGTTGCTGGCGCAGTTGCCCGACGATCTGCAGGCACCGCTGCGCGCGGCCACCGTGGTGGCCGCCAGCGAGCGGCTGGCCGCACAGGCGCGCGCCGCAGGCTTCGGGCAGGTGCGGGTCGCCGCCGGGCCGATGCCGGCACAGTTGGTTGCGGCTGCACACGCCGCGCTCATCCCGCCCGCATCTTCCTGAACAGGGAACCGGGGCGGTCTTGCAGGGGCCTTGGGCGGCGGGCGATGCTGTGCGCCACGTCGCTCGCCAGCCAAGCGGATTGCCCGGCGCGCGCGACAAGGATGCCCGTATGAATGACCCTGTTTCGCCCCCCTCTCCGAGCCGCCCCCTGCGCTGGATCGTGCCGATCACGGCGCTTGTCGTGTTGGCCGGCGGCGGCGCCTGGGGCTGGACGCAGTGGCAATCGCGACAGGCGCAGGAACGACTGCGGGAAGAGAACGACCAGCTGCAGGTGCAGGGCCTGCTGGACAGCGTGGAAGCACTGCGCCGCGACCAGCGTTCGACCTCCCAGCGCGTGCAGGACGCCGCCGCCACCAACCGCGTGCTGCGCGATGAAATGCTCGGCCTGAGCCAGCGCAATGCGCTGCTTGAAGAGAACCTGGCCAAGCTGGCCGACAGCACCCGCCACGGCGCGCAGGCACTGCAGCTGGAAGAAGCCGAACTGTTGTTGAGCCAGGCCGGCCAGCGGCTGGCCTATGCCGATGACGCAGAAGGCGCCAAGCGCCTGTACGCGTTGGCGGCCGCCTCGCTGGACGATGTGCAGGGCAACGAGTATCTGAACCTGCGGCAGGCATTGATGCAGGAGCGCAATGCGGTGGACGCGCTCGGCCCCGGGGTGCGCGCGCAGACCCAGGCACGGTTGGGCCGGTTCGCCCAGGCCCTGACCACCCTGCCCGAACAGATCGACGCCCCCGCCGATACCGCTGGCGCCACGCCCTGGTGGCACCAGGTGCTGGCGCCGTTCGTGACCATCACCCCCACCCGCCTGCAGGGCCCGCTGACCGAAGCCGACCGCGTGGCCGCGTGGGATTCGCTGCAGCTGGAACTGACCTTGGCGCGGGCAGCGGTGGAGCGCGGCGATCAGCCGGGCTATCTCCAGGCGCTGGACCGCGTTGCCCTGTGGCTGCCGCGGCTGTGGCCGGATTCACCTGCTCTGCGCGAGCAACGTGCTGAACTGCAGCAACTACGCGCCTGCGAGCTGCGTCCATCGCTGCCCGAACTGGGCAGCACCCTGCAGCAACTGCGCTCGATGCGTAACGGGAGATAATCGATGAAGCCCTTTCAATCTCTGGTGGTCCTGCTCCTGGCCGTGGCCTTGGGCGTGATCGCCTCACAGTGGCTCGGCACCGAACAGCTGCGCCAGTTCGGCGAAGTGATCTACCGCTACGGCGGCACCGACTACCGCTCCACCGTGCCCCAGGTCGCCCTGATGGTGCTGGTCGGGCTGCTGGTGCTGTGGCTGCTGTGGAGTCTGCTGGCCTCGCCGTTCCGCGCCTGGGGCCGCTACCGCCGCAAGCAGGGCCGCGCGCGCCTGACCGAAGGCCTGCAGGCGCACGAACACGGCCACTGGCAGCGTGCGGAAAAACTGCTGACCAGTGCGGCTGAAGACAAGGAAGTGAGCGCTGTCGCCATGGTGACCGCGGTGCGCAGTGCGCAGGCGCGCGATGACGATGCTGCGGTCAATCAGTACCTGCAGCGCCTGGCCACCGAAGATGCCACCAGCCATGCCCTGCTGCTGGCCGAGCGCCTGCTGGTGCAGGAACGCCCGGTCGATGCGATCAACGTGCTGGACGTTGCCGCGATCCAGCCGCTGCCGCCGCGTGGCCTGTGGCTGCGCACCGAAGCGCTGGCACGTGCCGATCGCGCGCATGAGGCCTATGGCCAGCTGGGCGCACTGCGCAAGCAGAAGGTCCTGCCGGATGCAGCCGTGGCCGAGCTGGAAATCCGCCTGGCCGCACAGTCGCTGCTGGAAGCCGGTGACGTCAACGCGCTGGCCGCACAGTGGGAAGCCACGCCAAAGGCCCTGCGCAGCGATCCCGATGTCGTCTCCGCCTATGCGCTGCGCGCAGTGGCACTGGACTGGGACGAACCGGCCCTGCTAAACCTCGAACAGGCACTGGACACGCGCTGGGACGAATCGGTGGTGACGCTTTACGGCCAGATGCCGGTGGAAAAGCTGGCCACGCGCCAAGCCAATCTGCAACGCTGGTTGACCACGCAGCCCTCCAGCCCCGCACTGCTGCTGGCGCTGGGCCGCATTGCCGCCCGTCAGCGCCAGCACACGCTGGCCGAGGATTACCTGCACCGCGGGATCGCCGCCGGCGCCGGCCCGGCCGCGTGGGAAGCGTTGGGCGAGGTGTTCCTGGATCGCGGCGAGACCGCACTGGCCTCGCAGTGCTTCGCCAATGCCCTGCGCCAGCAGCGCGGCGACGACAGCGTGGCGCTGGCCCGTGCATCGGCCACCCCTCCGCTGGATCCGATCGTGCCCGAGCGCGCCACCATCGAAGAGCAATCACTGATGGGCGAACCGGCCCCGGTGCAGGATCGCCTGCACGTGGAACAGGGGCGCGTGCACGTCGAAGAAGATCGCCTGCACGTGGAACGCGACGAGTTCGGCAATCCGCGCCTGCCGTAAAGGGCGACGCGGCACCCGGTAGTGCCGGCCGCTGGCCGGCAATGCGGGGCCTCTGAGACGGTGTGGAGGAGCCGGCCAGCGGCCGGCACTACCAGAGCCCAATGGTGCACATCTCCGCCAGATACAAAAAAAGAAGGCCGCCCCGGGGCGGCCTTCTTCGTTCAATGCCGCCGGCGATCAGCGCTCGACGATCGCCACCACGCCCATGCCACCGGCGGTGCAGATCGAGACCAGCGCGCGACCACCGCCGCGTTCGGCCAGCTGCTTGGCCGCCGTGGCGATCACGCGGGCGCCGGTGGCGGCGAACGGGTGGCCGGTGGCCAGCGAGGAACCCAGCGGATTGATCTTGGCCGGGTCGATCTTGCCCAGCGGCGCATCCAGGCCGAGGCGGTTGCGGCAGTAGTCTTCGCTTTCCCACGCGCGCAGCGTGCACAGCACCTGGGCGGCGAACGCTTCGTGGATTTCGTAGAGGTCGAAATCCTGCAGGGTCAGGCCGTTGCGCTTGAGCATCTCCGGCACGGCGATGGTCGGCGCCATCAACAGGCCTTCGCCGTGCACGAAATCAACGGCCGCCACCTGCGAATCACGCAGGTA
Source organism: Stenotrophomonas sp. TWI809 (assembly GCF_039673205.1). Lineage (NCBI taxonomy): Bacteria > Pseudomonadati > Pseudomonadota > Gammaproteobacteria > Lysobacterales > Lysobacteraceae > Stenotrophomonas > Stenotrophomonas sp. TWI809. The sequence continues at coordinate 210,835 of NZ_JBDJLE010000002.1, read as the reverse complement.
GGCCAGCGGTTCGTGGCCGTGCGCGCGCGCCCATTCCTCGCTGGCCAGCAGCACCGCCGAGGCGCCGTCGGTGAGCGGGGTGGAGTTGGCGGCGGTCAGCGTGCCGCGGCCGGAGACCTTGTCGAACGCCGGCTTCAGCGTGGCCAGCTTTTCCAGCGAGGTATCGGCGCGCAGGATGTTGTCGCGCTCCACGCCGCGGAACGGCGCGATCAGATCGGTGAAGAACCCGCGCTCATAGGCGGCGGCCAGCTTCTTGTGCGAGGACACTGCCCACTCGTCCTGCGAGTCGCGGGAGATGTTCCACTCCTTGGCCATGTCTTCGCAGTGGTCGCCCATGCTCTTGCCGGTACGCGGCTCGGCCACGCCCGGGAACTCCGGCTTGAGCTCGCTCAGCTTGAAGCCGCGGGTCAGTGCCTTGAGCTTGTCGCCGGTGCTCTTGGCGCGGTTGGCCGCCAGCAGGCGCGCGCGCAGCTTCTTGCCATAGACGATCGGCACATCGGAGGTGGTGTCCGAACCGCCGCCGATGCCCGAATCGATCTGGCCCAGCGCGATCTTGTTGGCCACCGCGATGATCGTATCCAGCGAGGTGCCGCAGGCGCGCTGCATGGTGATACCGGGGGTCAGCGGAGACAGGCCCGAGGACAGCGTGGCTTCGCGGCCGAGGTTCCAGTCGCTGGAGTGCTTGATCACCGCGCCCATCGCCACTTCGCCCAACTGCTGGCCGTGCAGGCCGAAGCGTTCGACCAGCGCACCGAGGGTGCGCACCGACATACCGAGGTTGCCGACGTCCGAATAAGCCGTGTTCTGGCGACAGAACGGAATGCGGACGCCGCCGAGGATGGCGACGGGACGGGCGTTGGGCATGGAGATACCTGGCATGGGAGGGGTGTCTGCAACATGGCCTGCACGAAGGAGCAGGCATAATGGGGCCAAGTGTAGCTGCCGCCCTGTGATGGGCCAACCGTGAAACCATGAGCAAACCCGACCACGGCATGAATGCCATTGGCGTACTGGCATTGGAACTGGCCGGCGGCGACGCCCCGCGCCATGCCGCGCTGTCCTCCGAACAGGCTGGTGAACTGGCCGAGCGCGTCGGCCGCGATCTGGCCAAGCTGGTGCCCGGCGTCAGCGGGCTGGACTTCGTGTTCGCCGGCGCCCATTTCGATCCGGCGGAAATCCTGCGCCCGGGCTGGCCGGTGCACCGGCGCCTGGAAGAACTGCAGATGCGCGCCCCGGGCCGCAACCAGGGCCCGCGCGTGCTGGCCTTTGGTGCCGGCGCCGACGGCGATGTGCCGTTGCCGTTCCAGGCCGATGCCAGCCTGACCGGTGGCGGCCTGCGGGTCGTCCCGTTCCTGCTGACCGGCACCGAAGTCGTCCAGACCCAGGCCGTGGCCGAAGCACTGGAAGAGGTGCTGCTGGCCCAGGGCATGGCGCAGGCCGATACCGCGCTGCAGGCGCAGAACGCCTTCGGCGCGCAGATCGAGCACGCCCGCTATTTCACGGTGAATGATCTCGCCGCGATGATGTCGATGCAGTACGACAACCAGGGCCTGGCGATTCTTTGGCCGCTGATCGAAACCGCGCTGATGGCACCGCACGTGGAAGAGTGGCTGGATGCCGCGCCGGAGCCGCTGCTTCGATACGCTGATGGCGAAGTGCGTATGGCGCTGTTCGACCCCGCCGGCTGGTGTGCGTACTACAACCACGGCACCGGCGACTGCGATCGCCTGCAGGGCATCTACGACCAGTACCTGATCCGCCAGCGGCAGATGGCCGCCGTGCTCGAAGCGCATGGCCTGCCGGTGCTGTTCGTGCATTGCGAGGCCGGACAGGACGCGCGCGAACTGCTGGCGCGTTGACGGTAGTGCCGGCCGCTGGCCGGCTCCCTCGGGAAAATCGATATCGCTCATTGCAGCCACGCATGGCGTGGCTCTACCAACGTTCAAAAAAAACGCCGGCTTTCGCCGGCGTTTTTCGTCAAACACGGCCCGGATTACGGGGCCGCTTTGATCACCGCACAGGCCAGGCGTGCACCGGCATTGCCGGTCGGCTGGGTCTTGTAGTCATCCGCGTCGGCATGGACGATCAGGCCGCGGCCGATGATGTCAAAGCCATCCCCCTTGCCGATGTTTACGTTGGTCGACACCGGGGCGTCGACCACGGCGTTGCCCTGGGCGTCGGCCTTGATGTTGGGCATGTCGCCGCCGTGATGCGGTTCGCTGGCCACGCTGCCATGGTCTTCCTGGCCCGGGTTGAAGTGGCCGCCGGCGCTGGCGCCGTCCGGCGCGCTGCAGTCGCCCTTCTCATGGATGTGGAAGCCGTGCTCGCTGTTCGGCTTCAGGCCGCTGACCTGGCCTTTCACGTGCACCTTGCCGTCAACGACGCTGAAGGTCACGGTGCCTTTGACGTCATTGCCCTGGGTGGCCGCGAGATCGGCACTGGCGGTGTGGTTGGCATGGGCTTCGCTGGTCATTGCCGGCGGTGCCTCGGGGGTCGCTTCAGCGGTCGGCTGGGCGGCAGTGGCTTCGGCGGCCGGGGTGGCTTCAGGGGTGGTGTCGGCCGGCTTGTTGCAGGCGGTCAGGCCGAGCGCGGCGATGGCAGCGAACAGCGTGGTGTGGATCAGGCGCATGTGGATCTCCTTGCGGGTAGCGTTGGAAGAAACGACGTCGTGGGAGGGCGCGATCAGCGCACGACCCGGATGACGCCGCAGGCAATGCGGGCGCCGGCGTTGCCGGCCGGCTGGCTGCGATAATCGTCGGCGTTGGCGTGCACGATCAGTGCACGCCCGGCGATATCAGTGGCTGCGCCGCCGCCAAGCGTAACCGCTGGCAGGCGGATGTCGACGTTGACGCGACCCTGCGCATCGGCGCGCAGGTTGTCCATGTCACCGGCGTGATGCGCACCGGCACTGTTGCGGCCGTGCGGCTGACCGGCGGGATTGAAATGCGCGCCAGCGCTGCTCGCGTCGACCGCACTGCAGTCGCCGCGCTCATGCACGTGGAACCCGGCCACCTGCAGCGGCTGCAGGCCACCGATGACCCCGGTGATGTGCACGCCACGGGCATCCGGCACCAGCGCCAGGCGACCACTGACCAGACTGGCCGAGGCCGGCGACAGGTTGGCCTCGGCCATCTGCGCGGTGCTGACCACCGGTACGACGGGGGCGACGGGGCGCGGCGGCGGTGTGCTGCCGCAGGCGGCCAGACCGACCGTGATCGCCGCAGCGAGGACGACATGGGAACTGCGCATGGGAAGACTCCTTGGTTGCAAACTAACCGTGTGCTCGTCCACGGGCCATGAAAGCGGCCCGGACATCGCGCACACGCGGTGTGGACATGCGGTTCATCCGCCGCGACGGCGGCCGGCGCCGAGCTTGCGGGTGAGGGTGTTGCGGCCCATGCCCAGCCGCGCGGCGGCCTCGGCACGGCGGCCATGGGTGATCTGCAGGGCCGCTTCGAGCAGGGCCTGGTCGACCCGATCGCGCACCTGCGCGTGCAGGCCTTCGGCACCTTCGGCCAGACGCTGGCGCGCCCATGCCGAGAGCAACGTTTCCCACTGCCCCGGATCGCCGGCACTGCGCGAGCGCGGTGCGCCGGCACCGCGGTGCAGTGCGCTGTCCACATCGGCCACGCCGATGCTGTCGGCCGCGGCAAGCGCCGCCATGCGCCAGCACACGTTCTCCAGCTCACGCACGTTGCCGGGCCAATCGTGTTCGCGCAGCGCCTGCAGCGCCGCCGCGGTCAGCCGCTTGGGTGGCGTATCCAGTTTGCGCGCGGCCGCGGCCAGGAAGGTCTCGGCCAGTTGCGCGACATCGTCGCGACGCTCACGCAGCGGTGGCAATCGCAACCGCACCACATCCAGCCGGTGCAGCAGATCGGCGCGGAAGCGCCCCTGCGCGACCAGCGTTTCCAGATCCTGATGGGTCGCGGCGATCACACGCACATCGACCCGGATCAACTCGCGCCCGCCGACGCGGAAGAACTCGCCCTCGGCCAGCACGCGCAGCAGCCGTGTCTGCAGCGGCAACGGCATGTCGCCGATTTCATCCAGGAACAACGTGCCGCCATTGGCCTGCTCGAAGCGGCCGATGTGGCGACGCTGCGCACCGGTGAACGCACCGGCCTCGTGGCCGAACAACTCGCTTTCCAGCAGTTCGGACGGAATCGCCGCGGTATTGAGGGCGACGAACGGCCCCTGCACCCGCGGCGACTCGTGGTGCAGCGCATGCGCGACCAGCTCCTTGCCGGTGCCGGTTTCGCCATTGATCAGCACCGACAGCGGCGCCTGCGCCAAGCGGCCGATCGCGCGGAACAACGCGCGCATCGCCGGCGTATCGCCGACCAGCTGCGGACGCTGATCGGGCGGTGTCGTGCTGGCTGTCTCGCTCGGCTCGGCCAAGGTGACATCCGGGGCCGGCAGGACGCGCTGCGCCAGGGCGACCGCATCGTCCAGATCGAATGGCTTGGACAGGAACTCCTGTGCACCGCCGCGGAAGGCACCTGCGGTGCTCGCCACATCGGTATAGGCCGACATCACGATCACCGGCAGCTGCGGATGCGCTGCCTTGAGCTTGTCGAGCAACACCAGCCCATCATCGCCGGGCATGCGGACATCGGTGAACAGCAGATCCGGCGGCGCCTGCTCGGCGAGCATCGCCAGCGCGGCAGCCGCACCGTCGAACCCTTCGACACGGTAGCCAGCTTCGCGCAGCGCGGTGCACAGCACGAAGCGCACCGCGCGGTCATCGTCGACCACCCAGACGCGCTGGGCGGTGGTGTCGACCTGGTCAGCCATGGGCGGCAGTGTCCTCGGCGGGGGTGCCCTGCCCGATCGGCAGCAGCACGGTGAAAACGGTATGGCCCGGGCGCGAGCGGTAGGTCAGGGTGCCGCGATGCTCGCGCGCGACCTGCTGCGCCAACGCCAGGCCCAGCCCGGTGCCTTCGGCGCGGCCGCTGACCAGCGGCAGGAACAGATGCTCGGCCAGGTCTTCGGGCACGCCACGGCCGTCATCGGCGATTTCCAGCCGCAGCGCCAGCGGATGCAGTTGATCGGTGATGCGCACGCCGTGCTCCACGCGCGTGCGCAGGGTGACGGTGCCCGCACCGGCCTGGATCGCATTGCGGACCAGGTTCCACACGGCCTGGGTGAGCCGGTCCGCATCGCCATCAAACTCGGGAATGCTGGGGTCGTAATCGCGCTGGATCCGGACCGCCCAGCCGCCTTCGCTCTCGGCCAGGCGCAGGACGCGTTCCAGCGAGGCATGAATGTTGAGCGGTGCATGCGGCGCGGCCGGCGCGGGTGACAGCAACTGCTCGAGCAGGCCGTTCAGGCGCTCGATCTCCGAGCCGATCAGCTCGATCAGCTCACGCTCGTCCGGATCGCGTTGCGCGTTGCGGCGCGCCAGCAGCTGGGCCGCGCCCTTCAATCCCGCCAGCGGATTGCGCAGCTCGTGCGCCAAGCCCTTGAGCGCGGCACTGAGCGCGCTGGGCAGCGCCTGGGTGGGGTCCAGCCCCGGGAACTCATCGACCGGATGCGCCTCCAGCAGCCAGCCGCCTTCGTCCCAGCGGCTCAGCCACCCCTCGGCAAAGCGCGGCGCATCGCCCGGCAGCGCCAGGGCCAGCCGGTGCAGGCGCAGGGTGTCGCGCTCATCGCGGGCCAGGAAGTGGGCCAAGGCGTCGCCCTGGGCCTCCAGCGAGGCCAGCGGCTGGCCCAGCAGGCGGCGCACGCTCACGCCCAGCCAGCGGGCGAAGGCCGGATTGCAGCCCACCACACGGCCGCTGGCGTCGGCCCAGGCGACCGGAGTGCCGAGGGCGTCGAGGGCGGGAGGCGGGAGCGTGGTGGTCATTGCACCAATGTAGTGCAAAACGAAGGTGGGTTGAGCGTAGGAGGACTGTGAACGGAGTAGATCGCCGAGAGATTCAGGTCAAATCAAACGGTGCCGGAGTGCTGCTTCAGTGCGTCTACCAAGTCCGCCTCGAGCCCGGCAACTGTTCCGTAGATCCCATTGGCCAAAAGCACCAACTCGTCTTCGAGACCATCGAACGCATAGTAGACATCCTCCGGAAGCTGCGTCGCACGCGCCACCTGCATGGCAGTCCGGCACGTGTCCAACGCCGAGCGCTGACCGGACTGGAACTGCGCCAGCAAGTCCTCCAGCAGCCAGCGGCCGGCGGCTGGCCAATCGGCATGGGCCGTAACGGCTTGCAGCGCATCCAGAGCTGCATTGCGGTCATACGCGGTGGCGATTTCGATGATCTCGATGGCCGGCGTATCGCGTGCTTCGATCCGGGCGTACGCCCATTCCCGGCTGGCCTCCTCATCCAGCACGCCCAAGACCAGTCCAATCCGGAAGAAAGCGCAGGCCGTTGCGTCGTCTGCGACATCTAGAGAAGTTGTGTGCATGGTCAGTCTGTACCTAGACATGCTCCAGGATATTTACCAGCTGGCCCAACGGATCCCGGACATGGAATCTGCGGACGCCCCATGGTTCGTTGGCTGGGCCATACGCGATGGGCAAGTTCGCCGCCTGGACCCGTCGGAGCGCTTCGTCCACGTCGTCCACCTCGATGGAAAGATCGGGAACCTCGGTACCGGATCCGCCCTCGGCCGCGACACTCACCTGGACGTTCATGTCGGCTGACCCGGCGTACGTGCGGATCCAGACGTGATCCATGACCAGTTCCAGGCCGAGGATGTCCCGATAGAAACTGTCCGCGGCGGCGGGGTCGGACGCGGCGATGTTGGCGATGATGCGTTTGACTTTCATGAGTCCTCCCGGCAATTGATCGCTAGTGCTAAGCCTCAGCCCAACTGAGAAATACACCAAGCAACTCAGTCAAGTTCCCGGCACCACCGCTCGCCACAAACTGCGACTTCTCAACCGTGCAGATGATCCAGTCAGCATCATCTTCCGAGTCCCCGCGGCTGATCGATGCAAAGGGCTTTTGCTCAAGCTCCGTCTCGATGAGATCAATGCTGACGTGCCAGCCGGGGTTATCAAGGGTCTCGATAGTGACCCCGAACGTATGCTCCCAGTCCTCATTGCACTGCATTCGATACCAGTGCTGGAGTCGCTGCAGTTCATCCATCGGTGTCACTCGCTCTTGTCAGGCGCCTTCGGCAACGCCACACCCTTCGGCCACAGCATCCAGATCGTGCCCTTCTGCTTCATGTGCCCGGCCAGCTCGCCCGCAGCATCGCCGGTGCCCCAGAACAGGTCCGCGCGCACTTCGCCGGTGATGGCACCACCGGTATCCTGCGCGGCGACCGGGCGCACCAGGGCGGTGCCGTCCGGACGCGTGGTGGACAGCCACAGCAGACTGCCCAGCGGCACGACGTTGCGGTCCACCGCGACGCTGTAGCCGGCGGTCAGCGGCACGTTCAACGAGCCGCGCGGGCCTTCATCGCTGTCCGGGCCGCGGGTGAAGAACACATAGCTGGGGTTGCTGGCCAGCAGCTCAGGCACGCGCGCGGGATGGGCATCGGCCCAGGCGCGGATGGCGGCCATGCTCACGTCGGCCTGCTTCAGCTCACCCTGCTCCACCAGCCAGCGGCCGATCGGGCGGTAGGGATGGCCGTTCTGGTCGGCGTAGGCGATACGCAGCTGACGGCCGTCGGCCAGCTGGACGCGACCGGAGCCCTGGATCTGCAGGAACTGCAGGTCCATCGGGTGGGTCAGCCAAGCCAGCACCGGTGCTTTGACGCCGTTCGCGGCGATCCGCGCGGCATCGTCATACGGTTTGAGCACGCGCCCTTCCACGCGGCCGCGCAGGCGCTTGCCCTTGAGTTCGGGGTAGAGGCTGTCGAGCTGGACGCTGACCATGTCGCCCGGCACGCCGTACACCGGCACCGATGCCTTGGCGGTACGCGTGAGGCTGCCAGCGTAGATGGGCTCGTAGTAGCCGGTGATCAGGCCGTCAGCCCGGTTGTTGGCGGCGCGCAGCGCATAGACGTCGAGATTCGCCTGCAGGAACTGGCGGATGGCGGCCGGCGTGGTGGCAACCTTGGCCGCCGCTGCGCAGGTAGGTGCCCAGTTGGCCTCCGTCTTCAGGCGCGGGCAGGCACTGCGCCAGGCCGCGAAGCCGGCTTGCAGATCGGCGTCCGCGACGGCGGGCAATGCGCTCCAGTTTGCCTTCGCATAGGTGCTGGTTGGCGCTGGCGCTGGTGATGCCGGGCGCTGCGGCGCGACCGCGCACGCGCTCAACAGCGCCAACCCGACGCCCATCAGCGCGGCGTGCTTGAGTGTGGACAGGACGGGCGTGAACTTCATGGGCGGCGTTCCTGTTGCAGCAGCAGCGAGTGCAGGATGCGGGCGTCTTCGGCATCGAGATCCGCGGGGAGATCATCGCGGCCGCGGAAGCGGCGATGGAAGGCGCCGACGGCAGCAGCGCGGTCGTCCATCGGGTAACCGAACGTCTGCAGGGCCATCCAGGGATCGAAGCCGACCGGTGCCGGGCCATCGGCTGCGCGCGGCCACACGCCGAAACCGGCTTCGGCCAGTTGCTGCCACGGGAAGAAGCGGCTGGGATCCTGCTTGCGCGACGGGGCCAGATCGGCATGCGCGATGATCTGGCTGCGCGGGATGCGCAGGCGGGTGCACAGGTCCTCCAGGAGGCGGATCAAGGCCGCGATCTGTGCCGGTGCGAACGGTGTGTCGCCGTCGTTGTCGATCTCGATGCCGATCGAGGCCGAGTTGAGATCGGTGATCGTGCCCCAGCGCCCGGGACCAGCATGCCAGGCGCGGCGGTCATCGCCCACCAGCTGGTAAATGTGGCCATCGGCGCCGACCAGGTAGTGCGAGCTGACCTTGCCGCCGCTGTTGGCACTACGCAGCGTATCCAGGCTCTCCTGCACGGAATGCTGATCGGTGTGGTGCAGCACGATCACCACCGGCGCGCGCGCGTTGTGGTTCGGCGACGGCACCCAGGTGGCGAGCGGGCTGCGGACGGTGGTACTGGCGCAGGCGGCGAGCAGCAGAAGGGCGAGCAGTGCGAGGGAAGTACGGGTCACGTGCATGCCTGCATTGTGCGTGATTGCACGATCAGCTGCCAAAGCGCGGTAATGCCCGGCAGGCGCCCACAAAAAAGCCGGCGACCCGAAGGCCGCCGGCGAAGGTAAAGCATCTCTCTCTCGTTTCTAATGCGGTATCGCGCAGCTCAGGCCTCGTAGGCCGACTCGCCGTGCGAGGTGACGTCCAGGCCGGTGCGCTCTGCTTCTTCGGTGACGCGCAGGCCGAACACCATGCGTACCACCAGCAGGATCAGCACGGTGGCCACGGCACACCAGACGATGGTGAAGCCGACGCTGACCAGCTGCACCCAGACCTGGTGGCCGATGTCCAGATCGGCCTTGGTGCCGCCCAGCGATTGCGCGCTGAACACACCGGTGAGCAGTGCACCGACGATGCCGCCGATGCCGTGCACGCCGAACACGTCGGCGGTGTCATCGACCTTGAGCAGGCGCTTGAGACCGGTGACGCCCCAGACGCAGACCACGCCGGCGACCAGGCCGATCACGATCGCACCCAGCGGGCCAACGGTGCCGCAGGCCGGGGTGATGCCGACCAGGCCGGCGACGGCGCCGGAGGCAGCGCCCAGCGCGGACGGCTTGCCCTTGCTGACCGCTTCGACCAGGGTCCAGCCCAGCACGGCAGCAGCGGTGGCCAGGATGGTGTTGATGAAGGCCAGCGAGGCGACGGTGTCAGCCGCAGCCGCCGAGCCGGCGTTGAAGCCGAACCAGCCCACCCAAAGCAGCATCGCGCCGATGTAGGTGAACGGCACGTTGTGCGGCTTCAGTGCCGTCTGGCCGTAGCCGATGCGCTTGCCCACGAAGTAGGCGCCCACCAGGCCGGCCACGCCAGCATTGATGTGGACCACGGTGCCACCGGCGAAGTCGATCGCGCCCATCTCACCCAGATAGCCGCCGCCCCACACGATGTGCGCCATCGGGATGTAGCTCAGGGTGAACCACAGGGCAGAGAACAGCAGCACGGCCTTGAACTTGATGCGCTCGGCGAAGGCACCCACGATCAGCGCGGTGGTGATGCCGGCGAAGGTCGACTGGAAGGCGACGAACAGGTAGTCCGGCAGGCCGGCGATCGGCGTGTTGCCCACGGTATCCGGGCCGAAGCCCTTGAGGAAGGCGAACTGCGTGAACGAGCCGAAGAAGGCGTTGCCTTGGCTGAACACCGCGCTGTAGCCGTAGGCCACCCACAGCATCAGCACCAGCGAGAACACCACCAGGATCTGGCTGAGGATGGACAGCACGTTCTTGGAGCGCACCAGGCCGCCGTAGAACAGGGCCAGGCCCGGCACCACCATCAGCAGCACCAGCAGGGTGGAGGTGAGCATCCAGGCGACATCGCCGTGATCGAACGTGGCCGCCGCGGCGGCTTCGGCGACCGGGGCGGCCGTGGCTTCCGGCGTGGCCGGCAGCGGCTCGACCGCGACCGTCTCCGACGGTGCCGGGGTGACCTGGGCCTGGGCGTGCGCACTGCTGGAGAAGGCACCGACGGCCAGCGCGCTGAGCAGCATCATCAGGCACACGGCATGGAACCGGGCTTGCCACCCGGTGAACAAAGAGGTCTTCATTGTGGGCTCCGAGTGGGGTTAGAGCGCGTCAGCGCCGATTTCGCCGGTGCGGATGCGGACGACCTGTTCGACCGCGGTGACAAAGATCTTGCCGTCGCCGATCTTGCCGGTGCCGGCCGCGGTCTGGATGGCCTCGACGACGGCCTCCAGGCGATCGTCGGTCACGACGGTCTCGATCTTGATCTTCGGCAGGAAATCCACGACGTACTCCGCGCCGCGATACAACTCGGTGTGGCCCTTCTGGCGCCCGAAGCCTTTGACTTCGGTCACGGTGATGCCCGACACGCCAGCGTCGGAGAGGGCCTCGCGGACCTCGTCGAGCTTGAACGGCCGGATGATGGCGGAGATCAGTTTCATGCGCATATCCCGATGGTGGATGGAACCGGCCCACGTGGGACCGATGTCAGGTCAACCGGCGGCCACTTGCACATGGCCGCCGGTCGTTGCGCCGAACGTTGCATGGGCCACGCCGTTGCCGACGCCCGAAGGGCGACGCCAGCGGTGACGCGGGAGGGAGGAAGGGCCCATGACACGCGTCCGGTCTCTCTTGCCCCTGGTGGTGAAGCGGACCAACGGTCCGCTCTACCCTTTCATAGCGGACCAACGGTCCGCTCTACCCTTTCGTAGCGGACCAACGGTCCGCTCTACCCTTTCGTAGCGGACCAACGGTCCGCTGTACGACGTACCTTGCCGGCTCCCCAGCCGGAAAGGCGGCGACGATGACGAAGGGTGGGAGGGATATCCTTCGTCATCGTCACCTGTTGCTCAGTTCGCGTAGTACATCTGGTACTCGAGCGGATGGGTCGCAGCGCGGAACTTGGTGACTTCCTGCATCTTCAGTGCGATGTAGCCGTCGATGAAGTCGTCGCTCATCACGCCACCGGCCTTGAGGAACTCGCGGTCCTTGTCCAGCGCTTCCAGGGCCTGGTCCAGCGAGGAGCAGACCTGCGGGATCAGCTTCTCCTCTTCCGGCGGCAGGTCGTACAGATCCTTGTCGCTCGGTGCGCCCGGGTCGATCTGGTTCTTGATGCCGTCCAGGCCGGCCATCATCAGCACGGTGAAGGTCAGGTAGCCGGACTGGATCGGATCGGGGAAGCGCATTTCGATGCGGCGCGCCTTCGGGTTGGACACCCACGGAATGCGGCACGAGGCGGAGCGGTTGCGGGCCGAATAGGCCAGCATCACCGGGGCTTCGAAGCCCGGCACCAGGCGCTTGTAGCTGTTGGTGCCGGAGTTGGCGAAGGCGTTGATCGCCTTGGCGTGCTTGAAGATGCCGCCGATGTACCACAGCGCCAGCTGGCTCAGGCCGCCGTAGCCGTCACCGGAAAACAGGTTGGTGCCGCCCTTGGAGAGCGACTGGTGCACGTGCATGCCGCTGCCGTTGTCGCCGACCAGCGGCTTGGGCATGAAGGTGGCGGTCTTGCCGTTGCGGTGGGCGACGTTCTTGATGACGTGCTTCATGCGCAGCAGTTCGTCGGCCTTCTGCACCAGGGTGCTGAACTTGGTGCCGATTTCGCACTGGCCGGCGGTGGCCACTTCGTGATGCTGCACTTCCACTTCGATGCCGACCTGTTCCAGCGTCTTGCACATTTCCGCACGCAGGTCGTGCAGCGAATCGGTCGGCGGGACCGGGAAGTAGCCGCCCTTCACGGCGGGACGGTAGCCGCTGTTGGCGCCGTCGTACTTGTCACCGGTGCTCCACGCGGCTTCTTCGGAATCGATCTTGAAGAAGGTGTGGCCCATGTCGTTGGCGAAGCGGACCGAGTCGAAGATGAAGAACTCCGGCTCCGGACCGAAGAAGGCCTGCTCGGCGATGCCGGAGGACTTCAGGTAGGCCTCGGCGCGCTTGGCGATGCCGCGCGGGCAGCGGCCGTACGGCTGCATGGTGGCCGGATCGAGGATGTCGCAGCTGATGACCAGGGTCGGGTCGGCGTAGAACGGGTCGATGTAGGCACTGGACGGATCCGGCAGCAGGACCATGTCCGATTCGTTGATGCCCTTCCAGCCGGCGATCGAGCTGCCATCGAACATCTTGCCTTCTTCAAACAGCGACGGCTCCACGATGCTGACCGGGAAGGTGACGTGCTGCTCGATACCACGCATATCGACGAAACGCAGGTCGATGAACTCGATCTGGTTGTCCTTGATCAGCTTCTCAACATTTTCCACGGACATCGGTGAAACCTCAGATGGGTGATTGCGTAGGTAGATACAGCAAACCCCGTGCCAACTTTTCAGCGTTCACAAATCCTTGATTTCACTGGCCTGGCGCACCGCGCGCCGCGTGGGCGGACGCACCAAAGCAGTGCAAACGCTGCACCACGCACACCTTTGGTGCGATGCGCGATGCTCTATGCTTTACGCCCACGGGCCGTCGACAGGCGACGTTGGCCACAGCGTCCCGCTGTCGCCGCTGCCCGATTCCTCCCTTCCGCGAGCTCCAGTACCGCCGATGTCCGACCTGTTCTCCGCCCTCCTTCTGGGCATTCTTGAAGGCCTCACCGAATTCCTGCCGATCTCCAGCACCGGCCACCTGCTGATCGCCCAGCACTGGCTGGGAGCACGCTCGGATTTCTTCAACATCATCATCCAGGCCGGCGCGATCCTGGCGATCACGCTGGTGTTCCGGCAGCGGCTGTGGTCCCTGGCGACCGGCCTGCATGAGCGCGCCAACCGGGATTACGTGCTCAAGCTCGGGACCGCCTTCCTGGTCACCGCCGTGGTTGGCCTGCCGGTCCGCCTGGCCGGCTGGGAGCTGCCGGAGACGGTCACGCCGGTGGCCTGGGCGCTGATCATCGGTGGCCTGTGGATGATCCTGGTGGAGGCCTACACCGCGCGCCTGCCCGAGCGCGATGAGGTGACCTGGAAGGTCGCCATCCTGGTCGGTGTGGCGCAGGTGGTGGCGGGTGTGTTCCCGGGCACCTCGCGTTCGGCGGCGGCGATCTTCATCGCGATGCTGTTCGGCCTGAGTCGCCGCGCGAAAGCCACCGAGTTCGTGTTCCTGGTCGGCATCCCGACCATGTTCGCCGCCAGCGGCTATGCCTTCCTGGAACTGGCCAAGGACGGCAAGCTTGCCAGCGAGAACTGGACCGATGTGGGCGTGGCCTTCCTTGCCGCGGTCGTCACCGGCTTCATCGTAGTGAAGTGGTTGCTGGGCTACATCAAGTCGCACAAGTTCACGGCGTTCGCGGTTTACCGCATCGCACTGGGCGCGGCATTGCTGCTCTGGTTGCCGGCTGGCAACTGAACGGCCCGGCGCCGACGTCACCCCGTTGTGGCTGCGCCGGCGTTTTTCCCCAGGTTCCCAAGGAGATGTACATGAAACGCACCCTGATGCTGATCCTGCCGCTGGCCCTCATGGCCGCCTGCAGCAACCCCTCCACCGCCCCGGCCGGCCGCGATGACCTCGCCCCGGCACCGACCGCCGCCGCCGACCAGGCCGCCGTGGCCCGTCTGGACGTGCAGCGCCTGCAGGGCAGCCATTGGCGCCTGGATTCGGCCACCGACGCCGGCGGCAAGCGCATCGATGCGCTGTTCGCCCGCGCCGACAAGCCGGTCACGCTGGACTTCAAGGATGACCGCATCGCGATCAGCAACACCTGCAACCGCATGGGCGGCGGCTACACGCTGGCCGATGGTTCGCTGACCATCTCGCCGATGGCCTCGACCATGATGGCCTGCACGGACAAGCACCTGATGGCGCTGGACCAGGCCGTCGGCAGCCGCCTGGAAGGCGCGCTCAAGACCGAACTGGGCGATGCCGGCCAGCTGACCCTGCGTACCGCCAACGGGGATGTGCTGGTGTTCACCCCGGAACCGACCGCTGAAACCCGCTACGGCGGCGAAGGCGAAACGGTGTTCCTGGAAGTGGCCGCGCAGACCAAGCCGTGCCCACACCCGATGATCCGCGACAAGCAGTGCCTGCAGACCCGCGAGATCCGCTATGACGCCAACGGCATCAAGCAGGGCGAGCCGGGCGAGTGGCAGAACTTCTACGACGTCATCGAGGGCTACACTCACGAAGACGGCGTGCGCAACGTGGTGCGCGTGAAGCGCTACACGATCGCCAACCCGCCGGCCGATGCCTCGTCCAACGCCTATGTGCTGGACATGGTGGTCGAGTCCGCGAACGAGACAAAGTAAGACGCAGAAGGGCGGCCACGGGCCGCCCTTCTTCATCCCGTAGTGCCGGCCGCTGGCCGGCTCCCGACTGTAGTGCCGGCCGCTGGCCGGCTCCCGACAGCGCAGTACCGACCAACGGTCGGTACCTACCGGGGCGCGCCGACCTGCGGTCGGCACGTATCACCTCACGCCAGCGCCGGATTCAACGTGTAGGTGCCATGCAGCGAGGCTTCGGCCAGCACGTGCCCGTGCATCGCATGCAGCACATCCGCGGCGGTGAACGGCGTGGGCAGCACCAGCTGGGCCACGTCCAGCGCGAACACACGGAAGAAATAGCGGTGCACGCGCTCATCGTTGAACGGCGGGTACGGGCCGTCGTAGCCCAGGTACTGGCCGGCCATGTCCGGATTGCCGGCGAACCAGCCGGTGAAATCGTTCAGGCCCTGGCGGCAGCCTGCCGGGCCCGCCGGCTGCGTCTTGCCGCCCACGGTGAAGCCATCGCTGCAGCTGCCCGCGGCCAGCGCGCGCACGTCGGCCGGGATATCGGCCATCGCCCAGTGCGCGAAGTGCGCACGCGGCTGATCGCGCGGCACCGTGCAATCCTGGCGGCCGACCGTGTCCGGCACGGTCGGCACATCCGGGTCGATGCACAGCAGCGCGAACGACCGGGTGCCGGCCGGCACATCGTGCCAGGCCAGCTGCGGGTTGCGGTTGGGCGCGAAGCCCTCGGCATCGCCGGCCGCGAAGGTGGCGGCGATCGGTTGGCCGTTGGTGATGCTGTCACTGCTCAGATGCATACCGGTCTCCTCATTCTTCCGGGTAGCCCAGGCGCACGGCGACCGAGGTCAGCAGCGCGAAGGCCGGGCCCATTTCATCGCGGTAATCGCGCCAGTGGCCCGGTGCCATGCGGGCCGGGCCAAGCGTGGGTGCGGGCGGGAAACGCATGCCGAACTGGGCGCCGAGGTACTCGGCCATCGCCTGCGGATCGTTGCCGATGTCGTCGATCTTCAGCAGCGCGTGCGGGTACAGGCTCTGTTCGTGCAGGGTGGCGACCTGGGCCAGCGAACGCGCCAGCCATTCGGCCGCTTCGTGCACCGAGGTCACCGCGAGCGGCGCCGGGGCGCTGAAGGCGATCCACTCCAGCAGCATGTCGCGCGGATCGCGCAGCACGATCACCAGGCGTGCTTCCGGCAGCTGCGGGCGCAGCGCCCACAGCAGTGCGTTGTCCCACCACAGCAGCCAGTCGATCACCGCGCCTTCGGCGATGCCCCGGGCCGGCAACTGGCTGCGCCACTGCTCCACCAGCGCCTCGGGCGTGAGCTTGCCGGTCGAGAGCTCCTGCAGCGTGTGATAGCGCTGGAAGGGATCGTTGGGCGGCGTCGGCCCGAAGCGGTCACCGCGCATCACCGGGCTGGCGGCCGCCATCGCGGCGACCACCCGCTCCACCCCGGAGCCCGGCGCACCCCAGATGAACAGCGGGGCGATGGCATTGTCCTCAGCCACCGGCGCCAGCTCCGGCCAGCTCAGCGGGGCTTTGGCCTGCGGCGGCAACGGCAGGCGCTGGGGTGCCTCGGCCGCATGCAGGTCCACCCACGTCCGCAGCGCATCGTGGTACTGGCCGGCACGGTCCTGGACGGACCCCAGCCACGCGCGCAGCCCGGCCTTCGCTTCTTCAGGTGCGTTGTCATGCAGCGCCTGCACGCGCGCAATGGCGGCGGCCGGCTCGCGCGTGAGCAGGCCGTCGACCAGGCGCACTTCAGCAGACACCCGGCCCGGCTCCAGCGCGACGATGCGCTCGGCCACGGCCTCGGCCTGGTCGGCTTCGTTGTTCATGTCGTGCAGGCGCAGACGCGTTTCCAGTGCCGGCAGGTGCTCAGGCATGGCCTGCAGCCAGCGTTCGCCCACGGCCACCGCTTCCGGGCCACCCACGGGTTCCACGGTAAGGCGCGCCATCCACAGGTCATGCACCCCGGGATGATCGGCCAGGGTCGCATCCAGCGTTTCCCGGGCCTGCTGTTCACGCCCCAGGCGCTGCCAGGCCATCAGCAGCATCTGCAGCGTGTGGCGATCGGACGGCCACTGCGCCAGCACCGGCAACAGGTGCTCAAGCGCCAGCAACGGCTGACCGGCCTGCAGTTCGAGCTCCCCGGCCAGACGGCGCATGGCCGGGGTGTCGCCACCGGGCGCCGCCAGCACCTGGCGCATCATGTCCGACGCGCTTTCCAGGTTGCCTTGGCGCAGCGCAAGCTGGGCCACCAGCCCCTGCAGGGCGGTGGTCGCCGGATTCAGGGCAAGCACACGGCGGAAGGCCTGTTCGGCGAAGGCCAACATGTCTTTGCCGAGGTAGGCGAAGCCGAGCGCATACAACACACGGGCGTCATCGGGCAGCGCCTGGCTGGCTGCCGAGAGCTGGGCCAGCGCGCGATCCACCTCGCCACGGCGCAGCGCGACCATGCCCGACAGCGCGGCAAGTTCCGGATGCTCGGCGTCCACGCGCAGCGCCAGGCGGGTCAGTCGATCGGCTTCATCCACGTCGTTGCGGGCCAGCGCCAGATGCGCCTGCATCACGTACGCGGACAGTTCGTTGGGATTGAGTTCGGCCGTGCGGTCCAGCGCCGAGCCGGCCGCATCGAACTGGCGCAGGGCCAGCAGCAGGCCCGCCTGCTGCAGATGCAGGTCGGCGTTGTCCGGCGCCAGCGTCAGCGCCTGCTGCAGGCTGGCCAGTGCGTCATCGAACTGGCCCTGCTGCTGCAGCGACAGCGACAGCCAGCGGTGCGCCTGCGGCTGCTCCGGCTCGGCCGTGGTCCATTCGCGCGCCAGCTGTACCGCGTCGTCGGCCGCATTGCGGCGCAGGGCTTGGAGAATCTGGTCTTGCATGACGGTCCGAACTCGAGGGCAAACCCCGATTGTAGCGGGGCCGGCCGGCCAGAACGCCCGATCAGGCGGGGGTATTGGCCTCGATCCGCAGCCGCTGGGCTACCCAGCGCTCGGAGAAGCCATCGCCGCGCCAGTTTTCCAGGAAGCCGCAATGGCCGCCCCACGGGGCAATCTCCAGGTGGGCATGGGCCGGCAGACGCCAGCCGTTGAAGGTGGCGAACGGGATCACCGGATCGTCCTGGGCCATCAGGATGTCGGCCGGCACCTGCAACCCGGCCAGGCGATCACCCGCGATGGAGTAGCCATCGAAGTAGGCCTGCAGCGAACCGAACTCGGTGTGGTGCTCGACCAGCCAGGCGGTCAGCGCGCGGATGTCCAGCTTGAGCACGCGGTCGTCCCAGTCGCTCAGCTCGGGAAACAGATCGCGCTTGCGGCGCAGCGAGCCAGCCCATTTACGCCGGAAGTACCAGTCGTACATTGCCGGGCCGTTCTCGATGCTCTCCATCGTGATCGCCGGGTCCAGCACCGGACAGACCGAGGCCACGCGGCGCAGCGGCACGCCGGCCGAGGGCGCACGCAGGGCCAGGCGGAGCACGAAGTTGCCACCCAGCGAATAACCGGCCGCGACCAGGGGCAGCTCGGGCCAGCGTCGGGCGATGTCGCCGGCGGCCTGCACCACTTCATCGATGCGGTTGGAGTGGAAGATGCCGGGGTTGAGGTGGTGGGTGTTGCCGTGGTCGCGGAAGTTCAGCCGCACCACGTCGTAGCCCTCCTCCAGCAGCCGCGCGGCAGTCATGCGCATGTAGCTGGATTCGGCACTGCCTTCCCAGCCATGCAGCAGCAACGCCATGCCGATCGGCTGGCGCCCCTGGATATAGCTGTGCCACCCCTGCAGGCGGACGCCTTCGCCGCCATCGAGAATGAGTTCGTCGGTATGTGCGCCGGTGGCCGCCAGCAGCACCAGGCCGCGCTGCATGCGCATCCGGCTGGAACTGAGCATCGACTGCAGGTGCGGATTGCGCAGCCAACGCGGGGGGTGATAGTCGGCAGCGGTCAACATGGGCGCGAGCCTGCTCCCGGCCGCGACGCTGGCGTGTGAAGGATCACCACCGCCTACTCGGCGGACATGGCCGCCAGGATGCGCGCACGCGAGGTTTCTGCGATGCGGCGACGGCCTTCCAGATCGTGGGTATCAATGGGCGCGAGGAAGTGCACCTCGGCCCGCCGTGCCGGCTCTCCCAGCACACGCAGGAAGTTGGCGAAGAAGCTCTCTTTCGGGCCGAACGCGACAATTGTCTGCGCATCACCGCGCCAGCCATACCGCAACGCGACCGGCTGGATCGGAACCTGGGTCTCGACGGCGGCCTGGAAGATGCGCGCATGGAACGGGCCGACTTCATGGCCACCGCGGGTGCGCCCTTCGGGGAACACGCCGACCGCCTTGCCTTCGCGCAGGCGCACGACCATTTCCTGCATCACGCCGCCCAACGATTCGGTGCTGCCACGCTGGTGGAAAATGGTCTGCCCGCGCGCGGCCAGCCAACCGACCACCGGCCAGCCGGCGATCTCCTGCTTGGCCACGAAGCCCATCATCCGCTGGCTGTGCAGCATCGAGATATCGACCCAGCTGACATGGTTGGCCACGAACAGCACCGCGCCCGGCAGCGGCGTGCCGATCCGGTGCAGGCGGAAGCCGAAGATCCACATCAGGCCGGCCGACCAGGCGTTCACCGCCGCATGTTCGAACGTGCGCTCGCCCACACGCATACGCCCCCACGGCGGCAGCATGGCGATCAGCAGCATCGGCAGGAACAGCAACAGGTGGACCAGCAGCAGCGGTACGCGGTACAGGTAACGGCACACACGCGCCACGCCGCCACGTGAGGCCGGAGTGGGGGAATTCATCCGCGAACGATACCCGAGCGCCGCAGGCTCTGCCAGCGGAATCCGGACAAATCGATGGCGTGCGCAAGCCAGCCGCCGCAAGCCGTCAAGCCAACGGCCACCGGCGGCACAACGGCCGTGCCCACATGCGCCGGCGCACTGTCGCGGGCCACGCAACACAGCATCCGTGCCATGCGCGCGATCAGCCCGGGCGCACGGCGGGCACCACCGCCAGGGTCAACCGCGAGGTACAGACCAGCTTGCCGGCCTCGTCCTCGATGCGGATGTCCCACACCTGGGTGCTGCGCCCGACATGCACCGCACGCGCGGTGCCGGTCACCGTGCCGGCGCGCACGGCGCGGATGTGGTTGGCATTGATCTCCAGCCCGACGCAGACCTGCGCGGTGGTATCCACGCACAGGTTGCCGGCGCTGCTGCCGAGGGTTTCGGCCAGCACGACCGACGCCCCGCCGTGGAGGATGCCGTACGGCTGGCGGGTGCGTTCGTCGACCGGCATGGTCGCGCTGATCCAGTCCTCGCCGGCGGCGGTGAACGCGATGCCCAGGTGCTCGATGAGCGTGTTGCGGCTGAGCGCGTTGAGCGCTTCGATGGACACCGCGTCGCGGAATACCTGGGACATGCAGCTTCTCCGTGGGGTTGCAGACTTACAGGATCGGGACCAGCCCGGCGCCGAAGGCGGTGAGCATGCGCACCAGCAGCCACTTCGGCCCGACATTCACTTCGGGAAAGTCACCGACGGCGACATAGCACGTGTGGAAGGCCGGGTCCTGCCGCTTGAGCGGATCCGGGCACGCGGGCCCGGGCTGGAATTCGTAATCGGTGGCGTAGCGCCACGGCCAGAAATCGAGCACCGGCAGCGCCTCGGAGGCCTTGCCGACGCTGTAGTTCAGGCCGGACAGCACCGGCGGCTTGGCACGCGGCGCGACCACCCAGGAGTTCTGCGGGTGGATGTCGCGCAGGATGCTCTGCGCCAGCGCCTCGGCGAACACCGGGTCATCGATGATCACCGCGCCTTCGGTGTTGTAGTTCTCGCTGCGCGGATCGAAGTTGTGCGTGCCGATCACGCCGATGCGGCGGTCAACCACCATCGACTTGGCATGCAGGCCCATGCGCGCGCCCTTGCGGGTGACCGGCAGCGGCTTGTTGACCGCCTTGGTGCCCAGGAACGAGGGCCGGGTTTCGGCACGCAGCACGCGGCGCTCGACTTCGCTGCCATCGGTACTGCGGCGGCGACCGCTGGCGCTGTTTCGATCGGCGCTCCCTCGGCGGGGGCCGCTGCTGGCACGGTTGTCGGCGCTGCCGCGCGCATTGCTGCCGGCCGCGCTGCCGCCGAGCAGGCTGCTGCGCTTGCCCTGCGACGGCGGCTCCTCGGTTCCCAGCGGTGCGGGCAGCAGATTGCGGTAATCCACCGGCGCATCCAGCGGGAACGGCTTGAACTCGTAGATGTTGAAGCCAAGCTCACGCAGGTTGCGGCGTTTGTACTTGTAGGACAGCGCGTAGACGATCGGGTTGTCGGTGGCGGCCAGGCTGTTGGTCGAGACCACCACGCGCGGCGCCTGCTCGCGCTTGCGCAGGGTGCGGAACAGCTGCTGCGCCGGCTTGGACAGGACCAGATACGGCGTCTGCAGCAACACCTCGGACTGCGCGCTGGCAATCAGCGCATCCAGCTGCGGTTCGGTCACGTGCTGGCCATTGGCCGGCTGGCTGGCGCGTTCGCGGCGATGTTTGCGTGGCAGGTCCGCGACGTACTGCACCGAGGCTACCGGCAGAGCGGTGTCGACGAAGGTACGCCGCACGAAGTCCGGATCGTTGGCTTCTTCGCTGACCCGCTCGACCCGCTCCGGGCGCCGGAAGTCGGCCGGCGGCATGGCCGGTACGCCCTGGCGGAGCAGGGTTCGCCCCACATCGTTGAGGCGCTCGGCCGGCACGCTGCGCGGCGCGCGCCAGAAGGCATCGAAGTTGGCGGCCATCTCACGCACTTCCGGGCCGGCCACGATCACGTCGCGGTCGCGGAAATTGTATTCACTGTCCCAGTCGTAATAGTCGTCCTGGTAATTGCGCCCACCGACCACGCCCAACGCATCGTCGACCACCAGCAGCTTGTTGTGCATGCGCTGGTTGAAGCGGCGGAAGCAGCAGACCACGCTGGCGGCGTAGTCGAAGTAGTTCAGGCGTGCCTTGCCGAAGGTCGGGTTGTAGACCCGCAGCGAAAAATTGGCATGGCTACCGGACAGGGCGCCGAGAATCTCCAGATCGGAGATCGCCGAGAGCTGGTCGATCAGCACGCGCACCTTGACCCCGCGGCGGGCGGCCGCCTGCAGTTCGTCCAGCACCAGCCGGGCGCTGTCGTCCTTGTCGAAGATGTAGGTCTGCAGGTCGATGCTGCGGGTGGCGCTGCGGATCAGGTTCAACCGTGCGACCAGCGAGATCTCGCCTTCGTCCAGGATGGTGGCGTAATGCCGCGGCTGCCCCGGGTGGGATTCGGCAAAGGCGCGGCCACCGAGCGCGCGCAGCGGTGAATCCAGCGCGCAGCGGTCCGGCTGGTCGCAGTCGACCACGGTCGAGCGCGCCTGCACGGCGATGCCGGCCGCGCGCTCGCGTTCGGCGTTGGACAGCGAGGCACAGCCGCTGCCCAGCAACAGCGTTGCCAGCACCAACAGACGCAGCAATGGATTCACGGTTTCGGCGCCTCGCTCAGACGCGCACGCAATACAAAGGTCACTCGATCACTCAGGGCAAGCTGCCAGCTGTCCATTCCATACCGGCCACGTTGGACGGTACCGCGGCTGACCACATCGCAATCATACCCGGCCCGGGCACAGGCCGGCGGCTCGACCCGCAGGGTCTCCGGGTGGCTGACCCCGCGCAGGATCAGCCGGCCCTGGATGCTGCCGCCCTTGTCCACCACCTCGGGCCAGTAGGGCAGCGAGTCGAACTCGACCACCGGGTAGCGGGCCGAGTCGAAGAACTCCTCGCCGCGCATCCAGCCGGTGTACCGGGGCTTGCCGGGGATTTCCACATAACGGGTGAACATCCGCAGGTGCACCTGGTGGCGACCGTCGGAGAGCACCTCGATGTTGCCTTCAAAGCGCGGGAACACGCCCTCGATGCGCTGTCCCAGCCGCGTCCGGATCTCAAACCCGAAGCGCGAACTGGCCGTATCGAAGGCCAGGGCATGGCTGGTCGGAGCCGGTACCGACGACGGCGGGGCGGCATGCACCGCCCCTGCCATCAACAGCAGCCCGGACCACGCCGCGCGGACTGCCCACACTGCTTACGGCCACCAGAAGGCGGTCAGGCTGGCCACGCCAGGCTCGATGGCGGCCTCACGGTCGAAGGCCAGTACCGCGATCCCACCCGGCGGCATGCCCCGGTAGTCGCTGCTGGTGCCCTCGCTCATCAGGGCCACCAGTTGTTCCAGGCCGGGGTTATGGCCCACCACCAGCAGGCGGTCCACATCGCGGCGTGCATCGATCAACCCCATCAGGGTGCCGGGGGTGGCCTCATAGACAGCATCCTCCAGCCGCTTCTCGACGAAGCCGGTGATGCCCAGGACGGCTTCCAGGGTTTCGCGGGTCCGCCGCGACGGCGAGCAGAGCACGCAGTCCGGCAGCAGATTGTTTTCCTTGAGCCAGCGGCCGGCGGCCTCGGCTTCGGCCAGACCGACCGGCGACAGCGGGCGGTCCAGATCGGCCTGGCCGGTGCTGGCGGTTTCAGCATGGGCGTGACGCAGCAGTATCAGTTCTCGCATGGGATCTCTCGTGTCAGGCTTTCTTCAGCCACTTCAACAGCGGCTCCCAGTCATTCTGGTGCTCGCGCACCTGGGCCGAGCGGTAGTCGAACAGACTCCGTCCGAGCCCGACCATCACCACATAGCTTTGGCTGTCGCGCAACTGCGCGACGACCTCATACGGCCAATCGGCCAACATCTGTATCGCCTGTTGCGAGGTCTGCGTCCAGGGTTTGGTGCGGTTGAGCACCAGCCCGACCGGCAGGCGGCGGTTATGTACGCGGGGAACCTTGGACAGGCTGTTGAGGAAGCCGACGATGGCTTCGATGTCCAGCGCGGAGGGCAGCACGGGGACCACCACCGCATCGGCAACGTCAAGGAAATGCGGAATATCGTCGGCCATCGCACCGGCCGGGGCATCGATGATGACCTCGTCGGTGCCCTCGGGAACCAGTCGTTCCCAGCTCTTTTTGCGGTACACGTCGATCGGCAGCACGGCGCTTTCCAGGACCGAGCGGCGTTGCGCCCAGCGGGTGCTGGAGCCCTGTGGATCGGCATCGGCCAGGACGGTACGTTTGCCTTCCAATGCCGAATGCGCCGCCAGGTGGGTGGCGACGGTGGTCTTGCCCACCCCGCCCTTGGAACCGGCCACCAGGATCGTCTTCATGCAAGCCTCGCTTCCGGGGAACGTTCCCGCAGCCTACACCGGCGCCTGTGACGGAGATAGTCGCAGCGCTGAACCAGAACCGACGGCCACGGCTTTGCTATCGTGGGTGGTTCCAATGGACTGACCGCCAGCATGAGCGAACTACAGGACCTGAGCGCGCTGATCCGCGCCAACACCCCGCTGATCATCATCGAGACCCAGGATGAGGGCCGGGTGGTGGAGCTGTTCCGCCAGACCCTGATGCATGTCTGGCGTGCCCTGCACCGCTGGTCGATCACCGAGGGCCTGCGCCGGATCGACATGGACCGCGAGGACGACCCGGTCGGCCCGCCCGATGCCAGTTCGGCCCTGCAGATGATCCGCCAGGCCGAGCAGCGCGGCATCTATCTGCTGCTCGATTTCCACCCCTACCTGGGCTATGCCAGCCACCAGCGCGCCCTGCGCGACCTGATCCAGCGGCGGCACTGCGAGGCCCATGTGCTGGTGCTGATCGGGGCCAAGGTCGAGCTGCCGGCCGAGCTGGAAGCGCTGGCCACCCGCTTCAATCCGCGCCTGCCCGACCTCAACGCGCTGCTGAAGATGCTGCGCGAGGAAGCTGAAACCTATGCGCGCGAGAACGGCGGGCGGCGCGTGGAGGTGGACAACGAGGCGGTCCAGAAGATCCTGCACAACCTGCGCGGACTGAGCCTGGTCGACGCGCGGCGGATCGCCCGGCAGCTGATCTTCGCCGACGGCGCACTCAGCCAGGACGACCTGCCACAGCTGGCCCGGCTCAAGTTCGAGCTGCTCAACCGGGCCGGCCACCTGCACTTCGAATACGACACCACCCGCTTTGCCGACGTGGCCGGCGCCAACCGGCTCAAGCGCTGGGTCAACCAGCGTCGGCCGGTGTTCCTCGGCGGCGCGGGCCCGGCCGGCCTGGACCCGCCCAAGGGCATGCTGCTGCTCGGTGTGCAGGGCTGCGGCAAATCGATGCTGGCCAAGGCAACCGCGGCCGGTTTCGGCGTGCCACTGCTGCGGTTGGACTTCGGCAGCCTGTACGACAAGTACCACGGCGAGACCGAGAAGAACCTGCGCGACGCACTCGCCTCGGCCGAGCAGCTGGCCCCGTGCGTGCTGTGGATCGATGAGATCGAGAAAGGCCTGGCCAGTGGCGGCGAAGACGGCGGCGTGTCGCGCCGCGTGCTCGGCCACCTGCTGACCTGGCTGGCCGAGCGCAAGAGCACGGTGTTCATCGTCGCCACGGCCAACCAGGTGCATGAACTGCCGGCCGAGCTGCTGCGCAAGGGCCGTTTCGACGAAATCTTCTTCGTCGATCTGCCCGATGCCAACACCCGGGTCGAGCTGCTGCGCCTGCACCTGGGCAAGCGCCAGCTCAATGCCGACGACTTCGCGCTGCCCGCGCTGGCGGCCGCGGCGGATGGCTTCTCCGGTGCGGAGATCGAACAGGCGGTGGTCTCGGGGCTGTACGCCGCGCATGCCGAATCACGCGTGCTGGATACCGAACTGTTGATGCAGGAGATCCGCGGCAGCCGGCCGTTGTCGGTGCTGATGGCCGAACAGGTCACCGCGCTGCGCGAGTGGGCACGCGGGCGCACCGTCAGCGCGGACGCGTAGCGCCGACCGTTGGTCGGCTGCCGCATCACGGCGGCCCCTGAACACCGGCCCCGCGCTGCAACACCCACACCCACGCCGGCAGCGTCACCAGTGACAGCAGGATCCCGTAGCCGACCAGTGCAGCGGCCAGGCGCGGGGCCAGGCGATGGGACATTGCCAGCGCGGCGGCGGTGATCATGGTCGGCATCGCCGACTCCAGCACATTGGCCTGCAGCATTGTGCCGTGCAGGCCGAACGCCCAGGAGATCGGCAGCGCCAGTGCCGGCATCACCAGCAGCTTGAGCAGCAACCCGATGCCCAGGGGCTTGAGTTCATCCAGTGGCAGGCGCAGCTGGATGGAGAAACCGACCGCCAGCATCACCAGCGGCAGCATCGCATCGGCCAGCTGCTTCAGTCCGGTGCCGATCCAGCCCGGCGGCTGTTCAGGCATCAGGGTCAACGCGAACAGCAACGCCCACAGCGGCGGGAACTTCGCGATCCGCAGCAGGATCTGCGCGGCGGTAGGCGGGGTGTCGCCGCTGTAGCGCGCGATCACATACAGGCCGAACGTGGACAGCAGCACGAAGGTGCCGAACTGGTCATAGACCACCGCATAGGGCAGGGCGTGATCGCCGAGCAGGGCACGCACCATCGGGTAGCCGATGAAACTGGAGTTGGACAGCGCCACGCAGATCAGCAGCACCGCATGCACGTCGCGGGCGAAGCCGAAGACGCGCGTGGCCAGGCTGACCCCGGCCAGCGTGCACAGCATCAACAACCACGGCGTGGCGACCAGCCCGATCAGGCTGATATCCAGATGCAGCCGCGGGACGTAGATCAGCACCGCCGCCGGCAGGCAGACATACAGCACGATGCGGTTGAGCACATCGGCCGTGTTGTCGGGCAACGCGCGCAGACGCGAGAACGCCATGCCCAGGCCGAGCATGGTCAGGATGAGAGCGAATGCATCGAACGCCATCGCGACAGCCTAGCCGATCCGGCAGTGGCCGCCGCCCCGACCATGGTCGAAACGGAAGGGTACGGCGGCCTCACCCGCCCCGATCACGGCCAGGCGGGCGGCTTCTCTGCCCACGCCCGCTGTACCTCGGCCAGCGTGCTGCGTTCGCTGTCGCGCCAACCCGGCAACAGTTCGGCATAGCGGTCCGTTCCGTTCCACTGCTGTGGCTCGGTGCGCACGGCCGCGGCATACCACTGCACGGCTTCGGTCTTGCGGCCCAGCGTCCACAGGGCCAGCGCGAAGGTGGGCGGCACCCACCCGGGGTTCCCGCGCAGCGTGTTCTGGGCCGCTGTCCACTGGGCCAGTGCAGCGTCGGTCTCCCCGAGGCGGAACAGATCCCAGCCATAGTTCCACCGCACGGAACGGCCCACCACCGAACTGGCCGACGCGGTCGTGGCGGCCTGTTCGTAAAGACTGCGTCCCAGCTCAGGGCGGCCCTGCGCGATGGCTACGCCCGCCAGCTGCACGGTGGCCTCCAGCGTCTTGCGGCCGCGCTCGCGGTGTTTCATCAATTGGTCGACGAGATCCCCGCCCTCGCCCTGCACCACCACCATCGGGGCGGCGGCCACGTCATTGTCGAAGTAGAACTCCTGCACCGCCGGCAGCGATTGCGCCGACACATTGAACACACCAGCCCCCATGGCCAGCATCACGCCGGCCAGCCTCTGTCTTGCAACTGCCATGCAAACTCCCCCAGGTTGTCACAACAACCTCCCCTCCTGATCCTAACCGCAGCGCAGGCCCGGCACCAAGCGCGGCCGACCAACGGTCGGATCTACCCGGCGCGCCGCCACACCCGCAGGCGGTTGTTGGCCGGCATCGCCACGTCCTCGGCCAGCTGCAGGCCCACCCCGGCCGCCAGGGCATCCACCGCTTCGGCATCGCGGATGCCCGAGGCCGGGTCCCGCGCCTTCAGCCACGCATCGAACTGGCGATTGCTCTCGCTGCTGTAGGCACCGTGGGCGTTGAACGGACCGTAGACGCACAGCACGGCGTCCTCGGCCATCACGGCAGGCAACCCGGCGAACAACGCCTGCACGTGCGCCCAGCTCATGATGTGCAGGGTATTGGCAGTGAACACCGCATCGAACGCCAGCGGTGCGTCCGGCAGCGGCCCCAGCCCGGCCGCGGGCGACAGCTCCGCCTGCAGCGACCACGGCGCCGGCGTATTGGGCAGGCCGGCGGCCTGGAGCCGGGCGCCGATGCCGGGCAGGTGATCGGGATGATCGCTGGCCTGCCATTGCAGGTGGGGCAATGCCGCAGCGAAGTGTTCGGCATGCTGGCCGGTGCCGCTGCCGATCTCCAGCACCCGATGGCGGGCGGCGAGGTGGCGCTGCAGCACCGCCAGGATCGGTGCGCGGTTGCGGTCGCAGGCCTCGGACCAGCGTATCTGGCTCATCGGAATGTCACATCGGCAGGGAATCGATGTCCATCCAACCATGACCGCAGTCACTTGTGCCACTCCGCGATGCCACCGAAAGTCGAAGACTTGTCCAATGTCGGGGGCCTGCGTGCCGTCGGCCGTCCTTGGGGGATGTGAGCTGTGCAACGTCGTGAGTTTCTAGCGCTGTCTGGAATGGGCCTGGCGGGCCTGGTACTGCCGCATGGCCGGCTGATCGCCGCCGAGCAGCTGCTCGAGCCGGGAGATGTGGGCCGCCGCAAGGCGCTGGCCGAGGCCGCGCTCGCCGCCGCCAAGCGCGCCGGTGCCAGCTACTGCGACGTGCGCATCGGCCGCTACCTCAACCAGGCGGTCATCACCCGCGAGGCCAACGTCCAGAACGTCACCAACAGCGAGTCCTCGGGCATCGGCATCCGGGTGATCGTCAACGGCGCATGGGGCTTTGCCGCCACCCACCAGCAGACCCCGGCCGCGGTGCTGGCCACGGTCGAGCAGGCCGCGGCGATCGCCCGCGCCAACGCCGGCATCCAGACCCGTCCGGTGCAGCTGGCGCCGGTCACCGGCGTAGGTGACGTGAGCTGGAAGACCCCGATCCGCAAGAACGCGATGGCGGTGCCGATCAAGGACAAGGTCGAGATGCTGCTGTCGCTGAACGCGGCTGCGCTCAATGCCGGAGCCGACTTCATCAACTCCACGCTGTTCCTGGTCAACGAGCAGAAGTTCTTCGCTTCCAGCGATGGCTCCTTCATCGACCAGGACGTGCACCGGATCTGGCTGCCCTTCACCGCCACCGCGATCGACAAGGCCAGCGGCAAGTTCCGCACCCGCGCCGGGCTGTCCTCGCCGATGGGCATGGGCTACGAATTCCTGGATGGCGACGCGCGTGGCAAGATCGCGCTGCCGGGCGGCGTGGTCGCCTACCGTGATTCCTACGATCCGGTGGAGGACGCGATCGCCGCGGCCCGCCAGGCGCGGGAAAAGCTCAAGGCGCCGTCGGTCAAGCCGGGCAAGTACGACCTGGTACTGGACCCGTCCAACCTGTTCCTCACCATCCACGAGAACGTCGGCCACCCGCTGGAGCTGGACCGCGTGCTCGGCTACGAGGCCAACTACGCC
Organism: Stenotrophomonas sp. TWI809; assembly: GCF_039673205.1. Taxonomy (NCBI): domain Bacteria; kingdom Pseudomonadati; phylum Pseudomonadota; class Gammaproteobacteria; order Lysobacterales; family Lysobacteraceae; genus Stenotrophomonas; species Stenotrophomonas sp. TWI809. The sequence goes on along the minus strand of NZ_JBDJLE010000002.1, from coordinate 181,816 downwards.
GGCACCAGCTTCGCCACGCTGGACAAGCGCGATGCGGGCTTCCGCTGGGGCAGCGACATCGTCAACTTCTTCGCCGACAAGACCGCCCCGGGCAGCCTGGGCGCGGTGGGCTACGACGATGAGGGCGTGAAAACCAAGCGCTGGGACCTGGTCAAGGACGGCATCCTGGTCAACTACCAGGCCACCCGCGACGAGGTGCATATCCTTGGCGAGAAGGAGAGCCACGGCTGCAGCTATGCCGATTCGTGGTCCAGCGTGCAGTTCCAGCGCATGGCCAACGTGTCGCTGGCGCCGGGCAGGACCCCGCTGAGCGTGACCGACATGATCAAGAACGTGGAGAACGGCATCTACATCCACGGCCGTGGCTCCTACTCGATCGACCAACAGCGCTTCAACGCGCAGTTCGGCGGCCAGCTGTACTACCAGATCAAGAACGGTGAGATCACCGGCATGGTCGAGGACGCCGCCTACCAGATCCGCACGCCGGAGTTCTGGAATGCCTGCAGCGCGATCTGCGACGAGCGCGATTTCCGCTTCGGCGGTTCGTTCTTCGATGGCAAGGGCCAGCCGGGCCAGGTCTCGGCGGTCTCGCATGGCTCATCGACCACGCGCTTCGATGGCATCAACATCATCAACACCGCGCGCAGCCTGGGATGAGCCTGTCCCCGCTCCGTGCCGAATGTCACTACCGCGGCGCCCGCATGGCCGCAAGAATCGGCTGTGCCGCCGCGGCGGTCGCCCTGATGTCGCTGTTTCCCTGCCACCCCCACACCGACGTGGAGAGCTGCCTTGCAAAGACGTGACTTTCTCGCCCTGACCGGGCTTACCGCTGGCGGACTGATCGTGCCGTCGTTCTTCGGCAAGGTCATTGCCGCCGAACAACTGCAGAGCGCACTCGATCCGGCGCTGAAAAAGCGCCTGGCCGATGCCGCCCTGGCCGCCGCGCGCCAGGCCGGTGCGACCTACTGCGACGTGCGTATCGGCCGCTACCTGCGCCAGTACGTGATCACCCGCGAGGACAAGGTCCAGAACGTGGTGAACACCGAATCGACCGGCGTGGGCATCCGCGTGATCGTCAACGGCGCCTGGGGCTTTGCCGCCACCAACCAGCTCGGCACCACCGATGTGGCGCGTGCCGCGCAGCAGGCCGCCGCGATCGCCAAGGCCAACGCCGGCGTGCAGACCGCCCCGGTGCAGCTGGCCGCCGCGCCCGGCGTGGGCGAAGTGTCCTGGCGCACCCCGATCCGCAAGAACGCGATGGACGTGCCGATCAAGGAGAAGGTCGAGCTGCTGCTGGACGTCAATGCAGGCGCGATGGGCGCCGGCGCCAGCTTCGTCAACTCGATGCTGTTCCTGGTCAACGAGCAGAAGTACTTCGCCTCCACCGATGGCTCCTACATCGACCAGGATGTGCACCGCATCTGGGCACCGATGACGGTCACCGCCATCGACAAGAGCACCGGCAAGTTCCGCACCCGCTCCGGGCTGTCCTCGCCGATGGGCCTGGGCTACGAGTACCTCGATGGCGTCGGCACCGGCAAGGCGGTCTCGCCCAACGGCGTGGTCAACTACCGCAACTCCTATGACATGAAGGCCGATGCGATCGCCGCGGCCAAGCAGGCGCAGGAAAAGCTCAAGGCACCGTCGGTGAAGCCAGGCAAGTACGACCTGATCCTGGATCCGTCGCACACCTGGCTGACCATCCACGAGTCGGTCGGCCACCCGCTGGAACTGGACCGCGTGCTCGGCTACGAAGCCAACTACGCCGGCACCAGCTTCGCCACGCTGGACAAGCGCGAGCAGCATTTCCAGTACGGCAGCGACAAGGTCAACATCTTTGCCGACAAGACCCAACCGGGCAGTCTCGGTGCGGTCGGCTACGACGATGAGGGCGTCAAGACCAAGCGCTGGGACCTGATCAGCGAAGGCAAGCTGGTGGATTACCAGACCATCCGCGACCAGGCCCATATCCTGGGCAAGACCGAGTCCGACGGCTGCTGCTATGCCGATTCCTGGTCCAGCGTGCAGTTCCAGCGCATGGCCAATGTCTCGATGGCGCCGGGCAAGTCCAAGCTGAGCGTGGCCGACATGGTCAAGGACGTCGAGAACGGCATCTACATCATCGGCGACGGCTCGTTCTCCATCGATCAACAGCGCTACAACGCGCAGTTCGGTGGCCAGCTGTTCTATGAAATCAAGAACGGGCAGATCACCCGCATGCTCGAGGACGTGGCCTACCAGATCCGCACGCCGGAGTTCTGGAACGCCTGCACCGCGGTGGCCGATGAAAGCGACTACCGCCTGGGCGGTTCGTTCTTCGACGGCAAGGGCCAGCCCGGCCAGGTCTCGGCGGTCTCGCACGGTTCGTCCACCGCGCGCTTCAACGGCATCAACGTCATCAACACCGCGCGCAGCCTCGGCTGACCGGTCAGGAGCCCCAATCCATGAGTATCTTCACCGAAGCGCAGGCCAAGGCCATCCTCGACAAGGTCATCGCGCTCTCCAAGGCCGATGAGTGCACCGCCGTGCTGGCCGGCTCGATCGACGGCAACATCCGTTTCGCGCTCAACAACGTCTCCACCAGCGGCATCGTCGACAACACCGAACTGGCCGTCACGGTCGCCTTCGGCAAGCGGGTCGGCACCGCCTCGATCAACGAGTTCGACGACGCCGCACTGGAACGTGTGGTGCGTCGTGCCGAAGATCTGGCCCGCCTGGCCCCGGAGAACCCGGAGTTCCTGCCGGCGATCGGCAAGCAGACCTACCGGTCCAGCCCGACCTTCAGCGAATCCACCGCGGCCATCGACCCGGCCTTCCGTGCCAAGGTCGCCGCCGACTCGATCGCGCCGTGCCGTGGCAACGGCCTGATCGCCGCCGGCTTCCTGGAAGATGGCCAGAGCTTCTACGCCACCGCCAACAGCAACGGCAACTTCGGTTACCAGCGCGGCACCAACTTCGATTACACCTGCACCGTGCGTACCGAAGACGGCCGCGGTTCGGGCTGGGTCGGCCGCAACCTCAAGGATGCCGCCGATTTCAAGGCCGACCAGGACATCCGCATCGCCATGCGCAAGGCCACCGAATCGGCCGAAGCCAAGGCGTTGGAGCCGGGCAAGTACACGGTGATCCTGGAGCCGGCGGCCGCGGCCGGCCTGATCAGCTTCATGATGAACTTCTTCGACGCGCGCTCGGCCGATGAAGGCCGCAGCTTCCTCTCCAGGAAGGGCGGCGGCAACAAGCTCGGCGAACAGGTCTACGACCCGCGCGTGACCATGGTGGCCGACCCGTGGCACCCGGAGGCGGCCGTGCTGCCGTGGGACAACGAAGGCCAGCCGCGCGAGAAGCTGGACATCATCAAGGACGGCAAGATCGCCAACCTCAACTACTCGCGTTTCTGGGCGCAGAAGCAGGGCAAGACCGCCAACGCGCGGCCGGGCAACCTGCTGATGGCCGGTGGCGACAAGAGCACCGCCGAGCTGGTGCGTGGCACCCAGAAGGGCATCCTGGTCACCCGCACCTGGTACATCCGCATGGTCGATCCGCAGACCGTGCTGCTGACCGGCCTGACCCGCGATGGCACCTTCTACATCGAGAACGGCCAGATCAAGCACCCGGTGAAGAACTTCCGCTTCAACGAGTCGCCGGTGATCATGCTCAACAACATCGAAGAACTGGGCAAGCCGGTGCGTGTGGCCGGTGACGAGTCCAGCCTGGTGATGATGATTCCGCCGATGAAGCTGCGTGATTTCACCTTCACCTCGTTGTCCGACGCGGTCTGATGAACGGTCGTGACGGCCACCGGCCGTCTCTTCGTCTGGCCGGTGACACCCGGGAACGTGCGTGGCGATGAACCGCGCACAGTTCCTGCGCCTGATGCTGGGCAGTGCCGCCTTCGCGGCATTGCCCGCGCCGGCACGCGCCCAGGCCGGGCGTTATGACTTCTGGTTCACCCGCCTCAAGTACGACTCCGGCGACTGGGACGTGGATGCGCGCATGCCATCCAACGTGATCACCTCGCTGATCGATTACACCTCCCTGCGCGTGGACCCGACCGAGCACGTGATCGCACTGTCCGATCCGCGCATGCTGGAGGCACCGTTCTGCTACCTGGCCGGGCACAAGCTGGTCGAGTTCAATGCCGCCGAGCGGCAGAACTTCGTGCGTTACGTGCGCAACGGCGGCTTCGTGTTCGTGGATGACTGCAACCACGATATCGATGGTCTGTTCGCGAAGTCCTTCGAAGCACAGATGGCCAAGCTGTTCGGGCCGAAGGCGCTGAACAAGCTGCCGAACAACCACGCGCTGTACCGCAGCTTCTTCCGCTTCCCCGAGGGCCCGCCCGCCACGGGGTTCGAGCTCAATGGCTGGGGCGACGACCTGGTCCACGATTACCTCAAGGGCATCGAGATCGATGGCCGGCTCGGCGTGCTCTACAGCAACAAGGACTACGGCTGCGAGTGGGACTACGACTGGCGCAACAAGCGTTTCCTGGCCGAAGACAACACTCGTTTCGCGGTGAACATCGTGATGTACGCGTTGAACAGTTAGGTTCCTTCCTGCATTTTCAGCCACGCATGGCGTGGCTCTACACCGATTTTCTGCGAGTGCCTTATGACGACCGACCGCCTTGATGCCCTTCTTCCCAAACTGCAGCAGCTGCGCGGCGCGCTGGCCCAGGCCGTGGTCGGCCAGCACGCGGTGGTCGAGCAGCTGCTGATCGGCCTGCTGGCCGGCGGCCACTGCCTGCTCGAAGGCGCGCCCGGGCTGGGCAAGACCCTGCTGGTGCGCTCGCTCGGGCAGGCGCTGGAGCTGCAGTTCCGGCGCGTGCAGTTCACGCCCGATCTGATGCCCAGCGACATCCTCGGCACCGAGCTGCTGGAAGAAGACCACGGCACCGGGCACCGCCACTTCCGGTTCCAGAAGGGCCCGATCTTCACGAACCTGCTGCTGGCCGACGAGCTCAACCGCACCCCGCCCAAGACCCAGGCCGCCCTGCTGGAGGCGATGCAGGAGCGCACCGTCAGCTACGCCGGCACCACCTATGCGCTACCGGCGCCGTTCTTCGTGCTGGCCACGCAGAACCCGATCGAACAGGCCGGCACCTACCCGCTGCCGGAAGCCCAGCTGGACCGCTTCCTGCTGCACGTGCGGGTGGATTACCCCACCGAACAGGAAGAGCGCGACATCCTGCTGCAGACCACCGGCAGCGCCAGTGGCAGCGTCCCCAAGGTGATGGAGGCTGACGAGGTCCTGGCGCTGCAGGCTGCCGTGCGCGAGGTCCACATCAGCGAAGACGTACTCACCTGGATCACCCGCCTGGTGCGTGCCAGCCGCCCGGGCAGCGACGCACCGGCGGCGGTGAACCAGTGGATCAAGTGGGGCGCCGGCCCGCGCGCCGGGCAGTCGCTGGTGTTGGCGGCCAAGGCGCGCGCGCTGCTGCAGGGCCGTTTCGCCGCAACCCGCGAGGACGTGCAGGCGCTGGCCGCGCCGGTGATGCGTCACCGGCTGCTGCTGTCGTTTGCCGCCGAAGCCGAGCAGAAGAGCGCCGACGACGTGGTCGCCGCTCTGCTGCAGGCCGTGCCGTTCCCGGGTTGATCCACACGCCGTGAGCCGCAACGCGCCGATCGCGATCCCCGCCGATGTCCGCAGCCGCCTCAAGGCGCTGCGGCTGCTGCCACGCCGTGCGCGCGGCGCGCACGGGATCGGCCAGCATGCCAGCCGCAGCCGCGGCGCCGGGCTGGAGTTCGCGCAGTACCGTGCCTACGAACCCGGTGATGAGCTGCGCCAGATCGACTGGAAGCTCTACGCGCGCTCGGACCGGTTCTTCGTGCGCGAATCCGAACGCGAAAGTCCGATCACGGCCTGGGTGCTGATCGATGCGACCGCCTCGGCGGGCCAGCGTGATCGCGCGCGACCGGACTGGTCGCGGCTGGACCATGCCTGCGCGATCGCCGCCTGCCTGGTGGAACTGGCCCTGCAGCAGGCCGACCGCTTCGGCGTGATCGCCATCAGCGGCGAGGGCGTGCAACTGGTTCCCGCCGGGCACGGCCCGCGCCAGCGCGACCGCGTGCACCTGCTGCTGCGCCAGCTGCAGGCCAGTGGCACGTGGCCGCCGGCCACTTCGCTGGCCCCGGTCTGGGAGCGGGTGCAGGCCGGCGACCTGCTGGTCGCACTGGGCGACGGTTTTGACGAGGGCGGCATCGTGCTGCTGGAACGGCTGGCCGCCGCCCGCCGCGAGGTGCTGCACCTGCAGCTATTGACGGCCGAAGAGCGCGATTTCCCGTTCACCGACGGCCACCGTTTCCGCGATCCGGAAACCGGCGACGAGCTGCTGGGCGACGGCCGTGCGATCCGTGCCGAATACCTGGCCCGTTTCGATGCCGCCCAGCGCGCGTTGCAGGCGCGACTGCAGAGCAGCGGCATCGTGCATGCGACCGGCTATCTCGACCAGCCGCTGGACCAGCCGCTGCGTGCGCTGCTGGGTGCCGGAGGCGGCGCGTGAGCCTGCTGTTTCCCCTCGGGCTGCTGGCACTGGCGGCCTGGCTGGTGCCGCTGCTGATCCACCTGGCACGTCGCCACCAGTACGCGCCACTCGACTTCGCCGCGCTGCGCTGGCTGCAGGCCCGGATCCGGCCGCGTCAGAAAATCCGCTTCGATGCGTGGCCGCTGCTGCTGGTGCGGCTGCTGTTGCTTGCCGCGCTGGCCTTGCTGCTGGCGCGGCCGGTGCTGCACGGTGGCGGCGCCGATACCCACGCGGTCACGGTCGTCGCCCCTGGTCTCGACGGCGCGGCGCTGCGTGGCCAGGACGCCAAAGGCGACTGGCGATGGCTGGCGCCTGGCTTCCCTGCGCTGGCCGACGGCGCCCCGGCGTCCCATCAACCACTGGCCAGCCTGCTGCGCGAGCTGGACCAGACACTGCCTGCCGGCGCACCGCTGACGGTGTACGTGCCCGACCCGATGCCCGGACTGGATGGCGAGCGTCCACGCCTGTCGCGTGCCGTGAACTGGCGGCCGATCCTCATGGCGCCGGCCAGCGCGCGCACGGCGACACTGCCTGTGCTGCAGGTCGGTGGCGATATCGCAGAAGGCGAGCAGCGCGTGCTGGCCGCGCTGCAGCGCGCCTGGTCCAACCAGGCGCTGTCGCCTGCCCGCGGTGCTGATACCGCCCCCGATGCCGGGCAGACCGGCGTGTGGCTCGCTGCTACGCCGCTGCCTGCCGCCTGGCAGACGTGGGTGCAACAGGGCGGCAGTGTGCTGGTCGCGAACGGTGCTGCGGGGGCCGGCTGGATGCCCGTCCTGCGCGATGCAGAGGGTGCAGTGGTGCTGGAACAACGGCAGGAAGGCAGCGGTCGTCTGCTGCGCTTCAGCGCAGCGCTGTCACCGACGGCGCTGCCGGCGTTGCGCGATCCCGGCTTCCCCCGCCAATTGCTGGCGGTCATCGCGGCACCGGCCGCACCCACCCTCGCACCTGCGGCCACACAGGCACCGTTGCGTGGCGCTGCCGCACCGCTTCCCGCACCGCGTGAGCTGAGCCCCTGGCTGCTCGCGCTGATCGTGCTGCTGTTCGCGCTGGAACGGGCGATGGCGACCTCGCCGCGCCGCGGAGCAGGCGCATGAACGCTGCCATCCAGCACGCCTGGCAGCGCGCGCGTCGGCGCCAGTGGTGGATCATCACCCTGCTCGCGGTGCCGGTCGCGTTGGCGATCAGCGCGGTGGCGTGGCGGCTGGCCGGCTTCAACGCGGCGACGGTGGTCCTGCTGTTGACGTTGCAGATCAGCGTCGGCGTGGCAACCTGGCGCGCACGTCGTCTGGATCGCCAATGGCTGGTCCGCCGGTTGGACGACCACCCGCTCGTGCAGGACAGTGCCGACCTGCTGTTTGCCATACCGGCGGCATTGAACCCGTTGCAGCAGCGGCAGCGCGCACATGTCGCCGCCGCCCTGCAGTCGCGCATGCCCGAACTGCGGCCGCGCTGGCCGGGCCGGTGGGTGCTGGCCTCGGTGATCACGTCGGTGGTGATGATCGCGCTTGCGCTGGGCTGGCCACGCGGCCAGAACGCGGCGCCCCTGTTCCCGGGCACGGCGGCACCGCCGGCCACACCTGCGCAACCACCACAGCTGCGTTCCGCGCGGCTGGAGATCACCGCCCCGGCCTACACCGGGCAGGCCGCGCGTGTGCAGAGCGCGCTGGACGGCAAGGTGCCGCAGGACAGCCGCCTGCACTGGTCACTGCGTTTCTCCGCGCAGCCGCAGACCGCGACCCTGCAGTTCCACGATGGCCAGCGCATCGCGCTGGCGCGTGACGGCGAACAATGGACCGCGCAGTGGACCGCCACGCGTCCGGCGCTGTATCGCGTGGTCACCGAGCCTGCCCTGCGCGACACCCGCCTGTACCGGCTCGATGTGGTGCCCGATCGCCCGCCTGTGGTGCGCGTGATCGCGCCCGACCGCAGTCTCGTGCTGGGTACGCCCGGCCAACGTCAGTGGCCGCTGCAGTTCGAGGCTACCGACGACTATGGTGTGGTCGCCACCGCGCAGTTGAAGGTCACGTTGGCCCAGGGCAGCGGCGAGAACATCACCTTCCGCGAGCAGACGTTCAGCCTGACCGGCACCGGGCCGGCGACGCAGCGGCGTTTCGCGCGCACGCTGGACCTGGCCGCGCTGGGCGCCACCGAAGGCAACGACGTGATCGCGCAGCTGACCGTACGTGATACCCACACACCCACTGCGCAGAGCGCCCAGAGCAGCAGCGTGATCCTGCGCCTGCCCAGCGCCGCGGAGATCCAGGGCACCGACATGGAGGGCATGGTCAAGAAGACCCTGCCAGCGTATTTCCGCAGCCAGCGCCAGATCATCATCGACGCCGAAGCCCTGATCAAACAGCGCCGCCAGCTGCCGGCAGAGGAATTCGTGAAGCGTTCCGATGCGATCGGCGTGGACCAGCGCATCCTGCGCCTGCGCTATGGCCAGTTCCTCGGCGAGGAAAGCGAAGGCGGGGCCAAGCCGCCGCCGACCAGCGATGCCCTGCCGACCAGTGACACACCAGCGGCCGCGCACGATGACGATCATGATCACGATGGTGAGCATGCCCAGGCGCAGGCCGGCCATGATGATCACGACCACGGCGCGCCGACCGACGGCAGCGCCCCGGTGTTCGGCAGCGCCACCGATGTGCTCTCCGAGTACGGTCATACCCACGATCACGCCGAGGCCGCGACCCTGCTCGATCCCAAGACGCGCGCCACGCTGAAGGCAGCACTGGACCAGATGTGGTCCTCGGAAGGCGAACTGCGCCAGGGCCAGCCCGAGCGTGCCCTGCCCTACGCTTACAAGGCGCTGGGCTTCATCAAGGAAGTGCAGCAGGCCGAGCGCATCTACCTGGCGCGGGTCGGCCCGGAACTGCCGCCGATCGACGAGAGCCGACGCATGAGCGGCGATCGCGCCGACCTGGCCAGCCGCACCTTGCCACTGCGTGCGCTGGAGGCACCCGACCAGGCCATCGTGCAGGTCTGGCAGCAGCTGGCCGATCCGGCCAGCGCCCCCGATCTGGACGCGCTGACCCAGTGGCTCCGACGCAATGAAGCACGCCTGCCGGACCCGCTGAGCCTGGCCGCCGCCATCGAAACACTGCGCATCACCCCCGGCTGCGCCGACTGCCATCAGGCCCTGCGCGCGCAGCTGTGGCGTGCCCTGCTGCGCCCGCTGCCGCAGGTAGCCCGGCGCAGCGCACCCGATGCCATGGGTCAGCGCTACCTGGATGCACTGGAGGCGACACCGTGAGCGACCCGCGCTGGATCCTGTTCGCGCTGCTCGCCGTGCTGCTGCTGAGCAGCGCGCGTCTGTGCTGGCAGCAGTGGCGTGGACCGGCGCGGGCAAGCGGCGTGTTCGCCACCCTGCTGGTGTTGCAGGCCGTGGTGACCGTGCTGCTCTACCTGACCCTGGTGCCACCGATGCAGCGCGTGGCCGGTGGCCAGCTGACCGTGCTGACGGGCGCGGCCGATCAGGTGCGCTGGTCGGCGGCGCCGGGCGAGACCGTGGTCGCGCTGCCGGAAGCGACGAAGGTGGCAGACGCCCTCGCAGCACCCGACCTGGCCACCGTGTTGCGCCAGCATCCGGGTCCCACCTCCCTTCGGCTGATCGGCGATGGCCTGTCGGCCCGCGATCGCGATGCCGCGCTGCCCCGTGGCGTACGTATCGAATTGCCCAGCGCACCACAGGGCTGGATCGCACTGCAGCCGCCGCCGGTCACTGCGCCCGGTGCGGTGTTCACCGTCAGCGCGCGCGCGCAGGGCGTGTCGAAGGCACGCGCCGAGCTGGTGGATCCTGCCGGTGTGGTCATCGACAGGTCTACGCCAGATGCCGAAGGGAAGATGCAACTCAGCGGTGTGGCCCGCGTCGCCGGACAGAGCGTGTTCGGCCTGCGTCTGATCGACGCCGAACAGCATGTGGTCGATACGCTTGCCGTTCCCGTGGACACCGCGGCCGCGGCGACGCCCCGCCTGTTGCTGCTGGCCGGTGCGCCCGGCCCGGAGCTCAAATACCTGCGCCGCTGGGCCACCGATGCCGGGCTGCGGGTGCAGGCGCAGGCCAACGCCGGCGGTGGGGTATCACTCGGCGATGCACCGATCGCGCTTACCGCTGCCACCTTGGCTGAGACCGATGTCGTGGTACTGGATGAGCGCAGCTTGGGCGGGCTGTCGGGCGCGCAACGCAGCGCGCTGCAGCAGGCGATCCGCGGCGGGCTGGGCGTGCTCGTCCGCACCAGTGGCCCGCTCGGCGATGGCGCCCGCCAGACGCTGCGCAGCTGGGGTCTGTCCGTCACCGGCGGCAACCAGGCCGCGCCCCTGTCACTGACGGCCGATGCCGACGCGGCGTTGCTGCAGGCACGTCGTGGCCCACAACGAACCGCATCGGACACCACCGCCTACATCGAGGACGCCGACACGGCCTCGCACCAGGCTGCGCTGCCGGTGTTGGAGCAGCTGGGCCTCAAGGCCAACGATGCGACCGCCCTGCTGCGCGATGACAAGGGCGCTGCCGTCGGCGGTTATCGCGCGCTCGGACGCGGCCGCGTTGCGCTCCTGCCCGTCACCGACAGCTATCGCCTGTTGCTGGCCGGCCGCGACGATCGCCACGCCGAGTTGTGGAGCAGCGTGCTGGCCAGCGTGGCGCGCCCGCTTCCTGCTGCGGATAGGCCACGCATCGGCACCCACACGCCGTGGGCCGGCGAGCGCATGGCGCTGTGCCAGCTGCAGGCGACTGCACAGGTGCGTGCACCGGATGGCGCGGTGCTCCCCCTGCGGCTTGATCCGGCGAGCGGTGCCGAGCGCTGCGCCGGCTACTGGCCGAACCAGCCGGGCTGGCATCAGCTGCAGCAGGGCGAAGACCGCCGCGCGTTCTACGTTTTCGATCCGGCCAGCGCGCGACCGCTGTATCGGCAGCAGCTGCGCGACGCGACGGCCCAACGCCTGGCCACCGGCGCCGCCGCAGCATCGGCTGGCGTGGTCGAGACGCCGGGCGCACGGTGGCCGTGGCTGCTCGCCTTCGTGCTGGCGGCCGGGCTGCTGTGGTGGCTGGAGCGGCGGCGGGTGGCAGCCCCTGCACGGTGATACGCCAAGGGTGTCAGTAATGCCTGCTGAGCTCAGTCAACGTCCATCATCCTCTCCAGTGAATGCAACCGCTGCAGTCGCTGCCGGTGCCGGCGGCATACCACCCAGGCTGCGACCGCAAACACCCCTACGACGACGGCATTGACCACGATGTTCAAGGCCCATGCCGCAGGGGGTGCAACCTGCACCATCGGCATCCGCCCCTGCGCCGTGAACAATGCCCAGAGCGTCATCGCCGTCCACAGCGCCACACTCACCCATGTCGACACGCGCCAGATACGGAGCGCCGTGCGTGAGCGCTCAGCTTCGAACGCCATCAGCGCGCGTGCATCGAGTGCCTTCGCGTACCACTGGCGTCGGCGTTGCCACAGCGTCCAGCCCGTCATGGCGATGATCAGCCCGATCAGGAACCACACCAGTCCGGCGGGCACAGGCAGTCGCTCACCCAGTGACAATGCCCGGACGCAGTTGGCAAGCGACAGTACTGCCAGGACCACCTCAACACTCCAGACCATGCGCAGGCGGCGGCTCCGGCGATGCACCTCGCGCTGAAGTACCTGCACATCGGGCACTCCGCTGGGCTGGGCCTGCCAGCGCATCGCAAGTGCATCCCACCCCGTGTTCTCGTCGTCGATCGCGGTCATCGCGAAGCTCCCATCAGATCTCGCAGCATTCGCCTGGCGCGGCTCAACCGCTGCGCGACCGCATTCTCTTCCAGCCCCAGCGCTTCGGAAATCTCGCGGTGGGCGAATCCCTCCAACGCGAGGGACACGACCTGCCGGTAGCCGAGTGGCAGACTGAGAACGGCAGTCAGCAGGCCATCGCGCTGCTGTTGTGCTTCGGCATGGCGCAGCGGATCGGCATGCGGATCGGGCCAGGTCTCATCCAGATCACTGGCAGACAGGCGCTGCTCCTTGGCGAATACATCGACGCAGCGGTTGTGGGCAACACGTGCGACGAAGGCACGCAACGAGCCGTCGCCCCGCCAGCGCGGGAGCGCCTGCCATACCGCGATGCTGACTTCCTGGAGGAGATCATCGCGGCGGGCGATATCGCGCGTGTAGCTGTGGGCCAGTCGGCTCAGCATCGGCCAGTGCTCACGAAGGATGGACTGCAGGTCAGCGGCGGTCGGCAGCGGCAAGGCGGCGGCTCAGTCAGCGGCAACGGAATCAAATGCATCGCGGTAGGCCCAGTAGCCCACATACCCCAGCTGCAGCAACGGCAACAGCAACCACGGCTGGAACACCACGCTGCCAACCAGCAGCATCGATAGCGCAAGGTACACCGCAAGCGGCCGCCAGCCCACGCCAAGCAGCCGGAGGTTCTCGTGCAATGCCTCCACCACTCCTGCATGCTCCAGCACCACCCGCGGCGCGGTGAAGAACAGCAGCATGCCCGGCAGCGTCCCCGCCGCGAAGACGGTGGCCAGCTGCAGGCGGGTCAGCTGGGTGACCACCGCCGGATCCCCCGTCGCCACGCCGAGCGCCACCGACGGCCCGACCCACATCCACAGCAGCGCGATCTGGAAGGCGAACACACTCGCTGACAACACGGCCAACTGCAGCAGACGGCCGCGCAGCCGGAACGTCCGGGCCATGCCTTGCCTTATGGCGAAGCGGCCATTGCGCACACGCTGGTCCAGGACGATCAGGCACCACACCGATGCGACCGGCACCACGAACTTGGACAGCACCACGCCGGCCACCGGAATGGACACCTGCAGGACGAGTTCGAGCGCCATCGGCACCAGGGACAGCCCGAACCAGCGTATCGGCGCCTGCCGGTACATGCGCCAGGCTGCGGCCCACCAGTGCCACATGCGACGGGCGGGCCAGGCGCTTGCGTGAGGTGACGGCAGAACGGTGTCAGGGGTAAGCATGCGGCTCTCCATGTGGGCGTGCGTCCTTTAGAAGACCGTCAGTGCGTGGAAAACCTGACAGATGGTCTGGATCACCAGGCCCAGAGGTCAGTCGTGATGCTTCCGGCTGGCATGCGCCGCACACTGCTGGCGGCACCCACGTCATTCTCCCGTACGACGTCATGGTGCATTTCAGCGACTGCAACCGCGCGGAGGTGATGCTCGGCAGAAGCGCGTTCCCGTGGTGCCATGAACTACAACTTCTTGCATGGTGAGCGCGCCGGCAAACTGCCAACCTGCCTGGTTTTCCACACGCTGACATGAGCATGACGAATGCACCTGCCATGGTGAAGATCGACTCGATGGGGACATCGGCCTGGTACACCGTCCCCCTTGAGGCAGCCCGCTTGCGATGAAGATCATGGCATTCGGCGTGCTCGTCCTCCTGTTTCTGGCGCCGGTCATACAGTGGCAACGACGGCGTGACGCCCGTCATTTCTTCGAACGGTTATGCGAGCAGGCACCCCTGCGTGTGCTGTCGGTCAAAGAGCGCGCCGCCCTGGCGCCGCTCCATGCCTGCCTTGACCTCACCGTGGATGCCGAGGTGCGCGCACTGAGCGGCCCCCATACCCGCGAAGTGTTGCGCAACCGGGGTATCTCATTCGTGCGGGAGAGCGTGGGCGGCGTGGACGTACTGCTGCCCTTTGATGCGGCGGACCACCTGGCCGAGCAGAACACCGCAGAGGTCGTTCTGGGGCCGGGCTATGCGATCGTGGTGCGGCTCAATGCATTCGATATCACCACAGCAGGGTCACGCGCGCTACGGACGCCCGCACGACACGTGGGCGAGCGCATGGAGCATCCGGAGGAACGCCGGCTCCGTCGCCGCCCCGGTACGCCGTGGGCGGCTGCCGGGTTGGCCCTGCTGGCCAATGCCTGCGGCGTGGCCCTGCTCTGGGACAACGGCCCGTGGGCCTGGGGCGTGCTGGGTGCAGGACTGGCCTTGATGCTGTTGTCGGCCGGCTTCTATCTGCGTCGGCAGGTTGGTCCGGCTGCCCTTCAGCCAATCGACCGGGTGCATGGTCGCCTGAACCGCTTGCAGCTTCTGCGCCCCGGCGATCCTGCGGGCACCGGATGTCACGTGTTGATCGGCAACGACCAGCGGATTCGCCCCTGCCACGACTGGAACGAATCGAAGGGACTGCAGGCGGGTCACCCAATCGAAGCCGAGATATACCGGCACAGCCGGCGCGTACTGTCCCTGGGTCCGGGCTGGTCGATGCTGGATGAGCATCGTCGATATCCACCAGTGCCGCTGGCGCGGCATGCCCTGATGCTCGCGGTAGCGCTGGTGTCGCTGTGCCTTGCGCTGAGTGCCAGCGATGGCCCCACCTACGAAGTGCAGCGCGCGATGCGATTGTTCTCGGCGCACCAGCTCCGTACCGATGCTGACCCCGGCAGCCTGCTGCAACGCCCTCCCGCCATCGGCGATGGTGTGCACCTGCGCGTGCGCGCAACGTGCGAGTTGGTGCCTCAGCAACGGCACGGCCATACCGTGGCCACCGCCGACTGCGACCGGGTCCGCTGGGGAGTGCCCCAGGTGCCGATGGCTGAACTGGAGATCGCAGAACCGATCCTGAGATTGGGGTCCTACGATACGCAGCTGCGTACGCAGTACGCCGGGACCACCGATCTGTTGGCACCCTTTCGCCAGGTAACCGGACTGGGCGACCTGCTGGAGCGCGTCGATGCCGCGTGCGTGCAGGGCCTGGATGCCTGCGGCGACCTTCAGTCAAGGTTGCTGCGTCTGCTGTCCTGGCAGAGCGATCAGACCGCGCATGGCGACCAGGATTGGGCCTCGCTCATGCGCGCCGCCCACCTCGCCAGCGATCAGGCGGGTCAGGAGGGCCTGACGTTTCCCAGCCACGTGATCAGAAAGATCAACACTGCGGTCGAGCAGGCGGCCGATGCGCATGTGCTGTCGCGGTGGGCGGCGCAGACGCCTGCGCTGCTCGCACAGCAGCAGGGCGGCGTGGTCCTGGTGACGGCTTCGCCGGCTGAGTTCCACTCTGTCGGCGACGCCTGGCTCGGCACGGCGCATGACCAGTGGAAGCGCATGCGCGCCACCGCGACCATCGCTCGACCGGTCACCGTCTCTGGCACGGTCACTGCGCGTATCCACGATGGGCGCACCCAGTGGCTGGAGATCGATCCGACCGAGCCCTCCGATGCAGCCATCGCCGGGCTGGGCCGTTGCGCATGGCTGCTGGCAGCGCTGCTGCTGATGCTGTTCCACGCGGTACAGTGCGTGCGCTACGTGCCACGGGCCATCGCACGCCGCAGCGCGCTGGACGCGGACATCCTCCAGCGGCCAGCGCCGATGCACCGCTGGTCGCCCTGACCGATCAGGGCTCCGGCAGCACCGGGCACCCACCCTGCTGCGCACACACCTCCTGCGCGCGACGCTGCTCTTCGTCGGTCAGCTCCGGCGGTGGGCGGGCGCTCGCGGACTGGATCTGGTCGGGTCCGCCGGTAAGTTTGTTCACGCCCTGCGCAGCGGCGGCCAGCCCCTTGTTGATGCCCATCATCAGATAGCCACCGCTCATGCTGACCTGCTCCGGCGAGGGTGGTTCGCTCCAGGTGCGGCTGAAGCGGTTGGGCTGCACCTGTACCGGATTCTTGAAGCGGTACAGGTCCAGCGGTTCGTCGTCGGGCTTGAGGGCGCGCACCTCGCCCAGCGTGGTGACATCCCCCTGCGTTGTCGGGGGCGGCGGCTCCACGGGTTCGGGTGGCGCCACCTGCTGTGCCTGCGCGGCGGCGGCCAGCAGCAGGCTGGCCAGCAGAACTGCACCTTGGTGTCCACGTAATGCCACTGCGGCGCCATCCTTGTGTGTGCGGGCTCCCTCAAGCATACGGACGCCGCCTTCAGATTTCGTTGCTGGCAGCTGTCCAGATAGCGCGGGCGGGCACTGAACCATTCACCGGCCTGCATCGCGATGTCTCAGACATTGAGACGCGGTCATGTTTCCATAGCGTCCTTTGCAGACCGTTGTGACCATGGCTTACGAACTCGCCAAGCGCACCGAGGACGCCGAGCGCAACCTCGCCACCACCGATGGGCTGCCCTCGCGCGATGGTGCGCTGCTGACTGCGCGCCTGCAGCGCCGCTATAACGACCGCATCACCGGCAGCTTTACGATTCCCGCCCGCGAGGGCCAGTACGCGCCGATCCCGGCCGATGTGCCCGATGCCCTGGTCAACGCGCTGAAAGCACGCGGCATCGAGCAGCTGTACAGCCACCAGGCGCAGGCCTGGGAGGCCAGCCAGCGGGGCGAGCACGTGGCCATCGTGACCCCGACCGCCAGCGGGAAATCGCTGTGCTACACCCTGCCGGTGGTCAGCGCCGCCATGCAGGGCAAGGCCAAGGCGCTGTACCTGTTCCCGACCAAGGCGCTGGCCCAGGACCAGGTGGCCGAGCTGCTGGAGCTCAACCGCGCCGGCGACCTGGGCGTGAAAGCCTTCACCTTCGATGGCGACACGCCGGGCGATGCACGCCAGGCGATCCGCCTGCACGGCGACATCGTGGTCTCCAACCCGGACATGCTGCATCAGGCGATCCTGCCGCATCACACCAAGTGGGCACAGTTCTTCGAGAACCTGCGCTACGTGGTGATCGATGAGGTGCACACCTACCGCGGGGTGTTCGGCAGCCACGTCACCAACGTGCTGCGCCGGCTCAAGCGGATCTGCGCGTTCTACGGCGTGGAGCCGCAGTTCATTCTGTGCTCGGCCACCATCGGCAACCCGCAGGCGCATGCCGAGGCGCTGATCGAAGCGCCGGTCACCGCGATCACCGAATCCGGCGCGCCGACCGGGCCCAAGCATGTGCTGCTGTGGAACCCGCCGGTGGTCAATGCCGATCTCGGCCTGCGGGCCTCGGCGCGCTCGCAGAGCAACCGCATCGCCCGCATCGCGATCAAGTCCGGCCTGAAGACCCTGATCTTCGCGCAGAGCCGGTTGATGGTTGAAGTGCTCACCAAGTACCTCAAGGACATCTTCGACCACGACCCGCGCAAGCCGGCCCGTATCCGCGCCTACCGGGGCGGCTACCTCCCCACCGAACGGCGCGAGACCGAGCGGGCGATGCGCGCCGGGCAGATCGACGGCATCGTCAGCACCTCGGCGCTTGAGCTGGGCGTGGATATCGGCAGCCTGGACGTGGTCATCCTCAATGGCTATCCGGGCAGCGTCGCCGCGACCTGGCAGCGTTTCGGCCGCGCCGGCCGGCGCCAGCAGCCCGCACTGGGCGTGATGGTGGCCAGCTCGCAGCCGCTGGACCAATACGTTGTGCGGCATCCGGACTTCTTCGCCGACGCCTCGCCCGAGCATGCGCGCACCGCGCCGGACCAGCCGCTGATCCTGTTCGATCACATCCGCTGCGCCGCCTTCGAGCTGCCGTTCCTGGCCGGCGATCCGTTCGGCCCGATCGATCCGCTGGTGTTCCTGGAAGCCTTGGCCGAAACCGAGGTGGTGCATCGCGAAGGCGACCGCTGGGAGTGGATCGCCGACAGCTACCCGGCCAACGCGGTCAGCCTGCGCTCGGTCGCCGACGGCAACTTCGTGGTGGTGGACCGCAGCGACGGCAAGCAGCAGATCATCGCCGAGGTGGATTACTCCGCCGCCGCGCTGACGCTGTATGAAGGCGCCATCCACATGGTGCAGTCCACCCCCTACCAGGTGGAGCGGCTGGATTGGGAAGGCCGCAAGGCCTACGTCACCCGTACCCACGTGGACTACTACACCGACAGCATCGACTTCACCAAGCTCAAGGTGCTGGACCGCTTCGATGGCTGCATCGCCGGGCGTGGCGATTCGCACCACGGCGAAGTGCACGTGGTGCGCCGCGTGGCCGGCTACAAGAAGATCCGCTATTACACCCACGAGAACATCGGCTACGGCCCGGTCAATCTGCCCGACCAGGAGCTGCACACCACCGCGGTGTGGTGGCAGTTGCCGCAGGCGCTGCTGCTGACCGCGTTCGACAGCAAGCAGGAAGCGCTGGATGGCTTCCTCGGCGCGGCCTACGCGCTGCACATCGTCGCCACGGTGGCGGTGATGGCCGATGCTCGCGATCTGCAGAAGGCGGTCGGCAATGGCGATGGCGCGTGGTTCGCGGTGGCCGACCAGAGCGGACGCGGGCAGCTGCGCGGCGCCGAGTTCGATGCCAGCGCGATCGAGCTGCAGCAGCAGTTCGTGCCGACGGTGTATCTGTACGACAACTTCCCTGGCGGTGTGGGCCTGAGCGAACCGCTCTGGGTGCGCCAGGCCGAGCTGCTGCTGCGCGCGCGCGAGCTGGTGCAGGGCTGCGACTGCAAGGCCGGCTGCCCGGCCTGCGTGGGCCCGGTGCTGGCCGGCCAGGAGGACGATGCCACCACGCCCAAGGCGCTGGCGTTGAAGGTGCTGGATCTGTTCGACAGCGCCGCGCTGCCGTCTGCTGAAGAGCAGGAGCGCCTTAGCGCCGAGGTGGTGACCCCGTGAGCCTGAGCCTGGACAAGCTGCGCCTGCTGCGTCGGCAGGCCGGTGATGCGACAGCGGCGCCTGCCTCTGGTCCGGCCATCGCCGCTGGGCGCGGATCCGCTGCCGATGACACGGGCGCTCCCGGCGACACGGGCAGCACCCCGCTTCCGCCCGCCGCCAACGATGCGCGTGCGCGTACGCCCGCACCGGCCTCCGTCTTCGGCTGGGTCGAGCAGGAGATCCGCCACAAGCCAACCGGTGCGGCCGCACGCGAGACCGCACCGGCGGTTCCCGCTGTTCCTGCTCCCGCGCCGGCGCTGCGCAAGCCCGAGATTGGTGGCCTGCGCCGTCTGCTCGGCCTGCGCGGCCGCGGCATCAGCACGGCCCCCCCGCGCGAGAACGCCAAGGACCGCCATGTGCCGGGTGAGGAGATCGCGCCGGGCCTGTTCCTGATCGAATCGTTCGTTATCCAAGCCATTCCGACCGAACCGTTGTCGCTGGCCTTCGCCAAGCGCGAGGGTGAACAGGTGCAGCCGCAGGACCTGCTGTTCTTCGATACCGAAACCACCGGCCTGGCCGGCGGCACCGGCACCCGCGCCTTCATGATCGGTGCCGCGGACTGGCACACGCATCCCGAACATGGCGACGGCCTGCGCATCCGCCAGTTGCTGATGACCACGATGGCCGCGGAAACCGCGATGCTGCGCGAGTTCGCCGGCTGGCTGCAGCCGAGCACGGTGTTTTCCAGTTACAACGGGCGCTGCTACGACGCCCCGCTGCTCAAGACGCGCTATCGGCTGGCCCGGCAGCGCTGCCCGATCACGCCGCTGGATCACGTCGATCTGTTGTTCCCGACACGCCGCCGCTATCGCGGCACCTGGGAAAACTGCCGGCTGGCCACGATCGAGCGGCAGCTGCTGCAGATCGTGCGCGAGGACGATCTGCCCGGCTCGGAAGCGCCGGCTGCGTGGCTGAACTACCTGCGCGGCGGCAGTGCGGTGAACCTGCGCCGGGTAGCCGAGCACAACCACCAGGACGTGGTGACCCTGGCGCTGCTGATGCGGCGGCTGGTGGCCGAAGAACAGCGCGACCGGGAGACGTTGGCGCTGCAGGCCATTGACGCGGTGTAAAGGCCGGCCCACGGACACTGCGGGTACTTACCGTTGGAGGACCACCACATGCGTCTGAACCTTCTGTTCGCCCTGGGCTGTGCCCTGCCGCTGGCCGCCTGCAGCCCTCCGGCCAAGACCGCCGCGACGCCGCCGGACAGCCCGACCTCGACCGCCCCGCCTGCGGTAGCCGGCAGCGCCTCCCAATGCGACCCGGAAAAGCTCACCGGCCTGACCGGGCAGACTGCCACCGAGGCGGTGATCCAGAAGGCGGTGAAGGACAGCGGTGCCCGCAATGCCCGCGTGCTCAAGCCGGGCATGGCGATGACCATGGATTTCCGCGAAGACCGGCTCAGCATCGAAGTGGACGAACAGAACAGGATCGTGCGGGCCAACTGCGGCTAATCGGTTGAAGCCGGCGGCCTGGCACGCAGGCCGCCGTGGCGAACGGGGCGATCAGTTGCGCACGCGCTCCGCTTTGCCGCTGGCCAGTGCCTGATCGATCGCGGTGCGCACGTCGCGCACCGCACGCGCCGAGGCCACACTCTGCTGCTGTGCCAGGCGCGCCTGTTCCTTGCCCAGTTCGGCCTGCTCACGCGCCACCAGCGCGATCTGGCGGGCGTCCACCGCCCTGGCTGAGGCGGTACGTGCTTCGCGTGCGGCCTGGCTGGCAGCCGACGCCGCTGCACGTGACTGGCGAGCCCCTTGGCGGGCCGCCCGGTCAGCTTCGACAGCGGCATCCAGACCGGCATCGCGGATCGCGCTGTTGACCACCGCGCTGACATCCACCGAGGCCATTGCATCGGCCGTGATCTGCAACGATGCCGCCGCGATCTGTTGACCAATCGCCGCTTGGCGGTTGCCCAGCTCGGCCTGCGCCGTTCCCAGCGCGGCCACTTCCGTCTGGGTGTGTCCCAGCGCTTTGAGCACCGCCGGATCGCGGATCAGATAGCGGTCCTGGCCGCGGCGCACCCACAGCGCCGGTTGATCGTTGCCGGCATCGCGTCGTGCCTGCTTGAGATCAGCGACGGAGGCATCGACGAAATTGCTCTCGCCGCCAATCAACACGAAGGCCTGCGCGGGTTGACGCGTGATGTTGAGTTTACCGTGGGTCACGAAGCTCACGTCGTCAGCCAGGGCCTCGGGCGGCGCCGGTGCGCGCGGTGCAGCAGGGGCCTGCGGGGGCTGCGGGGCGGATACCGGCGGTGGCGCCGGCGGCGGTTCGGGTGCCGGGGCCGGTGGCGCGGGCGGGGTGGGCGCGGTCGGCGCGACCGGTGCCTGGGGTGCGGCCGGCGGCGGCGGTGCAGCCACCAGACGCAACGGTGCAATACCGATCACCACGAACAGCGCGGTGATTGCCAGCGAGGCCACGCGCGGGACGCTGCGGGTCTGCTGCAGCGTCCGCAGCCGGCGCTTGAGACTGCGCAGGTTCGGCGAGGCGCTGGCCACGCCGACGGCGGGACGGGGCGCCACACCCAGCTGCACCAGCAGGCGACCGTAGTCATGGCGGCAGTGATCATGCCCGGCCACCACCGCCCCATCGCAGGCTTCTTCGCGAGCCAGCGCATATTCGCGGGCCGCCACGTGGACCAGCGGATGGAAGAAGAACAGATGCTGCGACAACGCTGGCAGCAACCCCCACCACAGGTCACGGCGCTGCAGATGGATCAGTTCGTGGGTCAGCGCCATGTCCAGATCGTCCGCCGACATCGTCGGCAGCTCGCGGGCCGGCAGCAGCAGCACCGGCCGCCACGGGCCGATCAACTGCGGCGACCGGATCTGCGCGGAAAGCTTCAGCTGCGGTGAGCGCCGCAGGCCATGCGCTTCGGCGGCCAGTTGCAGCGCCTGCTGCAGGCCGGCGTCGGTGCACTCGGTGGCGCTGCGCACCAGCGCGCGGCTGGCGCGGTAGCCGCGCAGGCTGTGCATCAGCATCAGCAGCACACCGGCAGCCCACGCGGCCAGCAGCAGCAAGGGCCAAGAGGCTGTCATCGTCGCCGACTCGAGCGCCGTGGCGGCGTACGTGACCGGCGCGGCCTGCACGGCGGCGTCGAACGCGGGCAGCGCCATCGCCGGTGCCGTCACCGCCGCCGGGGCCGGCAACACCGCCAGTTCCAGCGGGCTGCTCCAGAGCAGGCCGAGCACGGCCTGCGCGGCCACCAGCCACCACAGCCGGCAACGGGTGGCGGACGGCAGCTGCGGCAGCAGCCGGCACACGCCCCAGACCAGCGCCACCAGCACCGCACTCTGTAGGCTGGTCCAGCCCAGCCGCATCAGCACTTCACTCATCATCATGTCCATGACTCAGCCCTCCCGCTTGCGTGACTGCAACTGTGCGACCAGCGCTTCCAGCTCGGCCAGTTCCTGATCGCTGACATCCACCTTGTGCGACATGAACGCCACGAACGGCGAGACCGAGCCCTGCAGCGTCTTCTCCACGAAGCTGGCCACGGCCCCCTGCACCACGCTGTCCTGGCCGCTGGTGGTGGCATAGCGGTAGACACCGTCCACCTGCTTGCGGCTCAGGTACGACTTGGCGCGCAGGCGCTCCATCATGGTCAGCACGGTCGAGCGTGCCAGCCCGCGCGGCTCCCCGAAGCCGGTGGCGACCTCCCCGACACTGGGGCGGTCCTGTTCCGCGATGTACTGCAGCAGGGCCAGTTCCTGGTCCCCGATCGTCTTGCCGCGCATGACGCTCTCCCTATGACTACACGTGTCGCTACCGTGCCAGTGACTACAGGTGTCGTCAAGTGCCGGATGGAGGGTGCCGACGAACGGTAGGCGGCGCAGTGGACAGCCCGTGGGCCTTAAACCTTTTCGCCCCGGCCCGCATCCAAGCCTTCGAGCTGCCGCAGTCCGCCGTGGCATCGCGCCCGCCTCGCCAAGGACCCACCGCATGCGTTCCACCCGTCGCGTGATCATGATCGTCGCCCTGTTGTTCCCGCTGGCCGTGCACGCCCAAGCCGGCAACGTGGACACCGCCAACCAGCAGACCCGGCAGTTCATCGGCCAGACCATGGATGCGCTGCGTATTCCCGGGCTGCAGATCGCCGTGGTCCAGGACGGGAAAGTGGTGCTGTCCGAAAGCCACGGGCTGGCCAATGTCGAGAACAAGCTGCCGACCACGCGCGCCACGCGTTTTCCGCTCAACTCGGCGACGAAGTCATTCACCGCGGTGGCGATGATGCAGCTGGCCGAAGCAGGCAAGGTGAACCTGGATGCGCCGATCTCGGCCTATCTCGCCGACCTGCCCGACGCGTGGCGCGGGGTGCGGGTGCGCCAGTTGCTGGCACATACCTCAGGACTGCCGGACATTCTGGATGCACAGGGCCTGCTCGGCGGCGGGACCGAGGCGGCCGCCTGGACCGCCGTGACGCAACGCCCGGTAGACGCTGCGCCCGGCACCCGCTTCACGTACAACCAGACCAACTACGTGCTGCTGGCACGAATCATCGCCGCACAGTCCGCGATGCCGTACGACCGCTACGTAGCCACGCGCCAGTTCGATCTGGCCGGGATGCCGTCATCCACGTTCGGCGACAGCTACGACCTGATCGCCAACAGCACCACGATCTACAGCTGGTTCCCGCGCCGCACCGATGCGCCGGACGCCGCGCCACGGCTCTCGCACTGGTTCTACGACATGCCCCCCGGGCTGTGGGCTGGCGGCGGCATGCTGACCACTGGCGACGACGTCGCGCAGTGGCTGGTCGCGTTGACCGGCAACCGCTTGGTCAACGCCGCCAGCACCCGCCGGATGTGGACCCCGGAACGGCTCGATGACGGCAGCGACGGCGCATGGGGGGCCGGCTGGGCGGTGCTGCAACGTGCACCGCAGCGCCAGGTGGCCGGCATGGGCGGGGCACGCTCGGCCTTCATCGTCTACCCCGACCAGGGGCTGGCCATCGTGGTGCTGACCAACCTGGTCGGGGCCAACCCGCAGACCTTCATTCCACGGATCGCCGCGTTCTACGGCGTGGACGCGCCCGCGCCGGCGATCAGCCGCGCGGCCCGCCCATCACCGGCAGGATCACGCCGCTGATGTAGCTGGCGGTGATCGGCGAGGCGAGGAAGACGTAGGCCGGCGACAGCTCTTCCGGCTGCGCCGGACGGCCCATGTCGCTGTCCTGGCCGAACTCGGCTACATCCGGCGCCTTCTTGTCGGCCGGATTGAGCGGGGTCCAGACCGGGCCCGGGGCGACCGCGTTGACCCGGATGCCACGTGGCAGCAGCTGGCTGGCCAGCGCCTTGGTGAAGGCATGGATGGCGCCCTTGGTGGCCGAGTAGTCCACCAGCGATTTGCTGCCGAACAGGCCGGTCTCCGAGCCGGTGTTGATGATGCTCGCGTCTTCGCCCAGGTGTGGCAGCACCGCGCGCGCCATCTGGATGTAGCCGCCGATGTTGGTCTGCAGGGTTTCCTGCAGGTGCTCGTCCTCGAGGTCTTCCAGACGATCGCAATGCAGCTGGAAGGCCGCGTTGTTGACCAGGATGTCGACACCGCCGAAGGCCTTGACGACCTGCTTGACGGCCTTGTTGCAGAACGCCGGATCGCGCACGTCGCCCGCGATCACCACGCAGCGGCCACCTTCTTTCTCGACGTGCTCGCGGGTGATCTTCGCGTCCTTCTTTTCATCCAGGTGCAGTACCGCCACATCCGCCCCTTCGCGGGCGAACAGCACCGCCACCGCGCGGCCGATGCCGGAGTCGGCGCCGGTGATGATCGCGCGCTTGCCCTTGAGCTTGCCGCTGCCCTGGTAGTCCGGCGCGAGGAAACGCGGGGCCAGCTGCATCTCGTGTTCGTTGCCCGGTTTGGCCAGCTGCTCGGCCGGCATTTTTTCCGGCTGGCGGCGCGTGCCCGCTTGGGTGGCCTTTTTGGCGGCCTTCGTGGTGGGCGCCTTCGCGGCCTTCTTCGCCGCACGCGCGTCCTTGGCCTTTTCCTGGTCCTGCAGACGGCGCTGGCGGGCCGCCACGCGCGCAGCGCGCGGATCGGTGGCGGCGGCCTTGCGGGTCGCGGTTTTGACGACCGGGGTACGGGCGCGTGGTTCGGCCGCCGCGGCAGCCGCCTCCGCCGGACGCGGACGCTTGCGGGAAGTGGGGGTCTTGGTGGTCTTACGGGTTTTGGCCGTGGCCATGTTCGACTCCTGTTGCCGGATCAGATGCGTGGGTCTCACGCGGGCGCATGTTCGTCGCGGCGATGGCCGCCGTGGAATGCGCAGCCCCACTATGGTCAACCCGGCGGCCAGGGACGGTGAATGGAGCGTGCCCACACCGTGTAGAGATTCATGCGCCGCATACGGGCACCGATGCACCCTGAGCGCAATTCCCATGGAGTGCGTCGCATGCTTCGTTACCTGTCCGCGGCTGTGGCCGTCCTTGCTTTGTCCGCCTGCAGCAGCACCCCTGTCGCGCAGGTCCAGCCGATCGACGGCGTCATTTCCGGCCAGTGCCACGTGGACAAGGTCCGCGGCGCCGTGGGCCTGGCGGCATCGCAAGCCACGGTCGAGCGTGCCCGCGTGGACAGCGACAGCTTGCAGGTCATCGTCGTGCGCAGCGAGCGTGCCGCAAGTGGCGCCACTGCCAGTGGCGCGGCCAATCCCACCCCGGGTGCAGAACAGGGCGGCGAACGGCTGACCATCGAAACCGGTCGTACCAACAACATCACCGCACTCTACTGCGGCTGAC
Source organism: Stenotrophomonas sp. TWI809 (assembly GCF_039673205.1). NCBI lineage: Bacteria > Pseudomonadati > Pseudomonadota > Gammaproteobacteria > Lysobacterales > Lysobacteraceae > Stenotrophomonas > Stenotrophomonas sp. TWI809. Next base: position 156,045 of record NZ_JBDJLE010000002.1, on the reverse strand, counting down.
CGCTACGCTCATCCCGCGCGGGCACGCCGGACGGTGCGCCGCGCGGCCTTGAGCACTTTCAGCGTGGCCAGTTCCCACTGGCGCTCGCCACGCAGGCCGGCAAGGGCCTTCAATGAGCCGGCCCGCCAGCCATCGAATACGCAAGGATCGATATAGGCCTTGCGGCACACCGACGGTGTGTTGCCCAGCAGGTTGGCGACCTCGCATACCACCTGTTTCTGCAATGCTGCCAGCGCGCGCTCACTGGAGGGTTCGGGCAGCTCGGTCACGGCAAGCTGACGGATCGCCTCCAGCGTGCCGCCCCAGGTGCGGAAGTCCTTGGCGCTGAAATCCTCGCCCATCGCATCGTGCAGATAGTCGTTGACCATGCCCGAGTCCACCGGTTGGACCGCGCCATCGTCATCGCGATACTGGAACAGCGCCTGCCCGGGCAGCTGCTGGCAGCCACGGATCAGCTTGACCAGTTCGCGGTCATCCACATCCACCTCATGCGCCTGCCCGGACTTGCCCCGGAAGCGCATCTGCGCCCGGCCGCCCTTGACCAGCGCGAGGTGGCGGTTGCGTAGCGTGGTCAGCCCGTAAGAGCGGTTGTCACGTGCATAGACTTCATTGCCAACGCGCACCAGCGTCTGTGCCAGCAGCGCCACCACGATCGCCAGCACCTTGTCGCGTGGGAAGCCGGGCAGCTTCAGATCGCGGCGCAGGCGCCGGCGCAGCGTGGGCAGGGCGGTACCAAAGGCAATGATGCGATCGAACTTGCCATCGCCCCTCACCCGCGCCCAATCGGCGTGGTAGCGGTACTGCTTGCGTCCGCGCGCGTCCCGCCCAGTGGCCTGCAGATGGCCGTTGGGCAGTGCGCAGATCCAGACATCGGTGTACGCCGGCGGGATCGCCAGCGCGCGGATCCGGGCCAGGGTGGCGGCATCGCGGACCGTCGCGCCATCGGCATCACGGTAGGCAAAGCCCTTGCCGGCCTTGCGGCGGGCAATGCCCGGCAGTTCATCGCTGACATAGCGCAGGCCGGCCTGGCGGGCGGCGGCGGCTTCGGGGGTAGTGGTGCGGCTCGGGCTCATGGACGCGGCGCGGATCAGGGAAACGCAGTGTTACCGCTGCCGGTGCGGCGCCGCGTCAATAACGCAACACAAACACCTCACGCCGCGCTTGGCGATATCCTCCAGTGTTTACTGGCTCGCTTTCTGGAGTACCGATGTCGTCCCTGTCGTTCCGCCGCGTGCGGCGTTCTTTCGGGCTGATTGCCCTGTTCCCCGCCCTGCTGGTCCTCGGTGCGTGCAGCGCCCCGCCGATGGACGAGCAGGAGGCCGTCGCCACCCATGCGCAGAAGGCGGCCGAAGCCGCCGCCGCGCCGACCGACGAAGCCGGCAAGGCGACCGAAGCGCCGCCGGTCGGCAGCTGCGATGCCACCCAGGTGCAGAGCCTGGTCGGCCAGCCCTATACCGCCGAGCTCGGCAGCCAGGCCCAGCAGGATGCCGGCGCCACCAGCGTGCGCGTGCTCAAGCCGAACGACATGACCACGATGGAGTTCATCGGCGAGCGTCTGAACGTGGAAGTGGATGCCAAGAACGTGGTGGCCGGCGTCCGCTGCGGCTGAACAGGCGACGGAGAAAACCCCTGAAACACAGGGGTTTGGTTGCGCCTGCAACCGTGTATTGCGGCGTTGCAGCAACTATGCTCTAGTCGAGTCATCCGGTGCCTCCAGATGCGCTCAACGGATTGAGCGGGGACGAGTGTCGCCGCTCACCCGACATTGAGGCAGAGATGGCCCCCCGCAACCGCCAAGGGCTTTACGACCCGCAAGATGAGCGAGATGCCTGTGGTTTCGGCATGGTCGCCCAACTCGACGACCAGCCGTCCCGACTGCTGGTCGACACGGCTATCGCCGCACTCTCGCGCATGACCCACCGCGGCGGCGTCGCCGCCGACGGTGTCACCGGTGACGGCTGCGGCCTGTTGCTGCGCCGTCCCGACGTGTTCCTCAAGGCGCTCGCCGTCGAGGCCGGCCTCACCCTTGGCGCGCGGTTCGCCGCCGGCGTGGTGTTCCTGCCGCACGACCCCACCGACGCACAGGCCTGCCGCGACACGCTGGAACAGCAGCTGCGCGACGCCGGCTGCCAGCCGGTCGGCTGGCGCGTGGTGCCCACCGACCCCAGCGTCTGTGGCCAGCTCGCCCGTGACACGCTGCCGCATATCGAGCAGGTGTTCGTCGATGCCGGTGCCACGCAGGACGAGGCCGCCTTCACCCTGGCCCTGTTCCTGGCCCGCCGCCGCAGCGAGCAGCAGCTGCGCGAGCACGCCGATTACTACGTCACCACGCTCAGCCCGAATGCGATCAGCTACAAGGGCATGGTGCTGCCGGACAAGCTGAGCCGCTTCTACATGGATCTGCAGCGCAACGATCTGGCCTCCAGCGCCATCGTGTTCCATCAGCGCTTCTCCACCAACACGCTGCCGCGCTGGCCGCTGGCGCATCCGTTCCGGATGCTCGCCCACAACGGCGAGATCAACACCATCGAGGGCAACCGCCGTTGGGCGCAGGCGCGCAGCAAGGTGTGGAAGACCCCGCGCTTCGACATCGGCGAGTTCGACCCGGTGATCTCCATGCATGGCTCGGATTCGCAGAGCCTGGACAACATGCTGGAGCTGATGGTCAGCGCCGGCATGGACCTGATCCAGGCGCTGCGCATCCTGGTGCCGCCGGCGACCCAGTCGCTGGAGTTCAAGGACCCCGACCTGGCCGCGTTCTACGAGTTCTACGGCCTCAACAGCGAACCGTGGGACGGCCCGGCCGGCATCGTGGCCTGCGATGGGCGCTATGCCGCCTGCACGCTGGACCGCAACGGCCTGCGCCCGGCGCGCTGGATGCTCACCTCCGACCGCCACTTCCTGGTCGCCTCCGAAGCCGGTGTGTGGGAAGTGCCGGCCGAGCGCGTGGTGCGCAAGGGCAAGCTGGGGCCGGGCGAGATGATGGCCATCGACCTCAAGCGCGGTGACCTGCTCGACTCGGACGCCATCGACCGCATCAACCGCGGCCGCGCACCGTACAAGCAGTGGCTGCAGCAGGGCGTGACCTACCTGCAGACCGAGCTGATCGATCCGTCACTGGTGGAAGAGCCGTTCGACGAGCGCACCCTGCGCAGCTATCACAAGCTGTTCCAGCTAAGCACCGAGGAAGTGGAGCAGATCCTGCGGCCGCTGGCCGAAACCGAGCAGGAAGCCACCGGCTCGATGGGCGATGACACGCCCATGGCCGTGCTCAGCCAGCACAGTCGCCCGCTCTACGACTACTTCCGCCAGGCCTTCGCGCAGGTCACCAACCCGCCGATCGATCCGCTGCGCGAAGACTGCGTCATGTCGCTGTCCACCCAGCTCGGCAAGGAAACCAACATCTTCCATGCCGGCGCGGAGACGGTGAACCACGTCATCCTCAATTCGCCGGTGCTCAGCCAGCGCAAGCTGCGCCAGCTGATCAAGATGGAGCAGTACGCCGACAAGAACCGGCTGATCGATCTGTCCTACAGCCTGGACGAAGGCCTGAAGGCGGGCATCGAGCGCATCTGCGCCGAGGCCGAGGCGGCGGCCCGCGAGGGCATCGTGATGCTGCTGCTGAGCGACCGCTACCCGGTCGCCGACCGGCCGATGGTGCATGCGTTGCTGGCCACCAGCGCGGTCCACCACCACCTGTCCAACGCCGGGCTGCGCTGCGACGTCAACCTGATTCTGGAAACCGGCACCGCGCGCGACGCGCACCACATGGCCTGCCTGCTCGGCTTCGGTGCCACCGCGGTGTACCCGTACCTGGCCTACCAGACCCTGTTCGACCTCGGCCGGCGCGGCATCCTGCAGCTGAGCAAGGGCGGCGAGCAGTCTCAGATCGGCCGCCGCTACCGCAAGGGCATCTACAAGGGCCTGTCCAAGATCATCTCCAAGATGGGCATCTGCACCGTGGCCAGTTACCGCGGCGCGCAGCTGTTCGAGATCGTCGGCCTCGATGACGAGGTGGTCGACCTGTGCTTCCCGGACACCGCCTCGCGCGTGGCCGGCGTGGGCTTTGCGCGCCTGGACGACGAAGCCCGCGAACTCACCGTGCGTGCCTGGAACGACCTGCTGCGCCCGGATGTGGGCGGCGTGCTGAAGTACGTGCACGGCGGCGAATACCACATGTACAACCCGGACGTGGTCATGACCCTGCAGCGTGCCGCGCGCAGTGGTGATGCCGCGGACTGGCAGCGCTACTGCGAGGCCGTGCACGGCCGCCCGGTGTCGGCGCTGCGCGACCTGCTGCAGCTCAAGGCCGCGCCCACGCCCACGCCGCTGGACGAGGTGGCCCCGGCCGAAGACCTGTTCCGCCGCTTCGACACCGCCGCCATCAGCCTGGGCGCGTTGTCGCCCGAGGCGCACGAAGCGCTGGCCATTGCCATGAACCGGCTCGGCGGCCGCAGCAACTCCGGCGAAGGCGGCGAAGACCCGGTGCGCTACGGCACCGAGAAGCGCAGCAAGATCAAGCAGGTGGCCTCGGGCCGCTTCGGCGTCACCGCCGAGTACCTGGTCAACGCCGAGGTGCTGCAGATCAAGGTCGCCCAGGGCGCCAAGCCCGGCGAAGGCGGCCAGCTGCCCGGCCACAAGGTCAATGAACTGATCGCGCGGCTGCGCTATGCCAAGCCGGGCATCGGCCTGATCTCGCCGCCGCCGCACCACGACATCTACTCCATCGAAGACCTGGCCCAGCTGATCTACGACCTCAAGCAGGTCAATCCGACCGCGCTGGTGTCGGTGAAGCTGGTCAGCCATGCCGGCGTCGGTACCATCGCCGCCGGCGTGGTGAAGGCCGGCGCCGACCTGATCACCGTGTCCGGCCATGACGGCGGTACCGGTGCCAGCCCGGTCAGCTCGATCCGCTATGCCGGCGTGCCGTGGGAACTGGGCGTGGCCGAGTCGCACCAGGCGCTGGTGGCCAACGACCTGCGTGGGCGCACCCTGCTGCAGACCGACGGTGGCCTGAAGACCGGCCTGGACGTGATCAAGGCCGCGCTGCTGGGCGCGGACAGCTTCGGCTTCGGCACCGCGCCGATGATCGTGCTGGGCTGCAAGTACCTGCGCATCTGCCACCTCAACAACTGCGCCACCGGCGTGGCCACCCAGGACGAGCGCCTGCGCGCGCAGTACTTCACCGGCCTGCCCGAGCGCGTGGAGAACTTCTTCCGCCTGCTGGCCGAGGAAGTGCGGGGCTGGCTGTCCTACCTGGGCGTGCGCTCGCTGGACGAGATCGTCGGCCGCACCGACCTGCTGCTGCAGCTGGAGGTCTCGCCGCGCCCGGGCGTCAAGGTGGATCTGTCGCGCCTGCTCAACCCGGCCGAGTACGCCGGCAGCCACTGCGCCGCGCAGCGCCTGTACGAATCGCCGGACAGCCTGGCCACGCAGATGGACGGCCTGCTGGCCCCGGCCATTGCCGGCAAGCTCGGCGGTGAACACCGCTTCCTGATCCACAACACCGACCGCTCGATCGGCACCCGCCTGTCCGGTGAGATCGCGCGCACGCACGGCAACCAGGGCATGAGTGATGCGCCGCTGACGCTGCGTTTCCGCGGTACCGCCGGGCAGAGTTTCGGTGCGTTCAACGTGGGTGGCCTGCAGCTGGAAGTGGAAGGCGAAGCCAACGATTACGTTGGCAAGGGCATGGCCGGCGGCCGACTGGTCGTGCGCCCGCCGCGTGGCGCGCGCTTCGAAGCACGCAACACCGCGATCATCGGCAACACCTGCCTGTATGGCGCCACCGGCGGCGAGCTGTTCGCGGCCGGGCGTGCCGGCGAGCGCTTCGGCGTGCGCAACTCCGGCGCGCTGGCGGTGATCGAAGGCGCCGGTGACCACTGCTGCGAATACATGACCGACGGCATCGTGCTGGTGCTGGGCAAGGTGGGCCTGAACTTCGGCGCCGGCTTCACCGGCGGCCTGGCCTACGTGCTGGATATCGACCGCGATTTCGTGGACCGCTACAACCACGAGCTGATCGACATCCACCGCATCTCCGCCGAAGGCTTCGAGAACCACCGCCAGCACCTGCATACGCTGATCAGCCGCCACCGCGAGCTGACCGGCAGCATCTGGGCGCAGCAGATCCTCGATGAATTCCGCGATTACGTCGGCAAGTTCTGGCTGGTCAAACCGAAGGCGGCCAGCATCGAATCGCTGACCGAATCCCTGCGCCGCGCCGCCTGACCGGGGTCACGGCGCCAGCCCCACGCCGGCGCTGTACATCCCACCGCTGTAGTGCCGGCCGCTGGCCGGCAACCTCAAATCGTAGTGCCGGCCGTTGGCCGGCAACTCACCACCGCAGGGCCCACCGATGAGCCGCAAGCAAGCTTTCCAGTTCCTCGATCTGCCCCGGACGATGCCGCAGCGCATCCCGGTCGAACTGCGCACCTCCGGCGACTGGGGCGAGCTGTACGGCAAGTTCGGCAAGGAAGACGCGCAGTTCCAGGCCGGCCGCTGCCTGGACTGCGGCAATCCGTACTGCAGCTGGAAGTGCCCGGTGCACAACGCGATCCCGCAGTGGCTGCAGCTGGTACAGGAAAACCGCATCCACGAAGCGGCCACGCTGTGCCATTCAACCAACCCGCTGCCGGAAGTGTGCGGCCGGGTGTGCCCACAGGACCGCCTGTGCGAAGGCAGCTGCACGCTGGAGGAATTCGGCGCGGTCACCATCGGCGCCGTGGAGAAGTACATCGTCGATACGGCGCTGGCCACCGGCTGGCGCCCGGACATGAGCGCGGTGGAAGCCACCGGCAAGCGCGTGGCGGTGATCGGCGCCGGCCCGGCCGGGCTGGCGTGCGCCGACAAGCTGGCGCATGCCGGCATCCAGGCCGTGGTGTATGACCGCTACGAACAGATCGGCGGGCTGCTGCAGTTCGGCATCCCCAGTTTCAAGCTCGACAAATCGGTGATCAGCCGCCGCCGCAACGTGCTGGAGGGCATGGGCGTGCAGTTCCGCCTCGGCGTGGAGATTGGCCGCGATGTGAGCATCGATGCGCTGCTGGCCGAGTACGACGCGGTGTTCGTCGGCACCGGCGCGTACCGCTATACCGATGGTGGCCTGCTCGGCCAGGACCTCAAGGGCGTGCTGCCGGCGCTGCCGTTCCTGGTGCAGAACAGCCGCATCGTCAGTGGCAGCGATGCCCACGGCCGGCCGATTGCCGGCTGGGAAGACCAGATCGCCCTGCCCGACCTGGAGGGCAAGCGCGTGGTGGTGCTGGGCGGTGGCGATACCGGCATGGACTGCGTGCGCAGCGCGATCCGCCTGGGTGCGGCCAAGGTGACCTGTGCCTACCGCCGCGACGAGGCCAACATGCCCGGCTCGGCGCGCGAAGTGGCCAACGCCCGCGAGGAAGGCGTGCGCTTCCTGTTCAACCGCCAGCCGCTCTCGATCGAAGCCGGTGCGGACGATGAAGTGATCGGGGTGATGGTGGTGGAAACGCATCTGGACGAACCGGATGCCCAGGGCCGCCGCAACGCAGTACCGATCGAAGGCAGTGAATCGCTGCTGGAAGCGGACGTGGTGATCATCGCCTTCGGCTTCTCGCCGACTGCGCCGGCCTGGCTGACCGAACAGGGTGTGGAAGCCGGCCACAACGGCCGGATCGTGGCCGGTGGCAGCGGCCGCCTGCCGTTCCAGACCGCCCACCCGCGCCTGTTCGCCGGTGGCGATGCGGTGCGCGGTGCGGATCTGGTGGTGACGGCCGTGGCCGAGGGCCGCGATGCGGCCGGCAGCATCGTGCAGCTGCTTTCGGCGTAACGGCGCCCTACCGAAGCGCGCCTCTCAAGCGGCGCGCGGGACCGCAGGTACCGGCGTGTGACGCACGCCGGCGCGCTCGATCTCCAGTGCCATCAGCAGCTCGATGTTGTCCAGCTGGTCGCGGATGCGGCGGTTGCTGACCACATCATCGTGGCCGCGGCCCATATGCGCATCGAGCATGCGCGCCAGCCCGGCCAGCAGCACCTCGGCATCGGCCCGGGGCGCCTCGCGCAGCACCGTGGCCAGCGCACGGATGCGGCGGCCCGTCTCCGAGGCGGGCGATGATGAGGAGACGATGGGGGAACGGGGGAGGGTCATGGCAGGGGTTTCCTGATTGACGGACGACCACCACTGTCGGATACGGCCCCTCCCGAGACCATGCAACAACTACGAAACTGCGTGAAGACGCGTGATCTCCATCACTGTTCGATGCTTGCTTCTCCGCAACCTGAGCGGATTACACTGGCGCGGTCTTCCTCTGGACTGCCCTCATGCGCATCGGCTTGGCCGCGAACCGCCTGCATCACCACGACAAGCACGCCGCGCTGTTCCGCTGGCTGCGTGCCAGCGATACCGGCCTGCGCGAACTGGGCGTCGAGCTGCATGCGGTCGGGCGCACCTTCGATGCGGTCCAGCGGCTGGGCTTCCTGCAGGACTTCGCCCCGCTGCGCCGCTACCCCAACGGCCGCGAGGGCGGCCTGATGAAGCTGGTCGCCGAGGTGGTCGGGATGGGCACGCCGGAGCGCACGCTGGACGGCGCGATCTACCTGATGGACCCGGTCGATCCGTCCTCGGTCTTTCCCGAAGCGACCGCGCTCAAGCGCCAGTGCGTGATCCACGGTAAACCCTTCATCTCCACCGTCGCCACCGCGCGCGACTGGGTCGAGGTGGAGCGCCTGCATGCTGGCCTGGCGCCGGACCCGGGCGCCGATGACCTGCACGCCTTCGAACAGCACACGCTGGCCCTGATCGCGCATGACGCGATGAAGCCGGCGATGCTGGCCTTCGCCGATGAGCACTTCGCGGTGCTGTCGCGCTTCCGCCGCCGGGTCGGCACCGGCACCACCGGCCAGCGCCTCAACGAACTGGCCTGGAGCCGCGGCTGGCCGCAGGGCGAGGAATGGGTGACGCGCTACCAGAGCGGCCCGATGGGCGGCGATGCGCAGATTGCCGACCGCGTGCTGGAAGGCCACTGCCAGCGCGCGATCTTCTTCGAAGACCCGCACGTGGCCCGCCAGCACGAAGCCGACATCCAGCTGCTGGAGCGCGCGGTCACCACCGTGACCGACCAGGCCGTGTGCATCACCGCGCCACGGGTGGCGGCGCGCTGGGCGCAGGCCGCCACCGCCCGCGCCACCCGGTAGGTACCGACCGTTGGTCGGAACGCCAGGATCGCGGGGTTGGATGTCATGCGCAGCCGACCAACGGTCGGCTCTACGGGGTGGGGGTCAGCAGCTGCCGCAGCATGGCCTTCAACCGCCGTCCTTCGGCCTGAAAATAATCGCGCTCCTGCCGCCACGCCGGGAAGCGCTTCTCCACCTCCGCCCAGAACGCCGGCGAGTGATTGGCCTGGATCAGGTGGCAGAGCTCGTGCACCAGCACGTACTCGAACGCCGAAGGCCGCCCCAACACCAGGGCCAGATCCAGCGCCATGCTGCCGTCCGGGGCCAGCGAGCCCCATTGCGAGGACATCACCTTCAGCCGCAGCCGCGCCGGTGCACGCGGCAGGCCGGGCAGGTAACGCGGCAGCCACTGGCCGACATCGGCACGGGTCTGTGCTTCGTAGAACTCGCGCAGGGTGCGGCGCAGCGTGGCATCGGTCCCGCGCGTGGGCCAGTGCAGGCAGGCGCCCTGTTCGTCCACGCGGATGTTCGCGTAGCGGCCGGTTTCCCAGCGCAGCGGCAGCAGCTCACCGCGCAGCGGCAGCACCCCCGCCTCGCCGATCACCAGCGGTGGCGGCAGGTTGGTGGCCTGGTAGCTGCGCAGTTGTTCGGACAACCAGCCGCGATGCTGGTCGAGAAAACGCTCGCCCATCACCAGGCTGGCGCGCGGTGGCAGGGTCAGGCGTACGCCGCGCTCATCGACGCTGAGCTTGATCCGGCGCGCACGCGGATCGCGCACACGCAGGACATCGATCTCGGCATCCTCCAGGCGCAGCCGTACCGTATCGCGCTGCAGCGTGCTGACAGCCGGCGAAATCAGGCGGCGGAGGAATCCGGACATGGGTACAGCATAGCGCCGGCCGTGACCGGCGCATGACTGGGGACTGATCGGAACCGATCAGTCCGCCTTGCTCAGCTTGAACGCCTCTTCCAGCAGCAGGAACAGGCGGCGCACTTCGCCGCTCTGCAGGGCGAAACGGGCATCCAGTTCGGCGCGGCGGCCGTCATCGTCGGCGTGCTCGAGCTGGTCCAGCGCGCCATCCAGGAACTTCAGCTTGCGCACGATCAGGTCGTCGCCCAGCACGAAGGACAGGTTGTCCTCGAAGACCAGGGCCAGCTTGGTCACCTGCTTGCCGGCGTCCAGGTGCTTGTCGATCTCGTCGCAGCGCAGTTCCTGGTGCTGGCACTTGACCACCGCACCGCCCTCGGCCGGGTCCTTCATCTCGCACTCTTCGCCCAGGCTCAGCCCGGTCGGCAGGGTTTCGCCGGCGATCCAGCCGGTGAGGATCGAGCGCGGCGCCACTTCGGCGTTCAGCGGCATCGCCGGGAAGCTGCCGAGCAGGCCGCGGATGTCGGACATCATGTTCTCGCCCTTCTTGCTGCTCGAGCAGTCCACGGCGACGTACCCGTGGGTCAGGTCGATCAGCGCGTCGGTACGCGAGCTCTTCACGAAGGCACGCGGCATCAGCTCGTGCAGCAGATCGTCCTTCATGCGCTTGCGCTCGCGGCCGCCGGGCTTGCGGCCTTCCTTCTCTTCGATTTCCTCGAGCTTGCGCGCGAGCAGGTCGTTGACCACCGCGCCCGGCAGGATCTTGTCCTCACCGCCGACGGTCAGCCACAGCGCATCGCCGACGCGGTGCGAGAACACGGCCTTTTCTTCACGGCCGAACGGCGAGATGAAGCCGCGCGAATTCATTTCAAGCGGACCGACCGGCTTGAGCAGCACCTGCGGCAGCAGGGTGTCTACCTCGGAGAAATCGGTGGCGGTCGGGAAGCGGAACAGCGTCAGGTTGCGAAAGAACATGGACGTCCAGAGTAAGAGCGTGAAAGGGAGGGCGGGCGCACCGGCGTGGCTCAGGCCGGGCCGGGGGCGTCGCCGAGGTCGTGGGCAGTGCCGGCCCAGGCCGGCGGATCGGGCAGCGGGGCCGCCGCGGCGCGCCCCAGTGCCATGAAATCAAACAGGGCCGGATCGGCCAGCTGCGAGGGATGGATGTTACCCAGCGCGCGTGCGATCTGGTCGATGCGCCCGGGCTGCTCGCGCTCCCACTGCTGCAGCATCTGTTCCACCTGGCGGCGCTGCAGGGTGTCCTGGCTGCCACACAGCGTGCAGGGAATGATCGGGAACGCACGCGCCTGCGCGTAGGCGCTGATGTCTGCCTCGCCCACGTAGGCCAGCGGGCGGATCACGATGTGCTGGCCATCGTCGCTGCGCAGCTTGGGCGGCATTGCCGAGAGCTTGGCGTGGTGGAACAGATTGAGGAAGAACGTGGCCACGCTGTCATCGCGGTGGTGGCCCAGCGCGATCTTGGTGTAGCCGTGTTCGGCCGCATGCCGGTACAGCGCGCCACGGCGCAGACGCGAGCACAGCGAACACATCGTGCGGCCTTCCGGGATCACCCGGCTGACCACCGAATAGGTGTCCTGCTCGATGATCTGGAACGGCACACCGATCGAGGCCAGGTACGTCGGCAGCACCTGCTCGGGAAAGCCCGGCTGCTTCTGGTCCAGGTTCACCGCGACCAGCTCGAACGGTACGGGCGCTTTCTTCTGCAGCTGCAACAGGATGTCGAGCAGGGTGTAGCTGTCCTTGCCACCGGACAGGCACACCATCACTTTGTCGCCCGCCTCGATCATGCCGAAGTCGGCGATGGCCTGGCCGACCTGGCGCCGCAGCTGCCGCGCCAGCCGGTCCTGCACACCGCCGGGCGCACGCGGATCGCGGGCGCGCGGGACGGGATCGGGCAGGCGGATGACAGCAGCGCTCATGCACGCATTCTACCGGCTGCAACGCGCCCTCACAGGGGCCAGGAAGTGACTGCGTTCACTCCCGGCGGTCATCCGGGATGTGTATGCTCGGAGCTTGTGGACACCATGACACCCGCCGATATCACTGCCCGCCTTGCCGTCCTTCGGCAGGAGCATCGTGCGCTGGACGATCAGATCCTGCGCATGGCCGCCAACGGCGACGATGAGCTGGACGCCAAGCGCCTGAAGCGGCGCAAGCTGCAGTTGAAGGACTGCATCGCCAAGCTGGAAGACATGCTGATTCCGGACGAACCCGCGTAGAGCCTACCGTTGGTCGGCTGCCGTTCGCACCGATCACTGCCCATGTTCCGGGGGTAGAGCCGACCGTTGGTCGGCTGCCGTTCGTCCCGGCGACATGAACCCCTGTCATGTGGCTTCGGACGGTGGTCAACGTCGGTCAATCGGTGCACGCCGTGTTGCCTGGTCTGCGGACGCTTGTGCCGCGCTTGCGCGCGGGTACCGACCAACGGTCGGTACCTACGAATTGCTGGCGAACGCAATTAGATTCGGATACGTCCGGATGCGTCCGGATGCGTCCGGATGCGTCCGGATGCGTGCGGATACGTCCGGATGCGCCTCGGCGCATCCGCTTCCGTCAATCCGTGCTGACCGGCTCTTCCGGCTTGGCCGCTTCCGGGCTGACACGCTCGATGGTATGGCGCAGTTCGCGGCCGAGGATGAATTTCGCATCCTTTGCCCACGCGTCCAGGCGCGCATCGAACAGCAGCTTGCTGTTTTCATCGGGCCACACCAGGCGCAGTTCGCGCAGCTTCTGGATGAAACCGCGGAACAGGGTGCGGTCGAAGAACTCCGGCGCGGCCGGCGCATAGAGCAGGCTCAGACGCTGTGCAGCCTGCTGGCACAGGCTTTCCAGCTCGGCCGCGCCCAACGTGCCGGGGCCATTCTTCACCAGCACCGAGATCGCGATGTAATAGCGCTCGAACGCCTGCTGCAGCGAATGGCCGATCGCGCGCAGGCGGAAGACTTCGTCGGTCTGCCCGGTGTTGCGCGCCAGGATGCCGCCGTCGTCATCGTTGATGTTCTGCAGCAGCCCTTCGCGCACGAACACGTTGATGGTCTGCTCGATGCGCTGGGCGAACTCGTCTTCGGTCCACGGCAGGAACAGCTCGGCCTGCAGGAACGGATACACCGTGCGGCCCAGCTGGACCAGCCCGGTACGGCTCATGCGGCGGTTGTTCTGGAAGCAGCAGGCCACCCACGACGAGGCCGTGAACAGGTGGATGACGTTGTTGCGGAAGTAGCTCAGCAGCACCGCGGTGTCGCCGCTCACGCTGAGCACATCGCCCAGCGGGTGCTTGATGCGGGTGAGGACGTTGATCTCCTCGGCGTGGGCGATGATCCGCTCCGGCGAGTGCGGGGTCACCGTGACCCGGTCCGAGTACGGCATCTCGACCAGCAGGGTCTTGCACAGTTCGATCTGCGCGATCAGGTCCGCCTCGCCCATCGCATGCTTGGGCGTGGACAGCAGCGCCAGCGCGAGCAGGTTGATCGGATTGACGTCGGCCGCGCCGTTGATATGCACCTGGATACGTTCGGCCAGGTGATCCACCGTGCCGGACAACCACGAGGGCTTCTCGTCCTCGCCGACCGGTTGGCCGTTCCAGTCCGGCGCACGCTGGGCGAGCACGTCGTTGAGCGCGATCGGCTCGCCGAAGTTCACCACGACCTGGCCGTAGTTCTGCTTGAGCACCTTCGGGATCGACCACAACAGCGACCAGATCGATTCCTTTTCCTTCGGCCGCCCGGACAGTTCGTCCAGGTAGCTGCCGCCTTCCATCAGCTTTTCATAGCCGATGTAGACCGGCTGGAACAGCACCGGCTTGCGCGGCTGGCGCAGGAAGGCGCGCAGCGTCATCGAGATCATGCCGCCCTTGGGCTGCAGCAGGCGCCCGGTGCGCGAGCGGCCGCCTTCGACGAAGTACTCGATCGAGTAGCCGCCGGCGACCAGCTGCGCCACGTATTCGCTGAGCACCGCCGAGTACAGCGCGTTGCCACGGATCGAGCGGCGGATGAAGAACGCACCGCCCTTGCGCAGCAGCGTGCCGACCACCGGCAGGTTGAGATTGATGCCGGCCACGATGTGCGGCGGCACGATGCCGCGGTCGTACAGCAGGTAGGACAGCAGCAGGTAATCCATGTGGCTGCGGTGGCTGGGCACATACACCACTTCGTGCCCGGGCGCGGCCGCCTTGAACTTGTCCAGGTGGTGGACCAGCACGCCGGCATAGATGCGGTTCCAGACATGGCTGAGCATGAAGCTGGCCGAGCGCACCACGGGACTGGAGTAGTCCGCGGCAATTTCCCACGCGTAGGCGTGGGCTTTTTTCCAGGCATCGGCCGGCTTGGAGTTGTCGCGCTTGGCCTGTGAGGCGATCGCTTCGCGCACGGTGTCCGCGTCGAGCACCTTGTCCACCAGCAGGCGGCGGGTCGACAGATCCGGCCCGATCACCGATTCGCGGATGCGGCGGAAATGGGTGCGCAGCACGCGCTGCAGCTTGCGCACGGTGCGCTCGGGGTCCAGCCCCTCATCGACCGTGGTGCGCAGCGAGATCGGCGGGGCAAAGCGCACGATCGTGCTGCGGCCGTTGAGCAGCACCGCCAGCAGGCGACGGAAACGACCCACCAGGGCCCAGTTTTCCGAGAACAGCACCGCGAACCAGCCGCTTTGCTTGTCCGGCGCGCGGCCGACGAAGATCGACACCGGCACCAGGTGCACGTCCAGCTCGCCGCGGGCGCGGTGCGCCTGCAGGACCTTGGCCAACGAGTCCGAGTGGGTCTTGGCACCACGCTGCTCGGGGATCAGCGAGTTGCTGCTGCTCCGGCGCGACAGGGCCAGGTAGGCGCGCTTGCGCCCGGTCGGGTCACCGGCGATCGGCACCAGCGGCGAGGGCAGGCCGGCTTCGCGGCAGGCCTTGTCCAGGATCAGCGCGTTGGACAGACCGTAGTCCTCCAGCACGTAGACCACCGGGCGGCCGTCGTTGTACTGGCCGGGGTGCTCCGGTTCGATCTTCAGCGACAGCCACGGCTCGACCAGACGGCCGAGCAGGCGCGCCCACCACGGCGGGCGACCGCTGGGGGGGCGGGTGCCGGGCACGATCGCGGACGGCGCAACAGTGGACGGCTCCGCCTCGACGGCAACGGCCTCCACGGGCGCGCCAGCGGCCGGTGGAACCGGGGCGGCAGCACCGTCGGACGGCACGGTATCGGGCGACGAGGACGTAGCGTCCGGCGTCTTGGGCGGCTCTTCGCCGGGGAAAGGCAGGGGATTCTGGTTCGGCATCGGCTTCATTATGGCTTAGCCGGTGCAGAAGCACCGTCCTTGACCGTCGCAGCCGCCTCTGCTTCAGCGGCCTGGCGGGCATCATGTTCAGCTTGCGCGGCGTCGGTGGCCTGCAGCAGCGCATCGGTGTCTTCCAGCGTGCGGGTCACATACCAGTGCCCGTCGCGCCGTGTCATCCGCACCTGGGCGTCGATCTGCTCGCCGGCCAACGTGTACTGGATGCGCACCACGGCATCGTCGCCCAGCTCGGACGTCAGCTCGCCACGCAGCTCGGTCAACGCCGCGTCCAGCGACAGCCCGTAACTGGCCAGCGCGGTCTTGAAGGCCTTGATGAAGGGGCCGAGGCGACGCAGGCTCTCTTCCATGCCCGCGGCCTGCAGTTCGGCATCCGTGGACAGCCCCGCAGTGCGCGCGGTAGCGGTGAGCAGGGTGATGGTCGTCTTTGCCCGCTGCTTGTCGGTCAGTGGCGCCGCGGCGGCCCAGCGGCTGAGCGCCTTCACCACCTGGGTGTAATGGGCGCGCTCGCTGTCGCTGTACTCGCTCTGGTTGCTCAGGTACTGCTCGCCGAACAATCCCATCGAGTGGGCCGCCTGGCGGACCTGCGTGGCCTGACCGGCGATCTGGGTATCGAACGAGCGTTGCAGCCGCTGCGGCGCATCCGGCCGCGACAGCGCGGCCAGCATCGGCAACAACTGCCCATCCAGTGGCAGCTCGGTCAGCGGCCAACGGCTGTGCCCCTGGCGCCAGGCGCCCTGCAGGCGGGCGTACTGGGTGGGCGGCACCGCTGCCTTCGCGTAGCCGACCAGATCGTTGTCGGCGACCCGCTGCGCCAGTTGCTGCAGGGCCGCGACCGGCTCGGACGCCGGTGCATCCGGATCGATCTGCTTGTCCCTGCAGGCACTGAGCAGCACCAACCCGCACAGGGCCAGCGCCAACGCCTGCCCTCGGTACTGCCACGGCTTCAACGACATGGACATGAATTCGGACTCCCCGGACCGGTCCGCATCTTGCGGCCTGTTCGGTGACAGCGGCAAGCCGGCAGACCTGCCGACCCTGCGCTCGGTGCGCAAGCCCTTGAATGTACAGAAAAACCGCGTGTGACGGAGCGTCCGGCCCCGTCACCGCCTCAGCGCGCGGCGAGCGCCTGGGCGATCTCGGCCTGGAGGGCGCGCGCGGCGGCCTGCGGGTCGCTGGCGAGCCGGATCGGGCGGCCGACCACGATCGCATCGGCGCCGTCGGCAAAGGCCTGGGCCACGCCGACGGTGCGCTTCTGGTCATCGCCGACCGGCCCCCCGGGGCGGATGCCCGGGCAGACGATCGAGAACCCGGCGCCGGTGGCGGCGCGGATCGGCCCGGCCTCCTGGCCGGAGGCGATCACCCCGTCGATGCCGGCGGCCTGGGCGGCGAGCGCGCGTTCCACCACCACCTCGACCGGCTCGCGGTCGATGCCCATCTGGGCCAGGTCGCTGCGGCCCATCGAGGTCAGCACGGTCACCGCCAGCAGGCGCATGTCGCTGCCGTTGGCGGCCGCGCAGGCCTCCATCATCGCCGGGTGCCAGCCATGGATGGTGGCGTAGCTCACCGGCCACTGCGACAGGCGCTTGATCACCGCCGCGGCGGTGGCCGGGATGTCGAAGAACTTGAGATCGACGAACACCCGCTTGTCGCGTGCGGCCAGTGCATCGAGCACCTCGAAGTACTCGCCGGAGGCCAGCAGTTCCATGCCGATCTTGTAGAACGACACGGCATCGCCGAGACGATCGACCCAGGCCAGCGCATCGTCGCGGCCGGGCACGTCGAGCGCGAAGATCAGGCGCTCCTCGTCCCGCAGCGGCAGCGGCGCGCGGCTCACGGTGCGTAATCCAGCGCGGCGCGCTTGGCGTCGTGGCGGGCCTGGCGCGACTGGCTGTAATCGTTGTTGAACTGCGCCGGCTCGAAGCCGCCGTAGGTCGGGTTGGGCAGCATCCACCAGCGCTCGCCGAACCAGTCGTGGTACTGCTGCAGCAGCGCGTCGCGACCGTCATTGGTGTTGGCGGTGACTTCCACGAAGTCGCCCAGCTGGTCGCCGAACTGCATCAGCACGCGGTACTTCTGGCCGGCCAGGCGGCGGCGGCAGTTCTTCTCGCTGCCGGCCTGCTCGCAGCCGTCCACCACGGTGCCCAGGCCGAGGAACACGCTGTCATCGGCCACCGGCAGGCCCTGCTCGCGCAGGTTGGCCAGGGTGGCCTCCTTGAGGTGGACGGCGCGGTTGGAGATGTACAGCAGGGTCACGCCCTTGGCATTGGCGGCCTTGGCGAAATCGACCACGCCCGGAATCGCCTTGGCCTTCTTTTCAGCCACCCACTGGTCCCAGCTCAGCTCGTCGTATTCCTTGCCATCGCGCACCAGGCGCGCCTGGTAGGGCGAGTTGTCCAGCACGGTTTCATCCACATCCAGCACCACGGCAGGCTTCAGGCCCTTGGCGGCATTGCCGCGTTCTTCAGGCACCAGCGCGTCCCAGTTGGGCTCCTTGAGTGCCTTGTCCAGGTGATCGGCCGCCGAACGGTAGGTCTGCTCGGTGATTGCCCGGTACTCCTGCGAACGCTGCATCCACAGCACCGCGTTGAGGTTGTCATTGGCAGCCACGGCGGCATCGCCGGTGGCGACCGGCGCGCTCGCCGCGGCAGCGGCCGCCGGCGGGGCGGCATCGGCCGGGGTTTCAGTGCGCTTGCAGGCACTCAGTGCCAGCACGGCACAGGCAAGCACGGACAGGGAAACAGCACTACGACGCATGGCATTCACCGGCAACAGATTCGCGCCAGTTTACCGGCTTGTCCCGCGGCATTCATGCCACAGGCGGGGCTCGGCTATGCTGCACACCCCTGAAACACCCCGGAGCGCCCCATGACCGACGACACCCAGACCCCTGCCCTGCCCGTGCTCAGCGCGGCCCAGGCCCGCGCGTTGGGCTGCCTGATCGAGAAGGAGGCGACCACCCCGGACGCCTACCCGCTGACGGTCAACGCCGCCCAGGTGGCGGCCAACCAGAAGACCGCCCGCGAGCCGGTCATGGCCCTGTCGGCCGGCGATGTGCACCACGCGTTGCGCCAGCTGGAGACCCTGGGCCTGGCGCGCCAGCAGTACTCCTCGCGCGCCGAGCGCTACGAGCACCGCGCCGGTGCCGCGCTGGACCTGACCCGCCAGCAACTGGCCATCCTGGGCCTGTTGCTGCTGCGCGGCCCGCAGACCCTCAATGAACTGCTGACCCGCAGCGAGCGGCTGGTCCGCTTCCAGGACGTGGACGAACTGCGCCACCACCTGGAGCGCATGATCCAGCGCGGCATGGCGATCCAGCTGCCGCGCGCCAGCGGCCAGCGCGAAGACCGCTACATGCATTTGATGGCCGGCCCGGTGGACGTGCAGGCCTTGGCCGAGCAGTACCGGTCGGCGCCGTCCGGCGGCGGCGGCAGCGGTGCCAATCCGGCGCTGGAGTCCCGCGTGCAGCAGCTGGAAGCCACCGTGGCCGAGCTGCAGGAACAGCTGGCGGAGCTGCGCGCACAGTTGGGGGGCTGAGAGCAGCCGACCAACGGTCGGCTCTACCGGCCGAGGATCGAGCGCCGCGCCGTGCCCGTCGACGGTGTCAGGGGGCCGGCGCGCCCGGGGTGGCGAACAGCAGCACCACCTCCTCGTGTGGCGGCGGCAGCAGCAGGTCCCCCCGGTCCTCCATGCCCAGCTTGCGCAGCAGCGCGGCGGAGCGCACGTTGTCCGGCGAGACGATGCCGTACAGATCGGCATGACCGAGCACATCGCGTGCGTAGTGCATCACCCCGCGCGCGGCTTCGAATGCGTAGCCGTGGCCTTCGTACTGCGACAGCAGTGCATAACCGATATCCGGTGCCGGCAGCCCGGCGCGGCGGACCAGACCGGCGTTGCCCAGCCATGCGCCGTCCTCGCGGCGGATCACGGCGTACATGCCAAAGCCATTGAGGGTGTAGCTGCCGAGCACGCGCTCGGCGGTGTAGTCGCGCGCCTGCGCCAAGGTGCGTACGCCGCGGTCGGCGATGTTGCGGATGAAGCCCGGCTCGTTGAGCAGGGCCAGCATGTCGGCCGCGTCATGATCGGGATCGATCAGGCGCAGGTGCAGGCGGTCGGTCTGGATCACGGCGGACATGCGGGTACCGGTGGAAGGCGATACACCGATTGTGCAATGCGTGCCCCGAACACGGTAGAGCCGACCGTTGGTCGGCTGCGGGAACACGGTAGAGCCGACCGTTGGTCGGCTGCTCTTCGAGCCGGGGATACGGCAGCCGACGCGCTTTGGGCAGCCGACCAACGGTCGGCTCTACCCATGCGGTGGGTCAGTCGAACAGGGCCTGGATCGCGGCCAGGCCCGCGCTGGCGCGCTCTTTCTTGCGCGCAGCGTCGGCGACGGGGTCGGCACCGTCGCGCTGCATTTCCTCGGCGGGTATCTCATCGAAGAAACGGCTGGGCTTGAGCCGCACGTGCTCGCCGAACTTGCGGGTGAGCTTGCTGTAACTCATCCACAGCTGCACCTTGGCGCGGGTGATACCCACGTACAACAGACGCCGCTCTTCCTGCAGGTTGCCTTCGTCCAGGCTGACCTGGTGTGGCAGTACGCCGTCCTCGCAGCCGATGATGAACACGTACGGGAATTCCAGGCCCTTGGAGGCGTGCATGGTCATCATCCGCACCTGGTTGCCGCCGTCGTCCTTGTCGTTGCGCGAGAGCAAGGCCAGCTGCGCGGCCAGATCCGCCGTGGAGGCACCCCGCGGGCCGCCTTCGAACCACTGCGCCAGTTCTTCCAGGTTGCCGAGGCGGCGCTGGTAGACCGACTCTTCCTTGCACGCACTGCGCAGGTCCGAGACCAGCCCGGAATCCTTCACCAGCTTGCGCACCAGATCGCCGGAGCTGAGCTTGGGCATTTCCGCGCGCAGATCGCGCAGGATATCGGTGAAGCGGCTCAGCCCGTTGGCCGCGCGCGGTGGCAGCTGCGAGAGCGCCCCGATCGCTTCGGCGGCATGCGCCATCGGCAGGTCTTTTTCCGAGGCCAGCTCGGCCAGCTTGGCCAGCGTGCCGGCACCCACTTCGCGCTTGGGTGACTGCACCGCACGCATGAACGCCGTATCGTCATCCGGGTTCACCAGCAGACGCAGCCAGGACAGCGTGTCCTTGACCTCCTGCCGTTCCAGGAACGCGGTGCCGCCGGTGATGTGGTACGGCGCACGCACCAGCTGCAGCGCTTTTTCCAGCGGCCGCGACTGGAAATTGCCGCGGAACAGGATGCAGAAATCGCTCCACGGAATCTTCTTGGAGGTGGCCAGGAAGGAGATTTCCGCCGCGACCTTTTCCGCTTCGTGCTCGCTGTTGCGGCACTCCCACACACGGATGCGCTCGCCGTCGGCCTGGTCGCTCCACAGCTTCTTGAGGTGTTCGTGCGGGTTGTTGGCGATCAGCGCGTTGGCCGCGCGCAGCACGCGGTTGGAGCAGCGGTAGTTCTGCTCCAGCTTGATGATTTCCAGCGCAGGATAATCGCGCGCCATCTGCTGCAGGTTTTCCGGGTTCGCACCGCGCCAGGCGTAGATCGACTGATCGTCATCGCCCACGCAGGTGAAGTTGCCCTTGCTGCCGGCCAGCTGCTTGAGCAGCCGGTACTGCGCATCGTTGGTGTCCTGGCATTCGTCGACCAGCAGGTAGCCGATGCGTTCGCGCCAGGCGATGGCGATCTCCGGATTCTCTTCCAGCACCTGCACCGGCAGGCGGATCAGATCATCGAAATCGACCGCGTTGAACGCAGTCAGGCGCAGCTGGTAGCGCTCGTAGACGCTGGCCGCTTCCTTCTCGCGCGTGCTGCGCGCCGCGGCCATCGCCTGCTCGGGTGAGAGGCCGGCGTTCTTGGCGCGCGAGATCAGGTTCTTCACGTCCTCGATGTCGTCCGGCTTGGCCCCGTACATCAGGTCCTTGACCTGCGCGGTCGAATCGTCGGCATCGAAGATCGAAAAGCCGCGCTTGAGCCCGACGGCCGCATGTTCAATCTGCAGGAACTTCAGCCCCAGCGCGTGGAACGTACAGATCGTCACTTCATCGGCGTCGTCACCGCGCAGGCGCTTGGCCACGCGCTCGCGCATTTCCTTGGCCGATTTGTTGGTGAAGGTGATCGCCGCGATCCGCCGCGCCGGGTAGCGCTTGCTGGCGATCAGCTGGCCGATCTTCTCCACGATCACGCGCGTCTTGCCGCTGCCCGCGCCCGCAAGCACCAGCAGAGGACCTTCGCAGTGCATCACTGCCGCGTGTTGGGGAGGATTGAGACCGTGCATGCCATCTCCAGGGGAGGGGCATTGTACCGGGCCTTGGTCAGCCCGCATCGACGTGCCACCAGCCGGATTGACGCCTTCACGGGGCTGGGGTATCCATTGTCCCGATCAACGCAGAGGACGCGACGCATGGCAATCGTCAGGAAGGCAAGCCGGGTATGCACCATGATCGCCGCCCTGGCCGCGCTGCCAGCGTGGGGGCAGTCGAGTCAGCCGGACCTGCGCGCGCAGGATGCGCAGGACACCCACACCTTTCTGGCCAGCCATCCTGACCTGCGCTACCGCAAACTCGGCAAGGAGGCGCAGGCGCGTGGCCGCCTCGAAGAGGCGCGGCGCTTTTACCGGCTCGGCGCGCGCCATGCCGACAAGTTGTCCCAGGCCGCGCTTGCCGAGATGTGGTGGAACGGCCAGGGCGGCGATCAGGATCGGGCCCTGGCCTATGCCTGGATGGACCTGGCGGCCGAGCGCGGGACCGAATTCCTCCTGGTGCTGCGTGAGCGGTACTGGGCCGCGCTGACCCCGGACGAACAGACCCGCGCAGTGCAGCAAGGCCAAGCCCTGTACGCGGAGTTCGGAGACACGGTCGCCCAGCCCCGACAGGAGCGTGAGCTGCGTCGTGGCCTGCTTGAGGTCACTGGCAGCCGCACCGGCTGGGTCGGAGGCATGCGCATGCTGGTCCGCGATGATCGTGGCAAGCGTTACGTGGAACCGGACGTGTTCTATCGGGACGAATACTGGCAGCCTGACCAGTACTGGCACTGGCAGGCACAGCAACTGGAGGCCGCCGGGCGTACCATCGGCACCGGCAGCGTCGAGGTCGGCATCCCCACCGCCGTACCCGGTTCCCAGGACTGAATGAACACGGCACCATGCCCGGGCGCCCGAGCGGATAAAATCCCGGCATGGCCAAGCTCTATTTCTATTATTCGGCGATGAACGCCGGCAAGACCACCACCCTGCTGCAGTCGGCGCACAACTACCGCGAGCGGGGCATGCGCGTGGCGATCCTGACCCCACGGCTGGATGATCGCGCCGGGCGCGGCGTAGTGGCCTCGCGGATCGGCCTGAAGGCCGACGGGATCGCGTTCCAGCAGGACACCGACCTGCAGCAGCTGATCGCCGAGGACATCGCCACGCACGGCCTGCTGGGCTGCGTCCTCGTCGATGAGGCGCAGTTCCTGACCCGCAGCCAGGTCTGGCAGCTCAGCGAGGTGGTCGACCAGATGCGCATCCCGGTGCTGTGCTACGGCCTGCGCACCGATTTCCGCGGCGAGCTCTTCGAAGGCAGCCAGTACCTGCTGGCCTGGGCCGACGAGATGCAGGAGATCAAGACGATCTGCCACAGCGGCAAGAAGGCCACGATGACCGTGCGCGTGGACGAGCACGGCCACGCGGTGCAGGACGGGCCGCAGGTGGAGATCGGCGGCAACGAGCGCTATGTGTCGGTGAGCCGCGCGGAGTTCAAGAAGATCACGCGCGGCGAGGGAAGAATCGACCCGGCACAGGCCCCACTGCCGCTCTGATCAGTACAACGTGCGCTCCGGCGCACCCTTCGGCGGCGGGCTGTACTGGTACAGCCAGGTTTCGGTCAGCGTCTTGCCGCCACTGCGCAGGTACAGGCGGATGTCGATCTGCTCGGTGGAATCGTCTGGCGGCACCAGATCGAACATGGCGCGGTAGCCCTTGATCTCGCGCAGCGGGCGGGCCGAAACGATCTCGGTGCGGCCACGGCTGACCTGGACCACGGCTTCCACCTCACCCTTGTCGATCAACGCGGCCAGTTCGCCGCCTTCGAAATCGACCGCGAAGCGCCAGGAGAAGTACTCGCGCCGCTTGCCGATCACCCCGCCCAGGCCGGTGCGGCTGGCCACGCAGTGTGCCAGCGGCGTACGCGCCGGCGGCTCGGCGCCCCAGTACAGGCGGTAGCCGAGCAGCAGCTCCTGGCCCGGCTGCGGCTTGGCCTCGGGATTCCAGAACGCCACGATGTTGTCGAAG
This sequence comes from Stenotrophomonas sp. TWI809, assembly GCF_039673205.1. Lineage (NCBI taxonomy): Bacteria > Pseudomonadati > Pseudomonadota > Gammaproteobacteria > Lysobacterales > Lysobacteraceae > Stenotrophomonas > Stenotrophomonas sp. TWI809. Next base: position 132,447 of record NZ_JBDJLE010000002.1, on the reverse strand, counting down.
GTTTCATCCACGGTCGGGATTTCGACCAGCTGCACCGAGCCCTTGCCCCACTGCCCCTTCGGTTCCACCCACAGGCACGGGCGCTTCTCGTAGAAGACGCCGTCGTCCTGGTAGTGATCGAAATTGCGGTCGCGCTGGAGCAGGCCGAAGCCGCGCGGGTTGTTGTCCACGAACATGTTGAAGCGCAGGTGGTACGGGTTGCACAGCGGCCGCCAGATCCATTCACCGGCCCCGGTCCATATCGACAGGCCGTCGGTATCGTGGATCTCCGGGCGCCAGTCCCAGGCCATGCGGCGGTCGTTCTCGCCCACCTGGTACATGCTGGTGCACGGGGCGATGCCGAGCCGCTCGATCGCCTTGCGCGGGTACAGCGCGCAGTCGATGTCCATCAGCAGCACATCGCCGTTGGTGATCGCAAAGCGGTAGGCGCCGGTGGTGCTCGGCGAATCCAGCAGGGCGTACACCACCAGCGTGTTGGAGTCGGCCGCCGGCTGCTCGAGGTAATAGGCGATGAAATCCGGGAACTCCTCGGGCTTGCCCGTGCCGGTATCGATCGCCAGACCGCGCGCGGACTGGCCGTACTGGCCCTCTTTGCCGACTGCGCGGAAATAGCTGGCCCCCAGGAATGCGGCGAAGTCGCGGTCGGTGTCCTTGCGGGTGTTGAGACGGAAACCGGCAAAGCCCAGGTCGGCCGGCAGATGGCTGCCCTTCAGGCCACTCTTGCCGTAGTCGAACGCGGCGCCGTCGTAGGCCAGCTCCTGCGCCTTGCCGTCGGTCACGTCGAACATCCGCACCGGCGAGTGGAAGTACAGGCCGAGGTGGAAGAACTTGGCCTGGTAGCGACCGGGCTGGTCGGCCCACAGCGCGTGATCCTGGCGGTACTGGATCGACTGGTACTGATCCCAGTCCAGCGCTTCGACCGGACCCGGCAGGGTGCGCTTGTGGCTCTGGTAGGCGGCCTGGGACAGCGCGCGGGCCTGCCCCTTCAGCGAGGCGAAATCGAACGGCTGCGGCTCGCCCAGCCGGCGCAGGCCGACCTGGTTGCCCTGCGCGGCACACGCCGGCAGTGCAGGCAGGCCGAAGGCGGCCAGGGCCACGGAGGCATTGCGGAGGAAGTCGCGTCGTTGCATGCAGGCAGCGATGGCAAGGGAGGGCCGGCCATCATAGGCACGCAGACGTTAATTCGCCGAGGTGAATGCGCGGCGGCGTTCAGCCAGCGTGCCCAGGGGCGGCCGCGATCTGCGCCGGTGCGCATGCCTGCCGCATCTGGTTCACCTCCTGCAGCAGCTGCCCACCCTGCGGCCACTGTGCCTGCAGCTCCTGCTGCAGCTGCCCCAGCGCCTCACGCGCACGCGCCGGTGCGCTCGTGCAGTCCAGCTCCGCCATCGCGGCGCGGGCGCGCCAGCGCAGGACGCGGCTGCCCTGATCGGCGGCGTCGCCCACCAGCAACGGGGCCAGCGCGCGGCGTGCTTCCACGGCCTGGCCCATGCGGCCCAGATTGCGGCCCCAGGCCAGTTGCAGCGCGCGCTGCAGCGCCGGGCTGGACGGACCCGCCCGGTCCACCCGGCGCATCAGCGCCGCCAGTTGCTCGCCGGCCTGATGCGGGTCGCCGTAGGCGCTGACCAGTTCGGCCATGCGCCGATCCGCCTGCTGCACGGACGCATCGTCGTCGCCCCGTTGCGCGGCCTGCCACTGCCGGCCCTCATGCAGGGCAGCCAGCGCCGCCTGCCAGCGCCCCGCCTGGGCCAAGGCTTCGCCCAGGTCATACAGGCCCTGCGGCAGCAGCCCCACGCAGTCGGGTTGCCGCCAGATCGCCACCGCCCGGGCGAAGTCATCAATCGCCACGGTCCTGTCACCGCGCTCCAGTGCCAACCGGCCCAGCGCGTGCCAGGTCAGCCCGGTGTCCCGGTGTTGCTCGCCCAGGGCCTGCCGGGTCAGGTGATGGACCTGCTGCAGCTGGGTCTGGGCCTGCTGAAGATCACCGCGCTGCATCGCCAGCAGGGCACGCAAGCGACGGATCGACAGGGTTTCCGGGTGATCCGGCCCATACATGCCCACCGCATCGGCACTGGCGATCTTCAGGGCCCGCTCGGCCGCGTCCAGATCGCCCTGCGCAGCCAGCGTCTCGCCCATGTGCCGGCGCAGCGCGATCAACTGGGGATACCGCACGGTGTCACCGGCCTGCAGCAGCTGCAGCGCTTGCCGGTAGCCGGCCAGTGCCGCCGGGGCGCGGCCATCGTCGCTGTCCAGTGCGGCCAGGTCGGCCAGGCTCTCGGAGGTGCCGGGGGTATCGCGCAGTACATCGCGCCGCAGCACCTGTGCCTGTTCGAAGGCGGCGCGGGCGTTGTCGCGGTACCCCAGAAGTTGTTGGCAGCGCCCGAGTTGGGTGTGGTACTCGGCCACGGCCGCCGGCAGCCGCAGGCGGTACTCGGCGGCCAGCGCCTGCATCGGAGTGAGGTGGGTCACGCACTCGCGCGAGCGGCCCAGCATGCGCAGCGCACGGCCGCGCTGGGTCACCGCTTCCAGCTGCAGGGTGGGCGGCACCTCGCCGGCCTCCTCCAGCAGCGCGCGTTGTCGGTCCAGCGTCTGCAGCGCCAGCTGGTAGTCGCCCATGCCGATCCGCAGCCGGCCGATCACGCCCTCCAGCTCGGCCAGCGACAGCGGTTGATCGCGCAGTTCCGCCTCACCGCGTTGCTGACCGGTGGCCAGCAGCTGCCGCAGATCGAAGCTGCCATGGCGCACGCCGGCGGCGCGATCGAACAGGCCGACCGTGAAATCCTGCATGGCCTGGGCACGCGCGATCTCCCGCCGCGCCTGCTGCATCTGCCACAACGCAGTCAATGCCAATGCGAGCAGCGCCAGCACGGCCATGCTGCCCAACGCTACGCCCCAGCGATGCCGCCCCAGATATTTGCGCAGCCGGTAGCCCACATGCTGCGGGCGCGCGTGGATCGGACGGCCTTCGAGGAAGCGGCGCAGGTCCTGGGCCAGGGCTTCCACCGAGGCGTAGCGCTGCGCAGGTTCCTTCTGCAGGGCCTTGAGCAGGATGGTGTCCAGATCGCCGCGCAGGCGCCGCGACAGTCGCCGGGCTGCCCCGGCCTGTTCGCCACCGGCGGCGGCCACGCGCGCCATGACGGCCGAGGCGCGCGGTGCCTGCACCTCCAGGATCGAGCGCTCCCACTCGGCATCGCTGTGCCGGCGCAGGCGATAGGGCTTCTGCCCGGTGATCACCTCGAACAGCACCACGCCCAGCGAGTACACATCGGTCAGCGTGGACACCGGCTCGCCGCGGACCTGTTCCGGCGCGGCGTAGTGCAGGGTGAACGCCCGCGCTTCGGTGGGGGGATGCACGGGTGGTTTGCCATCGGCATCGTCGAGCAGCTTGGCGATGCCGAAATCCAGCAGCTTCACGTCGCCCTCGGCCGTGACCAGGATGTTGGAGGGCTTGAGGTCGCGGTGCACGATCAGGTTGGCATGCGCATGGCTGACCACCGCGCAGACCTGCAACATCAGCTGCAGCCGCCGCTCCAGCGGGAGCGCCAGGCGCTGGCAGTGCTCGGTGATCGGCTCGCCTTCCACGTAGGCCAGCGCAAGGTAAGGCTGCCCCTGCAGATCCACGCCGGCATCCAGCAGATGGGCCAGGTTCGGGTGCTGCAGCCGCGCCAGAATCTCGCGTTCGCGGCTGAAGCGCTGACGCAGGCCGGGATCGGCGTAGCCGCTGCGCAGCAGCTTCAGCGCGACCTGGCGCTCATACAGGCCATCGGCGCGCTCGGCCAGCCAGACCTCGCCCATCCCGCCCTCGCCGAGGGGCCGGAGCAAGCGGTAGGGGCCGACGCGCGTGCCCACCCGGCTGTCCTCCGGCGCGGCGGTCCACAGCGGCTGGGCCAGGAACTCGTGGCTGTCGCGCTCATGCGCGAGCAGGCGCTCCACATCGTCGGCCAGGCCCGGATCCTCCACACGCAGGCGCGCGAGCCGCTGCTCACGCGCCGGTTCGGGCAGTTCCAGCAATTGATCCAGCAGGCAGGACAACTGCCGCCAGCGTGACGCCTCCATCGGTCCTCTCCCCGGACGATGCGTGGCCTTTCAGGGTTCCCCGACCGAAGCCAGCAGGAACATGCGCGCCTTCTGCCAGTCGCGGCGGATGCTGCGCTCCGAGCGTTGGCACAGATCCGCAATCTCCTGCTCGGACAGGCCGGCGAAGTAACGCAGTTCCACCACCTTGGCCAGGTGTGCATCCACCGCATGCAGCTGGGCCAGCGCCACATCCAGCGCCAGCAGGTCTTCATCCAGACGCACGCCGCTGCTGCTGTTCTCCGGCAGCTCCACCCGCTTGAGATCACCGCCGCGCTTGCGCGCGAGCCGGTTGCGTGCGTAATCCACCACCACGCTGCGCATCGCCGAGGCGGCGTAGGCGAAGAAATGCGCGCGATCCTCGAAGCGGGCCGCGCCGCGGGAGCCGAGCAGCTTCAGGTAGGACTCGTGCACCAGCGAGGTGGCATCCAGGGTGCGCCCCTGCTGCCCGGCCAGCTGCCGGCGGGCCATGCTGTGCAGCTCGTGATAGAGCAGGGTCAGGACCCGGTCGAGCGCGGCGCGGTCGCCCGCCCGGGCCGAATCCAGCCACACGGTGATATCCGGTCCTTCGTCCATCGCACACCCCCGCCGGTGACGTTGGGCGGACTATACCGCCGGGCAGGCGACAGGCGCGCGACGATTCAGCGCTGGCAGTGCCCGCACCAGACGCTGGCGCGCTGGCCGATGGTGGCGTGGCGGAGCAGCCGGCCACACTGGCGGCAGGGCTCGCCTTCACGCCCGTAGACCAGCAGCTCCTGCTCGAAGTAGCCCGGCGCCCCGTCCGGGTTGATGAAATCGCGCAGGGTGGTGCCGCCGCGGGTGATGGCGTAGGCCAGGATCTGTTTCACCGCATCGGCCAGGCGCTGGTAGCGCGCGCGGGAGATCTTGCCGGCCTCGCGCAGCGGGTTGATCCCGGCCATGAACAGGCTTTCGGCGGCGTAGATGTTGCCCACGCCCACCACGATGCCCTGGTCCATCAGGAAGGTCTTCACCGAGGCGCTGCGGCCACGGCTGCGGGCGAACAGGTAGTCGCCGTCGAAGGCCTCATCCAGCGGCTCGGGCCCCAGCGCTGCCAGCAGCTCATGGGTTTCCCCGGCCGGCTGCCAGAGCAGGCTGCCGAACCGGCGCGGGTCGTTGAAGCGCAGCAGGCGGCCGTTGTCCAGGCTGATGTCGACGTGGTCGTGTGCGCGCACCGGGGTGTCGCCGGGCAGTACGCGCAGGCTGCCGGACATGCCCAGGTGCAGCAGTGCGCTGCCAATGGCGGTATCGAGCAGCAGGTACTTGGCGCGGCGGCGCACGCCCTGGATGGCCTGCCCGGGGAGCAGCGTGCTGATCTCCGGCGGGATTGGCCAGCGCAGGTCGGGCCGGCGCAGGATCACGCCGTGGACGTTGCGGCCTTCCAGGTGCGGGGCCAGGCCGCGACGGGTGGTTTCTACTTCGGGAAGCTCGGGCATGGGGGGATTCTAAGGCGTCCCCCGATGAACCGCGGTAGAGAGTGCGCTGCCTCGCGGCGGTCCGGGCGCGACGTTCAGCGCGGCGGCGCAGCCAACTCGCGCGCACTCAGATACCCGTCGCCATTCGCATCCTGTTTGTGGAACCGCTGGATCAGCGTCTGCCGCTGCTGCTCCCGCGTGATCGACGGGCCTTTGCCACCGGGCAGCTCATCGGCGCTGAGCACGCCATCGCCGTTGCGGTCCATGCGGTCAAAGGCGTACAGCAGCCACTGCACGTATTCCTCCACGCTGACCCGGCCGTCGCCGTCGGTGTCCATGCGCTGCAGGTAGCTGCCGGTATCCGTGACCTGCGCCTGTGCCGTCGCGCCGAGCAGGCCCACGGCCAGGCCCACACACGCGAAACGCCGCACAAGGCGGCGTTTCGCGGAGACGTTCCCGGTTGGGAAGCGCATCGATCAGTGCGCCGTCAGTGCGTAGCCTTTCAGGCGCGCGGCGTAGTTCTGCAGCGCGGCGATGCCACTGGCTTCGGCTTCATGGCACCAGGCCTGCAGCAGCTTCAAGCGCTCGGCGGCGTCATTACCGCGCGCTTCCAGCAGGGCCGCCAGACGCGCGCGGTGTTCGACCAGCACGCGGATCCGCGGGCGCTGCTCGACCCACGTGCTGAGCTGGGCGCGGCAATCCGGCTTGAGCCAGCGGCCGTCGTTGACCAGGCCACGGCGCATGCGGCGCGGCAGCAGCTTGCGCAGCTTGGCGCCGGCCATCGCGGCCTCTTCGCGCAGGGCTGGCACGAATACGTTGCGCTGGTAATCGGTCATCGCCTGGAAGCGATGCGACAGCAGGGCCTTGAGGGTTTCCGCATCCGGCACGGCGATGTTCGGGCGCACGTCCATGCTCGGCGCCACGCGCAGCACCTTGGCCAGACGCACCGCCTGCAGGCCGCGGATCACCGCCCAGCCGATGTCGAACTCCCAGCGGCGCATCGAGAAGCGCGCCGAGCTCGGGAAGGCATGGTGGTTGTTGTGCAGCTCTTCGCCGCCCACCCAGAACGCCCACGGCGTCAGATTGGTGGAGGTGTCGGCCGATTCGAAGTTGCGGTAGCCCCACCAGTGGCCCAGGCCATTGATGACGCCGGCGGCCCAGAACGGGATCCAGGCCATCTGGATCGCCCACAGGGCCACGCCGGGCAGGCCGAACAGCACGCTGTTGATCACCAGCAGCGCGACCGGGCCAAGATTGGCGTGCGGGGTGTACAGGTGACGCTCGATCCAGTCGTCCGGAGCACCGCGGCCGTACTGCTCGATGTCCGCGCGCATCGCGCGGGCCTCGCGGTACAGCTCCACGCCCCGCCAGAACACCATGCCGATGCCCTTGGTCACCGGGCTGTGCGGGTCTTCATCGGTTTCCACCTTGGCGTGGTGCTTGCGATGGATCGCCACCCACTCCTTGGTGATCATGGAGGTGGTGAGCCAGGTCCAGAAGCGGAAGAAGTGCGCGATCACCGGGTGGAAATCCACCCCCCGGTGCGCCTGGCTGCGGTGCAGATACAGCGTCACGGCAAAGATGGTCAGCTGGGTGAACACCAGCAGCACCAGACCCATGCCCCACCAGCCGAGGCCGACGACACCGCCGGTCAGGAAGTTGAGGAGCGTATCGAACATCGCAGGACTCCGGGCCGCAGTCGGCCGTCAAGGAAACAGGGATACCTTCGGACATGATGGGGCCAGACGTTGCAAACTTCATCCCTTCGATGCCATTTTTGCGCAGTCATTCAGTTCTCCCCTTACCTTCGTGAGCATGCCCCCGCATTCATGACAGTCGCAGCCTCACCGGCGGTGCCGGCCTCCCCCGTCCCCCTGATCGAGCTCGACCGCGCCTGTGTCATCCGCGGCCAGGTCCGGGTCCTGCACGATCTCAGCCTGCGCATCGAACAGGGCCAGCACACCGCGCTGCTCGGCCCCAATGGCTGCGGCAAGTCGTCCTTCATCAAGCTGATCACCCGCGAGCTGTACCCGCTGGCGCACGGTGATGGCACGGTGGCGGTGCGCGTGCTCGGCCAGAACCGCTGGCAGGTGGACCGGCTGCGCTCGCAGCTGGGCATCGTCACCGGCGACCTGAGCAGCAATCTTTCCGACATGCCCGGGCTGACCGTGGAAGAGGCGGTGCTGACCGGCTTCTTCGCCAGCTTCGTGGTGCCGGCCTTCCGCGAGGTGAGCCCGGAGATGCGCGAGCGCGCGCGTGAAACCCTGGCCATGACCGGTGCCCTGCCGCTGCTGCAGCGCGGCTATGCCGAACTCTCGGCCGGCGAAACCCGGCGCGTGCTGATCGCCCGGGCGCTGGTGAACCGCCCACAGGCCCTGCTGCTGGATGAACCCTCCACCGGGCTGGACCTGATCGCGCGCGAGCAGCTGATCGCCACCATGCGTGAGCTCGCCCGCCAGGGCATCACCCTGGTGCTGGTCACTCATCACATCGAGGAGATCATCCCTGAGATCGAGCGGGTGGTGATGCTGCGCGGCGGCAAGATCCTCGCTGACGGCCCGCGCGCGGAGCTGCTGCGCGATGCACCGTTGTCCCAGCTGTTCGGCGGCCCGATCCGGGTGGTGGATCAGGCCGGCCGATTGAGTGCGTTCGCGGGTTAGGTCACGCAGCCTAGAACCTCACCGCCACCGCACGCGATTCGATCGGTGCCATCCGGCTCTGGTCCTGCAACTGCAGGTCGCGCACTTCGAACGGGGCGGCATAGCCACTCGGCAACGCCACGCTGGCGAACGGCAGGCGCAGCTCACCCGCCCCTGCCGTCGCGAACCACGCCGCACTGTGTGCCTGCGCGACGGGCCGCAGCGTCCCGTCCGGGCCGGTGGCATACAGCGTACCGCGCGCCTCGTAGCGGCCGGGCGCACCGATCTGCAACGGCAGGCGCACCTCGCGGCGGCTGGCATCCGCCTCGACCTGGCCCTGGAAGCGCGCCGTCTGCTGCGCCACCGCAAACGCCACCTTGGCATCGCGCTGCACGCCGTCGGCACTGACGAACGCCTGCAGCTCCCACAGCCCCTGCGCCGTGCCGATGTCCTGCGGCACCGTCACCTGGGCACGCAGACCGTCTTTGGCGGCGACCAGCGGCACCGGCCAGCTGCGGCCATCCGGCGCCACCAGCAGGGCCTCGCCCACGGCCGGCAGCGGCCGCGTACTGGCACGGGCGGGCCGTGCCGCAGCCGCGCCACCGTCGTTGACCAGACGCGCGCTCAGCGCCAGCGTGCCCCCGGCGAGCACCCGTTCGCTGCTCGCCTGCAGCTGCAGGGCGATCGGGCTGTTGGGTTCCAGCACCTGCACCACGTAGCGGCCCTGGGCCTGTGTGCTCTGCAGCCGGTAGCTGCCGACCGCCGATGTGGTGCCCGTGCGGACCATGGCCGTGCCCGTGCCGACCGACATCCCGGCCGCGCGCAGTTGCTGCTCATCGACCACCTGGGCCACCGCCAGCGCACCGGCCGGGTCACGCACCTGCCATTGGGTGGTATCCAGCGCACGCGCGCCCTGCACCGGACTGAGCTGGATCACCGCGTCGGGCGCGGTCAGCGGCAAGGCCAGGCCCTGCTGCAGCGCCGGCGCGTCCACCATCTCCCAGTAGCTGCGGCTGCTGGCCATGAAGGCCGGCGCAGCGGCCAGTGCCTGGGCGGGATCCAGCGCCCACGCAAAGCTCAGCGGTGCCTGCTCCACCGGTCCGGCCGGCAGGGGCGCACGCTCTACCGCACGCGGGACCTGGTCGCTGGCGCGGGCGGCCAGCAACGGTTGTGCCGCCTGCAGTGGCAAGGCTGCCAGGGCGGCGAGCAGGGCCACCGCGATCGTCGTCTGTCGCATCATCGGGAGGCTCCTCACAGGGTCAGGTCGTTGCGCAGGATCGTGCCCAGGCCGAAGCATTCGCGCCGGCTCTGGTTGTGGCTGAGCGGCTCGGCGCCCCGGGTGCGCTGCGTGTCGGTGAACCAGGTCGTACCGGCCGCCTTCTGGCTGCTGCACTCCAGGAAGCCATCCGAGCAGCTGTTCAACCAGTTCTGGGTGAACTCCAGGCCCACGTTCTGCGCATAGCCACCGCAGTAGCTGTTGCTGTCCCACACCGCCGATTCCACATCCGAGCCGACCACGGCGCGGAACGGCTTGGGCAACGCAGGGCGGCCGGCGGTGCCGTACAGGTTCTGCGCGTTGTAGGTGGCCATGTGGCCCACCTGCTGCTGCCGCACGGCATCGCTCTTGTAGCCCAGCAGCCAGCCCACCGAAGTTTCGAACACGTTGCCGTTGAGCACCGCGTCGGCGAGTGGCGTGCCGGCCGAGGACGGCGCCAGCGCAGTGACCTTGCTGACCGTCTGGATGATCTTCGGATAGCGGCTGTCATACGTGGGGTTGGAGAGGATCCAGCGCACCACGTTGCCGCCGTTGGAATGGGTGATCACCACCAGTTTGGTGATGCCCTTGCTGTTGATGAAGGTGGTCAGCTGCCCGGCCAGGCAACCCGCCGCCTCGGGCGTCCACATGTACTGTTCGAAATCACAGTTGATGACCGTGTAGTTGCTGCTGTTGGGCAGCCCCTGGCGCACGGTGTCGATGATGCCCGGCTGCCAGTAGTCCGTACGTGCATCGGTCTGCTTGCCGGTGCCGTGCACGAACGCCACGCCCACCACATCGGCCGCGTGCGTGGTGCCGCACGCCAGCATCAGACCCAGGGCGAGACCGCCACCCCACCTTCCCGCGTTGCTTCGCATCCGCTGTCTCCTTGCAGGTGATCCCCCTGATGACGGCGCTGCCGCGTTGCCATGGGGTGCATATATCCATGGAGATATGACGATCGATGGCGCCTGCGATGACGCTATGTCGTGCGACCCATGAAATCCGTGAACCAGTCGCGGGTTTCCGTCATCCGGGGCACGGCCATGCCGGATCTGGCCGGATGACGAACGGCCGCTGTCGTTGCCAGAGGAAGCTGCGATCATGCGGCTCCCCCTCTTCGAGAACTGCCGATGTCGTCGTCCCTGCGCTCTGCTGCCGTTCGCCCGCTGCTGGTGACCGCCCTGCTCGCCGCCCTCGCCGGCTGTTCGTCAACGGCCGCACCGCGCACCACGGCGGTGGAAGCCTCGGTCACCACCAAGGCGGTCGGCTACCTGCAGAGCACGGCCGTGCCGGACAGCCTGGCACTGGTACCGGCACCGCCGGCCGCCGGTTCGGCCAGCTTCGCACTGGACGAACAGGTCAGCCGTGAAGCCCGTGCCCTGCGCGGCAGCCCGCGCTTCGAACAGGCCCACCGCGACGCCGAACTCGCCTTCCCGGCCGGTGCCAACCAGTTCTCGTGCGCGATCGATGTCGACGTGGATGCGGTGAAGACGCCGGCCCTGTACCGCCTGCTCGAACGCAGCCGGATCGATGCCAGCGCGGCCACCCGCACGGCGAAGAAGCACTACCAGCGCGCGCGGCCGTTCATGGTCAACAACGAACCGACCTGTTCGCCGGAAGACGAGCAGGACCTGCGCGGCAACGGCTCCTATCCGTCCGGCCACACCTCGATCGGCTGGGCCTGGGCCCTGATCCTCTCGGAGATCGCCCCGGACCGCGCCGATGCGATCCAGGCACGCGGCCGCAACTACGGCGAGAGTCGCCTGGTCTGCAACGTGCATTGGCAGAGCGACATCCTGGAGGGCCGTTTCATGGGTGCCGCTGCTGTGGCACGCCTGCATGACAATGCCGCCTTCAACAGCGACCTGCTGGCTGCACGCAAGGAAATCGTGGCGGCACGCAAGGCGGGGCTGCATTCGGCACGGGATTGTGCGGCTGAAGAAGCGGTGTTGAAGGTGCGGCCGGCCAGCGCGTTGTAAGACAGCGCGTGTCGGTGGAGTTGCGTTGCTGGTAGTGCCGGCCGCTGGCCGGCTCCTCACGGCGCCGATCGACAGACAGCAGAGCTGTAACGGGATTGGGGCAGCCGACCAACGGTCGGCTCTACCTCGCAGGACGAAAAACGGCGCGGATTTCTCCGCGCCGTTTTCGTTTCAGGGGCGTGCCCACCCACGGTGGGCACCTACCGCATGACGTGGATCAGAACTTCGCGGTGAACTCCAGACCGAACGTGCGCGGCTCGTTGAGGAAGCCGGTCAGGTTGTTGAAGTCGATTGCGCCCACCACGCGGACCTGGTCGGTCAGGTTGCGGCCGTATACGGCCACGTCGTACTGGCCGTAATCCCAGTTGTAGCCCAGGCGCAGGCCACCTTCCAGCGAGGAGCGGCTGCGGAACTCCGGCGACTCGTACAGGAAGAAGTTCACTTCGCTGCGGTAGGCCCAGTCGGTGTAGACGTAGAACTCGCTGGCATCGTTGACCGGGAAGCCGGCGCGCAACGTCAGGTTGTGGATCCACTTCGGCGCCTGCGGCAGCGGGTTGCCGTTGACCAGTGCGTAAGTGCCGCCATCGATGACCGTGGTCGGGTCGGTGATGGTGCAGCCGCCGCCACAGATCGCCACCGCCAGATCCTTGTCCTTGATCTCGGTGTCGTTGTAGCTGCTGCCCAGGGTCAGCAGGACGTGGTCGGTCAGGTAGGCTTCGAAGTCGAGCTCGGCGCCCTGGCCGAGGGTCTTGTCGGCATTGAGCAGGGTCGCGGTGTTGTTGGTGCCACCCACGGCGATCAGCTGCTGGCCATCAACGTTGTAGCGGAACACGTTGAAGCCCAGGCGCGCGCGACGATCGAACAGGTCGGCCTTGATGCCGGCCTCGTACGAGATCACCTTCTCCGAATCGGCCTGCGAGACGCCACCAAAGGCCAGGCGGCCCTGGATCGACGGCGCGCGGAAGCCCTTGGCCACGCGGGCATACGCGTTGAGGTTGTCGGTGATCTGGTAGACGCCGCTCAGGTCCCAGCTGACGTCGTTGACGTCGGTCCTGGCGATGTACGGGCCGCTGACCGGGGTACCGAACGGCACGGCCTGCAGCACGCTGGCGCTGAAGTCCTTCTTGTCCTGCGTGTAACGCACGCCACCGCGCAGCTTGAAGCGCTCGGTCACGTCAAAATCGCCGGAGGCGAACGCGGCCCACGCCTTGTTGCGCTGCTGCTGCACGGCGTGACCAGTCTGCGGATTGCCCGGGGTCAGCGAGTCGTAGTTGAAGCTGTCGATGGTGACATCTTCATCGAAGTAGAACACGCCGGCCTGCCAGTCGAAGCGGCCCCACTCATTGGATTCCACGCGGAATTCCTGGGTCCACTGGCGGTGGTGCGGCAGGCCATCGGCCGATTCGGAGGCGAACGGGATGTTGCCCGGGCCGTAGTTGCCGGCGCCCAGGAAGCTGGCACCGTAGCCGCCGTCGATGTCGCCGTGGTTCAGCGATTCGGCGGTCTCGTAACCGGTGATCGAGTGCAGCGTCACGCGGCCCAGATCCCACTTCAGGCGCGCGCTGCCGCCCCAGGTTTCCAGGTCGGAGAAGTTCTGGCCATCGGTGGAGACTTCATCGCGGTCGAAGTTCTCGACCAGCTGGTTGGTGCCCGGCTTGAGGATGTTGGCGCGGAACAGGCGCGCGGTGCCGTTGAGCTTGCGCTTGTGCAGGTTGAACAGCGCTTCGACATCGTCGCCTTCGTACAGGAACTGCACGCGGGCGGCGGCTTCGTCATAGCCCTCGAAGCCCTGCGCCGGGGCGCCCTGGCGGGTGTTGGTGACCCAGTCGTCGCGGCGCTGGTACAGCGCGGACACGCGCGCCGACCAGCGGTCGGTCAACGGGCCGCCGTAGGCGCCCTGCGTGTTCCAGGTGTTGTAGCTGCCGTAGGCGACCTTGATGTAGCCGTCGGCATCCTGCGAGGGACGCGCCGAATCGAATTTCACCACGCCGGCCGGGGTGTTGCGGCCGAACAGCGTGCCCTGCGGGCCGCGCAGCACTTCCACACCGGCCAGGTCGAACAGCGGGAAGCCCTTCAGCAGCGGGCTTTCCTGCACCACGTCGTCATACACCAGCGAGACCGGCTGCGAGGCATTGAGGTCGAAATCGGTGTTGCCCAGGCCGCGGATGTAGAACCGCGGGAAGGCACGACCGTAGGACGATTCAATGTTCAGGCTGGGCACACGCGCCGACAGGAAGCGGATGTCATCGCCGGCCGAACCGAGCACGTCGAGCTTTTCACCCTGGATGGCCGAGATCGAGACCGGCACGTCCTTGGCGTTTTCGACGCGGCGTTGCGCCGTGACCTGCAGCGTATCGAGGGCGACCGGATCCTTGGCGGCGGGGGCGTCCTGGGCTGCGGCCGTCAATGGCAGCAGGGCGGCAAGGGCGACAACGAGCGGGTGCACGGACGGGAAACGGCCGTGGGCAGTGCGGTTCGGGAACATGGCGTTTAGGCTGTGTTGGGAGGGGTGGTGGACCGGCGCTACCAGACAATTGTTGCAGTACAGCAACAGAGCCGCAAACAACCGCTATTCATTACGCCCTCCCGGGCACGCGCGTTGTGACGGCCGTCGCGGCCTGACCTCCCCGGTCATGGCCTGAATGCCCTGCCCGGCTGTTCTGCCGGGCGCGCCATCGCTTCGGTATGCTGGCGCCCCTTGATGCCCATTCAGTTGCCACGCCGATGACTTCACTGCGCCGTACCCGCCTGACGCTGTCCGTTGCCCTGCTCGGCCTGCTGGCCGGTTGCGGCGGTGACCCCGTGCGCCCGACCCCGCCGCCGGCGGCTGTGCCGGTGACCCCGGCCAAGCCGGTCAAGATCGGCATCGCGCTGGGCGGCGGCGCGGCCAAGGGCTTTGCGCATATCGGCGTGATCAAGATGCTGGAGGCCAACGGCTTCGAACCGGTGGTGGTGTCCGGCACCAGCGCCGGCAGCGTGGTCGGCGCGCTGTATGCCAGCGGCATGGACGCGTTCCAGATGCAGTCCAAGGCGGTGGCCCTGGATGAAGCCAGCATCCGCGACGTGCGCCTGTTCTCCGGCGGCCTGGTCCAAGGCCAGAAGCTGCAGGACTACGTCAACGCACAGGTCGACAACCGTCCCGCCGAAAAGCTGAGCAAGCCCTTCGCCGCGGTCGCCACCCAGTTGGAAACCGGCGAGCGCACCGTGTTCGTGCGGGGCAACGTCGGCCAGGCCGTGCGCGCCTCCAGCAGCATCCCCGGTGTGTTCGAGCCGGTGAAGATCGGCAAGTACAACTACATCGACGGCGGCGTAGTCAGCCCGGTGCCGGTGGATGCGGCGCGCCAGCTCGGCGCGGACATCGTGATCGCCGTGGACATCTCCAGCAAGGCCAGCGGCAAGGCGCCGACCGGCATGCTCGGCATCGTCAACCAGTCGATCTCGATCATGGGCCAGCGCCTGGGCGAGCAGGAACTGGCGCGCGCGGACGTGATCATCCGGCCGAAGGTGCTGGACATCGGCGCCGCCGATTTCGGCCAGCGCAACAACGCGATCCTGGAAGGCGAGAAGGCCGCGATGGCGGCGATGCCGCAGATCCGCGCCAAGGTCCAGCAACTGCAGAAGGCGCGTGCGGCCGCGCTGGCCCCGCCCCCGCCGCCCAAGTGCGATGAGCCCTCGCGCGTGGGCAAGCTGATGGGGCGCAAGGAAAAGTGCGAGGGCTGAAGCCCTGCCACCGGTAGAGCCGACCGTTGGTCGGCTGCTCCTGGCTCTGGTCTCCACGAACCCGACCAATGGTCGGCTCTACCGTGCGGTCGCGAGGGCGATCCGCGTCATTCCAACTGCGACAACGGCAGCGCGCGGAAATCCTTCACCGTGCGCAGCACGAAGCTGGAATTGACGTCGGCCACGCCGGCGGCATTGAGCAGCTTGTCGAGCAGGAAGCTGGAGAAGTGCTCCAGGTCGCGCACGTAGATGTGCAGCAGGTAATCCATGTCGCCGGTGAGCGCATGGCAGGCCACCACCTCATCCCAGTTCAGCACGCTGTCGGCGAACACGCCGATGGCGTGCTGGTCGTGCTTCTCCAGCTGCACCCGGACGAAGGCCTGCAGGCCCAGGCCAATCTGGCGCGGCTCCAGGCGGGCGCCATAGCCGGCGATCACGCCCTCGCTTTCCAGCCGCTGGACGCGCCGCAGGCAGGCCGACGGAGACAGATTCACCCGTGCGGCCAACTCGGCGTTGGTCGCGCGGCCGTGTTGCTGGATTTCGGCCAGCAAGCGCAGATCCGTGCGGTCGAACTGGGTATCTCCGGCCATTGCTGCCCCGCAACATGAGGTGGACGCAATGATATTGCGCCAACAGGCCATATCCGCGCAACTTTGCAAACCTCTTGCGCGCGCCCTGCCCTAGCATCGACAGATGACTTCCCAGGAGACCACCACGATGGAAACCGCCACCGCCCCCCGCCGCGTCGAACACCAGCAGACCGACAAGGGATACGTGCCGGTCTATACCACCGCCATCGTGGAACAGCCCTGGGACAGCTACACCGCCGACGACCACGCCACCTGGAGCACGCTGTACCAGCGCCAGCGTGCGCTGCTGGAGGGCCGCGCCAGCAAGGAGTTCCTGCACGCGCAGGACGAGATGGGCATGAGCGCGCACATGATCCCGCGCTTCGACCAGCTCAACGAGGTGCTGGGCGCCGCCACCGGCTGGACCCTGGTGGGTGTGGAGGGGCTGCTGCCGGAACTGGATTTCTTCGACCATCTGGCCAATCGCCGCTTCCCGGTGACGTGGTGGATCCGCCGCCCCGACCAGATCGACTACATCGCCGAGCCGGACATGTTCCATGACCTGTTCGGGCATGTGCCGCTGCTGATGAACCCGGTGTTCGCCGACTACATGGCCGCCTACGGCCGCGGCGGCGTCAAGGCGCATGCGATCGGCCCGGAAGCGCTGCAGCACCTGACCCGCCTGTACTGGTACACGGTGGAGTTCGGCCTGATCAACACCGAGGAAGGCCTGCGCATCTATGGCGCCGGCATCGTCTCCTCGAAGGGCGAATCGCTGTACTCGCTGGAGTCGGCGGCGCCGAACCGGATCGGCTTCGATCTGGAGCGGATCATGCGCACCCGCTACCGCATCGACACCTTCCAGAAAACCTACTTCGTCATCGACAGCTTCGAGCAGTTGATGGCCGCGACCGCGGCGGACTTCACCCCGATCTATGCCGCGCTGGAAGCCAAGGACCATCTGCCCGCCGGTGAGGTGCAGGCCAGCGACACGGTGTTCCAGAAGGGCACCGGCGAAGGCTGGGAAGACGGCGGCGACGTGTGATCGGTAGAGCCGACCGTTGTGTGATCGGTAGAGCCGACCGTTGTGCGATCGGTAGAGCCGACCGTTGGTCGGCTGCCGTTCGAGCCACGATGCGGCGGATGCCGTGGAGCTGGAGCAGCCGACCAACGGTCGGCTCTACCGCGGATACGCCAGCAGCACCACCAGATCCATCTCCCCCACCTGCTGCAGCGCATGCGAACTGCCCGTTCGCGTCAGCAGCGCATCCCCCGCCGCCACGTCGTACTGCTTCCCATCCAGCACGTAGCTGCCCTGCCCGCTGACGATGTAGTAGATCTCGTCTTTGTGCTGGGGGTGCAGGCCGATGCCGGCCCCCTTGTGCAGCACGCGCTTGCGAAGCACGAACGGCAGGTCGGTGTCTTCGGCGAAAAACGGATACGCCGTGGTCGGCCCCGCTCCACCATGCGGGCCGGGCTGGGTCACCGCGATGTCACGCTCGTGGACCACGCGCGAGGGTTTGGCGGCCTCACCGCCCTGCCCCGCACTGCGCACCTCGCAGTCGATATCGCGCTTCAGCGCCGACGTGAGGTCAGGCTGCAACGCCAGCCAGTCGCGCATCACCAGGCACGCCACCGCCGTCGCACCGGCCACGCTGAAGTGCGTGCCATCGGCCTTGTTCTGCTCGGGCACGAACATGAAATACGGCTTGGCGCCCTGTTCGCCCAGCCCGCGGATCCAGCGCGTGGAACTGTCGTTGAGATCGATCAGCGCGACCTGCTCGCGGGTCGCCAGCGCTTTCACCGCCTGGGTGTACACACCGTGCGTGTCCAGCAGCGAACCGAAGTCGTACAGCAGCCGCGCCACCGGGGTGATCAGCACCGGCGTGGCGCCCTTGTCGCGGGCCAGCTGCACGTAGCGCATCAGGAACTGCGGGTACGCCGTAGCGGGATCGGTATAGCGGGTGGGATCTTCGAACTTGGCATCGTTGTGGCCGAACTGGATCAGCAGCACGTCCCCGCGCTGGAGCTCGGCGGCGATCGCATCCAGGCGCTTCTCATCGATGAAGCTGCGCGTGCTGCGGCCGCCCTTGGCGTGGTTGCGGACCTCCCACACAGCGGGATCGAGATAGCTCTGCAGGGCCTGGCCCCAGCCGGCCTGTGGCGCGCGCTCCGGGCCGTACGCGGCGGCGGTGGAATCCCCGGCAATGAAGATGCGGTGTGGGGCACACAGCGCGCTGGGGGCCGCGAGCAGGAACGACAGGGACAACAGGGACAACAGCAAACGCAGCATGGTCATGCTCCTGGGTGGAGAGCTGCCGGCCAGCGGCCGGCACTACCGGCGTGCATCTGGTGGAAAGCCCCCTGAGTCAGGGGGCGACCGCGAAGCGGTGGGGGGTCTGGATGCAAAGATTGCCCGGGGCCCACGATCTGCAGCGCAGATCGTGGGAGCGCCAGCGCATAGCGATGGTGTTACCGGGCGAGCCAGCCGCCATCAACCGGCAGGACCGCGCCGTTGACGTAGTCCGAGGCGCTGGAGGCCAGGAACACGGCGGTGCCGCCGAGGTCTTCCGGGGTGCCCCAGCGCGCGGCCGGGATGCGATCGAGGATGGATTTGTTGCGGTCCTCGTCGGCGCGCAGCGCGGCGGTGTTGTCGGTCGCCATGTAGCCCGGGGCGATCGCGTTGACGTTGATGCCCTTGCTGGCCCATTCGTTGGCGAGCAGACGGGTGATGCCGGCGATGCCGCTCTTGCTGGCCGTGTACGACGGCACGCGGATACCGCCCTGGAAGGACAGCATCGAGGCGATGTTGATGATCTTGCCGCGGCCCTGGGCGATGAAATGCTTGCCGGCGGCCTGCGAGATGAAGAACGCGGACTTGATGTTGACGTTCATCACGTCGTCCCAGTCCTGCTCGCTGAACTCCACGGCATCGGCGCGGCGGATCAGGCCGGCGTTGTTGACCAGGATATCCAGGCCGCCCAGGCCTTCGATGGTTTCGCGGATGACGCGCTCGACCGGCTCGATGCTGATCAGGTTCGCTTCGATCGCCAGGCAGCGGCGGCCCAGCGCGGTGATCTTGGCGATGGTCTCGGTGGGCGGCGCGATGCCGGCCACGGCGACGTCGGCACCGGCCTGCGCCAATGCGACCGCGATGCCCTGGCCCAGGCCGGTGTTGCCACCGGTGACGAGGGCGACCTTGCCTTCCAGACTGAACGGATTAGCCATTGCGTATGTAGTCCTTGTCCAATGCGTAACAGACGCCGCCGGCGCGATGCCGGCGGCGCGTCGGGGTCACTTGAGCTGGCAGATGTCCAGCACGTGCATGTCGGTGTAATCCAGGTTCTCGCCGCCCATCGCCCAGATGAAGGCGTAATTGCTGGTGCCGGCGCCCATGTGGATGGACCACGGCGGCGACACGACGGCTTCGTTGTTCTGGATGACGATGTGACGCTGCGCGTCCGGCTCGCCCATGAAGTGGTACACGCGGTCGTTCTGACCCAGATCGAAGTAGAAATACACTTCGCTGCGGCGGTCATGCAGGTGCGGCGGCATGGTGTTCCAGACGCTGCCCGGCTTGAGCACGGTCAGGCCCAGCAGCAGCTGCGAGGACTGGCAGGTGGCCGGCACGATGTACTGGTAGATGGTGCGCTCGTTGCTGGTTTCCAGCGCGCCACGGTCCAGGGCCACGGCGTCCTTGATCGACAGCGCCTTGGTCTCGAAGCGCGCGTGCGCCGGGGTCGAGGCCAGGTAGAACTGCGCCGGGTTGGCGGCGTCATCGGAAGCGAACACCACGTCTTCGCTGCCCATGGCCACGTACAGGCCATCCTTCGGGCCCAGCGTGAACACGGTGCCGTCCACGGTGATGGTACCGCTGCCGGCGCCGACGTTGATCACGCCCAGTTCGCGGCGTTCCAGGAAGGCATGGCCGGCGGCCGAGGCCGGTTCGGTCTGCTTGGGCAGCGAGACCGGGCCGGTGACCGGGGCCGCACCGCCGAGCACGAAGCGCTCGTAGTGGGTGTACTTCAGGGTCACCGCATCGGCGTTGAACAGACCGTCGAGCAGGTACAGGTCGCGCAGGTCGTCATTGCTGGCGCCCTTGATGGCGTCGGGATGGGTGGCGTAATGGGTCTTGCAGTACATGGCGTCTCCAGAGCAGGGGTGGGGCGATGCGTCGGCCCCGGCACGATTTCAGGTGATTGTAGCCAGTTGGTAAACCGGTGTCATTTTGCAGCGCACGATAGGTCGGGTGGCCCGCAGACGGGGTCGGGACGGGAGGCGACAGGACAGGGGGAGGCGCCGAGGATTGACGCCCGGGGCGTCAATCCTCGGGGGGCTGACAGGAGTCGCGCACGATCAGGTGCGGGCGCACGCTGGCGTGCTGCATCACCGCCTGGCCGTCGGGCTGGATCAGCATCGCGGCCGCTGTGCGGCCGGTGTCGCGGGTGTGGCGCCGCACCGAGGTCAGCGACGGCCACAGGCGCGAGGCCAGCGGGCTGTCGTCGTAGCCGATGATCGAGAGCTGGCGCGGAATGTTGATGCCCGCGCGCAGCGCGACCTTGTAGATACCGGCGGCCATTTCATCGTTACCGGTGAAGATGGCGGTCGGGCGCTGCTTGCCCAGCAGCAGCTTTTCGGCGGCGGCCACGCCCGATTCGAAGGTATAGCCGGCCTCGACGATGCGCGCCGGGGGCAGCTCGATGCCGCGCTTGGCGAGGGCATCGATGAAGCCGGCGGTGCGTTCGTGCGCCGAGCGGTACGCACTCGGGCCGGTCACCAGGGCGATATCGCGGTGGCCCAGCGAGAGCAGGTAATCGGCCGCTTCGGCGGCACCGTCGCGGTCGTGGGTGACCACCATCTGCGAGGTTTCGTCCAGCGGCAGCGAGGCGATCCGGGTGAAGCGGCAGCCGATCTCATCGAGCATGTCCACCAGCGCCTGGTCTTCAGAGGCACGCGGCACCAGGATCACGCCGTGCAGTTTCTGTTGCTGCACGAAACGGCGCACGCCGTCGATATACCCGGGGCTGCGCGAATCGCAGGGGTGCACGACCAGCTCGAAACTGGAGCCGCGCAGCGCATCCAGCGCGCCGTACTGCATGTCCACGATGTACTGGGCGGTCGGGTTGTCGTAGACCATACCGATCAGGAACGAGCGGCGGAATGCCAGCCCGCGGGCCAGCGGGTCCGGCGTGTAACCGACCTCGCGCATCAGTGCCTCAACCTTCTCGCGCGTGTCCTTACGCACCAGCGGCGAGTTGTTGATGATGCGCGAGACGGTCTTCTTCGATACCCCGGAAAGACGCGCGATGTCGTTGATCGTGGCGGCCTTGCCTTTGGTCAATCCGTGCGGCGACGGATCGGTTTTGCTGCGCAATGACATGTCGTTCAAACCGGGGATGAGTCAAGGGATTCTAGCGGGGAGCTCAATCGAGGGCGCGGTAGCGGAAATTCCGGAACTCGACCTTGCCGTCGCCGGCAGCATAGATCGCCGGCTTCAGGGCCAGGAACTTGCCCGCCACATTGTGATGGTAGCCGGAGACTTCCATCTGAACCGGGTACTTCTGCCAGGTTTTGCCGTCGGTGCTGGAGTGGATGGTGACGATATGGCGGTTGTTGGTCACCCGCAGCCACAGCGTGCCGCCGGTGGCGCTGGGGGCCAGCCGGGTGGGGCGCTCCTCGCCGTAGCGGTGCATGATGAACTTCTCGCCGTTGCTGCCCACGCCCACATACAGGCGGTCGCTGTAGTAGAGCAGGGCCCCGCCCACCGCGCCCGGGGCGATCTCCATCTCGACCTCGAACTGGTAGGCCTTGTCGCCGGCGATGGCGGTCAGCGGCGAGCTGTCGCGCGGGGTGCTGCCCTTGCCCTGCAGCACCATGCCCTTGCCGGTGAAGGCCAGGCGCTTGTACTCGTCCTGGGCCGGGTTGAAGAACGACCACTGCGCACCGAGCGTGCTGCCGCGGAAATCGTCGGACAACGCCATGCCGTGCTGGCCGACCGAGGTACCCGACGGCTTGGCGAGCGGCTGGCCGAGGTCGCCGCCCTTGGCCACGAACCAGCCATCGGCGGTCCATTCGATCGGCTCCAGCAGGGCCTGGCGGCCCAGCGTCCAGTACCCGTTCTCGTAGCCGTGATACATCATCCACCAGCGCCCGTCGGTGCCTTCGATCACCGTGGCATGGCCGCGCGACCACCACGGCTCGGCGGCCGACCGGGTACGCATGATCGGGTTGTTCGGCGCATTCACCCACGGGCCGTGGATCGAGCGCGAGCGCGCGGTGATCACCATGTGCCCGGTCGGCGGGCCGGCGGTGCCACCCACGGCGGTGGTCATGTAGTACCAGCCATCGCGGAAGTTGATCTTCGGGCCTTCCTGCGCATAGGCCTCCACGTCCCAGCTTTCCGGGTACTTCCAGCCGTCGTAGACGTGCTTGGGCGTGCCGACCACGCTCAGGCCGTCATCGGCCAGCTGCACGTAGTCGCCACCGCTGAGGAACAGGTAGCGCTTGCCGTCTTCGCCCACCGCATGGCCGGGATCGATGTAGCTGCCCAGGCCGATATCGATGGGCTCGCTCCACGGGCCCTTGATGCTGTCGGCCCAGACCACGAAGTTGCTGCGGGTCTCGCCGGTGCGGGCCGGGAAATAGATGTAATAGCGGCTGCCGTGCTTGACGATGTCCGGCGCCCAGATCGCACCGACGTTCTTGGTGATCGCGTGGCCCAGCGGCTGCCAGTTGACCAGATCGCGCGAGTGCCAGATCGGCAGGCCGGGGTAGGCATCGAACGAGGACAAGGTGAGGTAGTAGTCCTCCCCATCCTTGAGCACGGAAGGATCCGGGCGATCACCGGCGAACACCGGGTTGAGGAAGGTGCCATTGCCCAGATCGGCCTGGCGCTGGTTCTCGATCCCGCGCTTCCAGGCGGTGGCCGGCTCGGCGGCGTGACCGGCGCCGGCCAGCAGCAGGCAGGCGGTGGCGAAGCTCGCCAGGGTCTTCCTCAGGTGCATCGTCTTTCTCCCTTGAACGTATCGTGGGCCGGCCGCGCTCAGCGCGCCCCGGTCCCGGCAAGACGCTGTTGCCAGCGTGGGTACTCGGTGGTGATCAGGGCCTGTGGCCAGGTGCCGTACCAGTGATAGCCGGTGCGGCGCTCGCGCGGGATGTCGTTGAACGTGGCGACGCGTTCGCCCTCGCGGTTGGCCAGCAGCACGCCACTGTCGTGCAGGTCGTGGAAGCGGCCCCACAGCAGCGGCGCGCCCGCATCGGCGACCAGGCGGCGGTCGACCGTGGTGCGATGGAACTGGAACTGCGCGGGGGTGGTTTCGAAGGTCTCCAGCCGCCACCCGGTCAACGCATGCGCCTGGAACCACGTCATCGCGGCGTTGACCGAGGCGACCACCTCCGGCGCGGGATCGGGGATCGACATCAGGTAGCGGACCACGCCGACACTCTCGTCGGTGACCAGCGCCGGCAGCTCGAACTTCCGGCCCTGCGCGGGCAGCAAGGTGGTGCGGTCGTACTGCCCGGCCCAGATCGTCGGCACGCCGTCCTGGCGCACCTGCAGGCGCAGCAGGCAGGCATCGCCGGCGGTGACGGCAGCGTCCACGCGGGCGCGCTGACCGGCCGTGATGAAGCCGAACGCCGGCTCGCGCTGGATGCGCCGCAGCGTGGTCAGCACGCCACTGGTGACGTCGTCAGCGAACGTGATGTGGCCGTGGTACGCGGTGCGCGAGGGCACCGAATGCGGCCAGCCACCACAGCCGGGGATCTGCTCGGCGAGAATGAAATCCAGCCCGCGTACGGCCGCGTCGCGGTAACGGGCATCGCCGCTGCGCGCGAAGGCGTCGGCCAGGTAGCTGACCTGGGTGTAGATGTTGCGGTTGTCGAAGCTGCCGCCGGGCGTGGCCTGGTCGGCCAGCACCTGTGCCCTGGCGGCATCATCGAGGATCCGCTGCGGATCCTGGTTGACCGCCCAGCCCCCACCACGCCGCTGCAGCACGACCAGGTTGTCGGCGATCTGCCGGTACTGATCAGGGGAGTAGCGCGGGTAGTCCGTGCCATGCCCGCTCTGCCAATGGTGAATGCCGTCCTGGAAGCCGCGCAGCGGGATGTCCTGGCCCTGCGCCGTGACGGCGCAGGGCAGGGCGATCCACAGCAGGGCTGCCAGCCGCCGCACGCTTACGCGCGCAGCAGGGCAGGCAGCCACAGCGACATTTCCGGGAAGAAGGTGACGATCAACAGCACGCCCAGCGCGGCGAACCAGAACGGCCAGATCGAGCGCATGCTCTCACCGACGCTGATCTTGCCGATTGCCGTACCGATGAACAGCACCGAGCCCACCGGCGGCGTCACCAGGCCCAGGCCACCGGTCAGCACCAGCACCAGGCCGAAGTGGATCGGATCGATGCCGTAGGCCTTGGCCACCGGCAGGAAGATCGGCGTGCAGATCAGGATCATCGGCGCCAGGTCCATGAAGGTGCCCAGCAGCAACAGCATGATCACGATCATCAGCAGCACCATGAACTGGCTGTGCGCGAACGACTGCAGGAAGTTGACCGCGGCCGAGGGCACTTCGAGATAGGCCAGCAGCCAGCCGAACACGGCGGCCGTGGCGATCACGAACAGGATCACACCGGTGCTGCGCGCGGCATGGGTGACCGTGCCGAGGAACTCGCGCCAGTCGAGCTGGCGGTACAGCACGGTGGTCACCAGCAGCGCGTAGACCACGGCGATCGCCGCGCTCTCCACCGCGGTGAAGATGCCGGCCCGGATACCGATGAAGATCAGCGCGACCAGGCCCAGGCCAGGCAGCGCCGAGACCAGGCGCAGCAGCACCGCACGCCAGCCCGGGAAGATCTCCACGCCGTAACCGCGGCGGCGTGCCACCAGATAACCGGTGATCATCAGCACGACGGTCATCAGCAGCGCCGGCACGATACCGGCCGCGAACAGATCGGCGATCGACAGGCCACCACCGGCCGCGGCCGAGAACAGGATCAGGTTGTGCGACGGCGGCACCAGCAGCGCGACCAGCGCGGCGGTGATGCTGACGTTGACCGCGAAGTCACGGTCGTAACCGCGCTTGACCATCTGCGGAATCATCGTGCCGCCGACCGCCGAGACATCGGCGATGGCCGAGCCGGACACACCGCCGAAGAACAGCGAGGACAGGATCGAGACCTGGCCCAGGCCACCGCGCATGCGACCGACCAGCGACGAGGCCAGCGAGATCAGACGCTCGGAGATGCCGCCGCGCATCATGATTTCACCTGCGAAGATGAACAAGGGAATGGCGATCAGCGAGGCCGACCCGGTACCGGCCGAGATCTGCTGGACCAGCACCAGCGTCGGCAGATCCAGGTACCACAGCGTGGCCAGGGCGGCAGCGGCAAGCGCGAACGCAACCGGCACACCGAGCAGCAACAGCACCGCGAACACGGTGAAAAGAATGGTAATACCCATGACTCAGCGATCTCCCTCGGCAACGGCATCGGCCGGCCGTACAGCCAGCGCCATCTGGTTCACGGCGAAGATCGCCATCAAGGCGCCACCGATCGACAGGGGCAGGTAGTTGATGCTCTGCGGCAGGTGGGCGCCGGCGGCCTTGATATCCAGGCCGTCCATCAGCAGCACGGCCGCCCACCAGGCGATGACCACGCCCAGCACGGCCACCACCAGCGCGGTGAACACATCCACCGCGCGGCGCAGGCCCGGGCCCATGTGCGCGGCCAGCAGGAAGAAACCGAAGTGGCGGCGGGTATGCACACCGGTGGCCGCACCCAGGCTCATCGCCGTGGCCAGCAGCAGCAGCGTGACCGGCTCGGTCCAGCTGGGCGAATCATTGATCACATAGCGGGCGAACACCTGCCAGCCCTGCACCACCACCAGGCCCAGCAGGGCGATGACGGCAATGTAGATCGCCACATCGGCGATGACGTTGAGCAGGCGCTGCGGCGCGGTGGGGGTGATGACGGTTTCGGAAGTCGAGTCGGACATCGCGTCGGGGCCTCAGGCGAAGTCGCGGATGCGACGGGTGAGGGCGGCCAGCTCCGGCTGCTGCAGGTAACGCTGCAGGAGCGGATCGGCGGCCTTGCGGAAGGCCGGCATGTCGACCTCGTTGAACTTGATGCCGAAGTCGGCCACGGCCTGGCGGGCGGTGTTTTCCGAGGCATCCCACTGCTCGCGCATCACCTGCACCGATTCACGCGCGGTCTCGATCACCAGGGTACGGTCGGCCGGACTCAGCGCATCGAAGCTCTGGCGCGACATCAGCAGCACGTCCGGTGCATAGGAGTGATCGCTCTGCGACCAGTAGTGCGCGGCCTCGAAATGACGGCTGGAATGGAAGCTGCGCATGTTGTTTTCCGCACCGTCGATCATGTGCGTTTCCATGCCCGAGAAGGTGTCGCCCAGCGACATCGGGGTCGGGTTGGCACCGAGCAGGCGCATCAGCTGGATGAAGATGTCCGAGGACGCCACGCGCAGCTTGAGGCCGTGCAGGTCCTTGGGCTCCACGATCGGGTGCTTGGTGTTGTAGAAGCAGCGCGCGCCGGAATCGTAGATGGCCAGGCCGACCAGATCGCGCGTTTCAAAGCCCTGCAGGACCGTATCGGCGACGCCGCCGTCGAGCGCGCGGCGCATATGCGCCACCGACTCGAACACATACGGCAGGCACAGGCCCTGGGTCAGCGGAAACGCGTTGTTGAGCGCGCCGGAGTAGACGCGGGTGATATCGATGGCGCCGAAGCGGGCCATGTCGATCGCCTCGGACTCACGGCCCAGCTGGCCGGAGTGATACTGGCGCAGCCGCAGCCGGCCGCCGGTTTTTTCTTCCAGCGTCTTCCCGATCCATTTCACCGCGGTGACGGTGGGGTAGTCGGCGACGTGGACGTCGGTGGCGGTCAACAGCTGCGCACCGGCCGGTGCGGCGTTGGATGACCGCGAACAGGCTGTCAGCGCGGGCGCGGCAAGCGCGCCCAGACTGGTAGCCAGGAAACTTCTGCGAGTGAACATCTGCGCCCTCCCAAGCGTGCTCGCCATGTCCGCGCGGTCAACCGGCGGCGATGGCCTTGCAGGTAATGTCGCCGTAACCGACGAAACGGATCAATGCTTCCTGGCCCACGGCGATGTCGTGGATGCCGGTCGCGTTCCCACTGGCGATCAGATCGCCGGCCTTCAACGGGCGGCCACGCTGCGCCGAGCGGCCCAGGGCGAACGCATAGGCGGTGCGCAGTCCGCCGGGCAGCAGGGTCGCGCCACCGGTGCCGACCACCTGGCCTTCGATGCGGGTTTCCGCACGCAGGTCGGCGTCGTCCAGGCGGGTCCAGTCCGGGATTTCCGGGCCGAGCACCAGGCCGTTGTTGTTGCCGAAGTCCGACACCACCACGCGCGGGCCGAGCTTGTTGATCGTCGCCAGCGGGCTGCTCGCCACCTCAACGCCGATGAACAGCTTGGCGGCCAGCGCCTCGGCTTCTTCCGGGGTCCAGTGCAGCTTGTCCGCCGGGGCGTCTTCCTGCAGCTGGATCACGTACTCGGCCTCGACCGCGCCGAAGCCACCGACGAACACCGGAATCTCGACTGTTCCACCGGTAGCATTCCAGAGCTGACGCGAGAAAATCGGCCCCAGCAGACGGTCGTCGCCGGAGACATCGCGGCGCTCGGCAGCGATGTAGCCGACCTTCCAGCCGACCACCTGGTCGTCCCACAGCGCGATGGCCTGGTCCTGTACCTGATAGGCCGTGACCAGGTCTTCCGGGATGGTTCCCGGGAAATCGGGCAGGGATTGGCCGTGTTGGCGGGCGCTGACGAAGTGCCGGGCGATCTCGCCCAACCCCTGGTCGGGCAGGTCCTGTTTGCCGTGGTCGTTGCTCAAGCGGGTCTCCCGGAAAAATTGTTGCACTGCCAATCGACAGTGGCTGGATGAGCTGTATATGGTAAACCGGTGTCATTGGCAATGTGCAGCGCATCAGAACGGCTGCCGGTCAGGCACGATGCCTGTTCCCCTTGCCCGAAGGACGTACCCGGATGCGCCGCTTCCTCGCGTTGCCCATGCTCACTCTCCTGCTGCTGGTCGGCGGTCTGGCCCACGCGGCCGAGCGTGCCGTACCGGAGACCGAACCGGCCCTCGGCGACCCGGACCGCATTGCGCTCTGGCCGCACGGCCGGGTGCCGGGTGAATCCGGCCCGGCCACCGTGCCCAACGTGATCGAGCGCAGCCGCGATCCGGCGCTGCCGGACCGTTACATCGACAACGTCAGTGCGCCTTACCTGGTGGTGTACCGACCGGCGCGCCCGAATGGCACCGCCCTGCTGGTGGTGCCGGGCGGCGGCTATCAGCGCATCGTGCTCGACAAGGAAGGCACCGCGCTGGTGCCGGCGTTCGTCGAGCAGGGTGGGGTGACCCTGTTCGTGCTGCGTTACCGGCTGCCGGCCGGCCGCAGTGATCGCCAGGCCGCACTGGCCGATGCCCAGCGTGCGATGCGGGTGATCCGCGCCGATGCTGCGAGATGGCAGATTGATCCGCAGCGCATCGGGGTGATGGGCTTCTCGGCCGGCGGGCACGTTGCCGCGCAGTTGAGCAACGGCTTCGATGCACCGGTGTATCCGCACCGCGACGCCATCGATGCGCTCAGCGCACGCCCGGATGTCGCGCTGCTGATCTACCCGGTGATCGACATGGGCACGCATGCGCATACCGGCTCGCGTTCGCGCCTGCTCGGGCCGCATCCGGACAGCACGCTGCAGCAGCAGTTCTCGATGCAGGACCAGGTCCGCGCCGATACCCCGCCGACCTTCCTGGTGCATGCGCAGGACGACAACGTGGTCTCGGTGCACAACAGCCTGGTGTATTACCAGGCGCTGCTGCGCGCCGGCGTCACCACCGAAATGCACCTGTTCCCGTTCGGTGGCCACGGCTTCGGCGTGCGCATCCCGGCCGGTCTGACCGTTGCGCAGTGGCCCGAGCTGGCCCTGCGCTGGATCCCTTCGCGCCACACGGAGCCCGCGCGCCATGAGTGAGTCCCCCGCCGACCTGCAGCGTCGACGCTTTCTGCGCGACAGCGCGCGCTACGCCCTGATGCTGGGTGCCACCAGCCTGCCGCTGATGCCGGCGTTCGCCGGCGCGCCCGGGCCGCGCGATGACGCCTCACCGCTGGCCCGGGTACGCAGTGGCCGGGTGCGCGGACAACGGGAGCAGGGGGTGAATGTGTTCCGCGGCATCCCCTATGGGGCCGACACCGCGCCCCGGCGGTTCCAGCCGGCGCTGCCCGAGATGGCCTGGCGTGGCGTGCGCGATGCGCTGGACTATGGCAACGCCGCCCCGCAGACCGGCAAGGAAGGGCCGGGCAGCGAAGACTGTCTCTACCTCAACGTGTGGACCCCGGCGCTGCGCGACGGCGGCAAGCGGCCGATCGTGTTCTACATCCATGGCGGCGCGTACAACAACGGCTCCGGCAGCGACCCGCTGTACGACGGCAGCGCGTTGTGCCGGCGCGGCGACGTGGTCGTGGTCACGGTCAACCATCGGCTCAACGTGTTCGGCTATCTGTACCTGGCGCAGCTGGGCGATGCGCGCTTCGCCGACTCGGGCAATGTCGGCCAGCTCGACCTGGTCCAGGCGCTGCACTGGGTGCGCCAGCATGCCGCCGAATTCGGGGGCGATGCCGACAACATCACCGTGGTCGGGCAGTCCGGCGGCGGCGCCAAGATCGCCACGCTGATGGCCATGCCGGCCGCGCGCGGTTTGTTCCAGCGCGCCTGGACCATGAGTGGGCAGCAGGTCACCGCGGCCGGCCCGCGGGCGGCCACCCAGCGCGCGCAGATCGCGATGCAGGCGGTAGGCGCGGCCGACGCCGAGGCGCTGCGCACGATGCCGATGGAGGCACTGCTGGCCGCCACCCGTGCGCGCGATCCGTCGCGCGTGGAGAACAGCAGCCTGTATGTCGGGCCGGTGCTCGACGGGCGTGCGTTGCCGGTGCATCCGTTCTGGCCGGAGGCGCCCGCGCAGTCCGCCGGGATTCCGATGGTGATCGGCAACACCCACGATGAAACCCGCGCCTTCCTCGGCAACGACCCGGCCAACTTCGCGCTGACCTGGGAGACGCTGCCGGCCAAGCTGGAAAAAGAGCAGTACGTGGACCTGCTGCCCTCGGTGGTGATCGCCGAGTACCGCCGCCTGTATCCGCACTACACGCCTTCGGAGGTGTTCTTCGCCGCCACCACCGCCGGCCGCTCCTGGCGGGGTGCAGTGGAGGAACTGGAGGCGCGTGCGCGCCAGGGCGCCCCCACCTGGGCCTATCAACTCGATTGGGGCTCGCCGCTGGACGGCGGCAGGTTCGGCGCGTTCCACACGCTGGATATCCCGCTGGTGTTCGATACCACCGATCGCCCCGGCTCACGCACCGGTGACGGCGAAGCGGCGACCCGTGTCGCAGCGACCATGAGCGAGGCGTTGATCGCCTTTGCGCGCCATGGCGATCCGAATCATGGCGCACTGCCCCGCTGGCAGACCTATTCGCTGGCCCGCCGCGAAACGATGCTGTTCGATACCCCCTCGCAGCAGGCCGACGACCCGCGCGGTGGCGAGCGCCGCCTCTATCAGCAGGCCCCCTTCATTCAACGAGGTACGTTCTGATGCGCGCGTCGACCTGGCTGCTGGGCAGCGTGCTGTTCGGCCTGATGAGCGTTGCGCACGCCGCCGTGGATCCGGCGGTGCTGGATCGTCCGGCACCGACCCCGATCCGGGCCAGCAAGATCGTGCTGGTCGGCGATTCCACCACGGCCGTGCAGGGCGGCTGGGGCCCGGCGTTCTGCGCACGGCACGTGACCTCGTTCCTGACCTGCACCAACCTGGCCCGTGGCGGTCGCAGCACGTACAACTACCGCGCCGAAGGCTCGTGGGCGTTGGCCGACGCGGAGATGCGCACGCCCGGCTATGCCACCACCTGGGTGCTGGTCCAGTTCGGCCATAACGACCAGCCCGGCAAGCCGGGCCGCTCCACCGATCTGCAGCGCGAATTCCCGGACAACCTGCGCCGCTACGTGCGTGAGATCCGTGCCGCCGGTGCGCAGCCGGTGCTGCTGACCCCGTTGACCCGCCGCCAGTTCGCCGATGGCGTGCTGATCGATGACCTGGCGCCGTGGGCCGAGGCGGTGCGGACCGTGGCGCGCGAGATGAAGGTCCCGCTGGTCGATCTGCACGCGCGCAGCCGCGCGGTGGTCCAGGCGCTGGGGCCGGTGGCGGCCATGCCGCTGGCACAGGCGGCCGCCACGCCCGCACAGGTCAGCGCGGCGCTGGGCGGGACCACCGTGGGCGCCGCGCCCACTGCCGGCGCACCGGCCGCGCAGAACAACGCCCTCACCGAGCCCATGGGACAGGCCAAGGTCGCCTTCGATTACACCCATCTGGGCCCGGACGGCGCAGCGTTGTTCGCCACGCTGGTCACCGAGGAACTGGCCCGGCAAGTGCCATCGTTGCGGCCGCTGCTGATTCCCTGATCGATAGGCAGACCCTTCGAGTTCTTTCGAATGGATCGCTACGTCGGGGATCGTGAGTCGATTGGATGTGATTCAGGTCAAACACGCTGTTCACCGGGATCGCCTAGACTCGGGGTATGCAAGACCAATGCAACCCGTTTCCTCCGTTCCATGGCCGTGATCGATTGATCGCCGCCGTCGACCATGCCGTCCAGCACGAGCACGCGCACCAGATCGCCGCAACGCTGCGCGCGGCGTTGCGCGAGGCGATCGCCGACAGCCGCATCCAGCTGCCGGCCTGCGTGCACCGCCCGATCGAGGATCACTACGCCCGCCGCGAGCTGTATCGCAGCCCGGTGCACGGCTACAGCATCGTCGCGATGAGCTGGGGCCCGGGACAGGGCACGCCGCTGCACGACCACAGCGGGCTGTGGTGCGTGGAAGGGGTGTGGCTGGGCCAGCTGGAGATCACCCAGTACCAGCTGCTGGAGCGCGACGGCGAGCGCTTCCGCTTCCGTGCCGAACCGGCGGTGCTGGGCGACTGCGGCAGTGCCGGCAGTCTGATCCCGCCGCATGAGTACCACACCCTCCGCAACACCAGCGATGACGACCTGGCGATCTCCGTGCACGTCTATCAGGGCGAGATGACCCGCAGCGCCGTCTTCGAACCCGAGGCCGACGGCTGGTACCAGCGCCGCGTGCAGGTGATGGAAACCGACGCGGCCTAGGGCCGCGCTCGACCTGCGGCCTGCGCCGCGCGCATCATCCGGTTCCCACCTTTCGAAGCGCCGCCATGCGTACGTTTCCGTTCCAGCAGGTCAACGTCTTCAGCCAGGACCCGCTGCGCGGCAATCCGCTGGCCGTAGTGCTTGATGCAGAAGGCATCGACGACGCACGCATGGCCGCGTTCGCCCACTGGACCAACCTGAGCGAGACCACCTTCCTGCTGCCGCCGACCGATCCGCAGGCGGACTATCGCGTGCGCATCTTCACCACGCTGGAAGAGCTGCCGTTCGCCGGGCATCCCACCTTGGGCAGCTGCCATGCGTGGTTGGCCCATGGCGGCGTGCCGAAGGGCGCGGAGATCGTGCAGGAGTGCGGGATCGGGCGGGTGCGGATACGGCGCAGCGCGTCCGGCCTGGCGTTCCTGGCGCCGCCGCTGCTGCGGGGCGAGGCGTTGACGCCGGACCTGCGTGAGCGCGTCCGACGCGGCCTGGGCGTGGCGGCAGAGGACGTGGTGGACGCCCGCTGGGCCGACAACGGCACCGGCTGGCTGGCACTGCGCCTGCGTGATCGTGCGGCCGTACTTGCGATCCAGCCGGACTACGCGCAGCTGGAGGGCATGAAGGTCGGCGTGTTCGGGCCTTGGCTGCCCAGTGATGGCGACGAGGCCCAGTACGAAAGCCGTGCCTTCATTGCCGGCGACGGCGCCCCGGAAGACCCGGCCACCGGCAGCCTCAATGCCGGCATCGCGCGCTGGCTGCTGGCCACCGGCGAGGCGCCGGATCGCTATGTGATCAGCCAGGGCACGGCGATCGGGCGCGCCGGCCGGTTGCGGGTGGAGCGGCTGGGCGATGCGCTGTGGATCGGCGGCGACTGCGTGACCTGCATCGAGGGGCAGGTCACGCTGTGAGCCAGACAGGGGCAGGGCGCCGGCAGCGCCATGCACCGCATGGCGTTATGGGTCCAGCGCCACCACGTTGTTGCGCTGGGTCACTTCCGCCGCACCGTCGGCCTGCATCACGCGCACGCGCAGGCCAGCGCGCTCCCCGGCCGGCAGCGGCAGGCTGACGGTCGTGGTCTTCGGCAGCAGGTCGCTCGGCGCCGCCAGACTCGGAATCTCGGCCCGGGCCAGCTCGCGGCCCTTCGCATCCTCCAGCACTGCCACGCCCACCCCGGTGGCGACGTGGCCCAGGCTGTGCACGGTCACCTGCACCTGACGCCCGTCCACGCGCACATCGCCGCGCCCGATGCCGAGGTCGGCACGCTGTTCGACCGGCGTGCCGGCCTGCACCAGCTCGAACTCGAACACCTGGCTCTGGCCCGGCACGAACCGCAGCGTGGTCGAGGCACTGCGCTCCAGGGTGAGATCGCGCGTGGTGGCCTTGCCATCGATGGTGTCATCGCCGTCGCGGTCCACGCCGCTGGTCATCCGCCATTGCCCGGCGGTGACGTTCCAGGTGCTCATCTCCGCATCCACTGCGTGCTTGCCCAGGTTGTAGGCGATCACCTTGAAGCGGTCCGGCGAGGGTGCATGCACCAGCAGCGCGACCTGCTCGGCGGCCTGCGGCTGGGCGAAGCGCCAGCTCACGGTGTGGCCCGGCCAGCTCTGGTTGCGCTTGAGCGCGATGCCACCCAGGCGTGCACGCTGCAGGAATTCGCTTGGCGCTTCGACACGGTCGGACCACCAGTGGCCTTCGGTGTTCATGTATTCGCGCTGCGCCTTGGCCTGGATGCCGTCGGCATGCAGCGCCTCCAGGTACTTCTTGTCGCCGGTCGCCTGCCACGCCATCAGGCTGGCGAAGCCGGTGCTGCCACCGTCGGCATCGCTGATGAAGCGCGGGTTCCACTCGGCACCGCGGCCCAGCGCTTCCACGTAGTTCTCGCCCAGGTTGGACAAGGCGCCCGGGCCACCCCGCTCGACGCGGTAGTCCAGCGCCTTGAGGTATTTGTCATCGCCGGTCCAGCGCCATGCCGCCCAGAAGGTGTGCATGATGTCGCCGCTGCCCGAGCCGTTGTTGAGCTCGCCGCCACGGGTCTTGCCGGTGGCCCAGTTGATCTCGTTCGGCAGCGCCCAGCGGCCCTTGTCGTCGGTGTAGGCGTGGGCCAGGTAGCCATCGGCCAGCCCGGTGACCAGCTTGCGACCGGTCGGATCGGCGTTGTACTGGCCGATCAGGAACGCCGGGTGCAGCACCGGGAAGGAATACGGCTTCTGCCATTGCCAGTTCGGTTCGCGGTACACCTTGTTGCCGCCGAACCAGTTGCTGGAGAACAGCAGATGGCCCTGCGGGTTGGGCAGGATGATGCGTTCGTCGAACGCCTTCACCGTTTCCATCAGACGCTCGACGGTGAGCGGATCGCCCCAGTTGAGGTAGAGCATCGCACTGTTGGTGTTGATGCCTTCCTCGTACGCGTGCAACTCATCGGTTTCGATGGTGCTCAAGCCGTTGCTGAACATGCCATTGCGGTACACCGCATCGGACAGCGCGGTCAGCGAGGCGTTGAGCTTGTCCGGCTGCACGCCCATCAGCGCCAGGCCGGGCCACTGCTGGGTCAGGTCGGAATCGTCGGAGATGCCGCCGCCGAAATCACCGTAGGCGATCTGGCGGTTGTCGATCCACCAGTCGATGAAGCGGCGCACGTAGGTGAGGTCTTCGGTCTGCCGGAACGCCCACAGCGGCACGCCCTTGTGCGGCTCGGGCTGGGTGAATGGCGGCTTGCCCTGGCTGTTGTAGCTGATGTAGTTCCAGTACAGGCGGCCGAGTTCGTGGTCCGGGTCCACCCGCAGCAGATCACTGAGATCGGCATACACGCGCGCGTACAGGCGCTGGCGCTTGGAGGTAGTGTGCTCTTCGACCAGGAAGCCCCAGTTGTCACGCACCTGGTTGAAACGATCGGCGATGTGCTCCTTCTTCGCCTCCTCGCGGTCCTTGTAGACCATGCGGATTTCCGCCCCGTCCAGCGACGCGGCGTTGAAGCCTGGCGCGGCCGAGGCGATGGAGATCCACAGGCTGTCGGCGGTGAGGATGCGGTCGCGCAGATCCAGCCACAGGGTGCGCTTCTGGCCCGGTTTGACCGACACCGACACGTCGATCATGTCGCGCGCCGGCCAGAGCGGGTCCTTGATGCGGATGTTGAGCGGGATCAGCCCGTCGTGGGTGGCGGGCAGGTCCAGCGTGGGCAGATCGATCGCGACGCCGTCCAGGCCGTCATGCATGTTCTCCCAGCTGTGCGCCCAGCTGCGGATCAGCGGTTGTGCCGCCGGGGCATCACTGACGCCGGAGGGAATCAGTACGTGCACGATCGGCAGCGGTTGCGCGGGCAGCGTGTCGGCCGTGCGCTTGCGTGCGCCGGCGCCCTTGGGCAGCGCCATCACCGTGCTGCGTTCGGCCGCCGGGTAGCGGCCGTCGATGTACTCCCGAAGTGCCGCGATGTTGGTGTAGTCCGGCAGCGCCTGGCTGTCGACCAGGTAGCGCTGCTTGACCGTGCCCTCCGGCTCGGCCGCGTCGCTGACCTGGTAGGCCCAGATTTCCTGGATCGGCGTTTCCTGTTCGGTATTGCGGAAGTGCAGGACGCCGCCGGTCTGTGCGGCAATGGCATTCACGCTGCGCACCACGCCCTGCGGGCGCTGGAACAGGGTCTGCGACGGCTGGCCGTCGGTGCTGTGGCTGAGCCCGCCGAACGCGGCGCCACGCACTTCGATGCGATTGACGCTTTCACCGGCCGGCAGGGTCAGGTCCAGCTGCTGGCCGCCCTCGACGTAGGTGTTCCAGTCGGGCAGCTGGAAGTAGTCGTTGCGGCCCGGCAGGCGCGAGCGGTTGTATACGCCCGGCCAGGTGGTTTCGGCAATGCCGTCGGTCGCCTTCCACATCCACTGTTTGTGGTCCTTGGTATCGGCGAACTCGACCTTGCGGATCGTGGTGGTCGGCGCGGTCAGCGCCGGCGGTGGCGCAGCGTCCCAGCCATGGCGGTGGCGCCAGGCGCGCATCGGCTCCGGCACGGCCACGGCGGTGGCGGGCGTGGCATTGCGCGCCAGGGCGGCCATGCCGGCCGGATCGAGCAGGCGGTCGTAGACGCGGATCTCGTCGAAGTCGCTGCCGCGCAGGAAGTTGTAGCGGCTCTGCACCTGGTAGGGCGCCATCACGCGCGCGGCCAGGCCGAGCTGATCGAGTGCGGCGTCGTAGTCGGCGGTGGTCTCCTGGCGGGCCACTTCCTTGCCGTCCACGTACAGGCGCACGCCGTGGTTTTCGTCCCAGCCGAAGGCGATGTGCTGCCACTGCTGCGGCGAGGGAATCTGGTCGAGCTTGAACGACACGCGCGTGCGCGCCAGGTTGGCATCGGTGACGAACGCATCGAAGCCGTGGCCATTCCAGTCGATGCGCAGCCAGGCCATGTCCCAGCTGCTGTGGTCGGCGTAGCCGACCCGGAAGATCACGAACGGTGCTTCGCCCACCGCGTAGCGCGCGCGCCAGAAGAAGCCCAGCGTGCCGCGCTGGGCCTGGATGTTGCCCGGCGCGTTCCACGACAACACGCCATCATCCGCCCACTCAATGGCGCTGCCGTGCGCCCCGTTCGGCACCCGCTTCACCTTGTCCACGAAGTTGGGGACCGGGTCGCCCGCGGCGGTGTCGGCCTGCAGGCCCTGGTCGCCCGAGACGTGGAAGAGCAGCTGCGGCGCGGTCTGCGCCCAGGCGGTGCCACTGCCCGCAAGCAGCAGCGCCAGCAGGCTGGCGGACAGGCGGGAGAGGCGGATCGAGGGGGCGACAACGCGATGCATGAGACCTTCCTTTCGACAGCAGAAACAGTACAGCGGAACCAGCAGCGGGGGTCAGCCGCTTACGGTGGCCTCCCGCCCCGGCACCGCGCCCGCCATCCCGGAGAGAAGGACGGGGACGGGCGCGATAGCGGTGGCGGAAGACGCAGCACGGTCAGAACTTGTAGCGCAGGCCGAGGTAGTACTGGCGGCCAGTGTGGGTGTAGCGGTCCGGCAGCGACAGCGCCGAATCGACATAGCGCTCATCGGCGGTATCGAGCAGGTTGATCGCCTCGAAGGTCAGCGAGAGATTATTGTTGACCTTGTAGGACATGTTGAAATCCACGTTCTCCACGCTGTACTTGCCCTGCACATCGGCGGTGGCGAACTGGTTGCCGTCCAGGTCCCAGACGTTTTCCTGCGAGAGGATGGTGCTGATGTACGCGTCGCGGTAGCTGGTGGAGACGCGCGCGCTGAAGCGGCCGTCGTCGTAGTACAGCGTGGCGTTGTACGAGTTCGGCGAGAGGTTCAGCAGGTCGTTTTCGGTGTACGTGGTGACGATCGTGCTGCCGGTTCCCGAGCTGAACATGTATTTGATCTTGGATTCGACGTGCGTGTAGTTGAGCTGCACGCCGAAGTTGCGCCAGAAGCCGGGCAGGAAGCTGAAAGGCTGCTGGTAGGAGACTTCATAGCCCTTGAGCGGGCCGCCCGGGGTATTGAAGTAGCTCTGCACGTTGAACACCGTGTCCGGGCTGAAGCCGGTCGGCAGCAGATCCAGCGAGTAGCCCATGTCCGCCCAGGTGGTGAGCAGGCGGGTGCGCTGCACGTAGCTCTCGATGTCCTTGTAGAACACCGCGGCCGACAGCAGCGCGCCTTCGTCGAAGTACCACTCCGCGCTCAGGTCGTAGTTGGTCGAGCGGAACGGATCCAGCTTGGGGTTGCCCAGGTTGATCGAGTAGCTGCGATCGTCATCGAAGTACGCGGTGGGGCCACCGCTGACGCTCGGCGACAGGTTGGACAGGGTCGGGCGGGCCATGGTCTTGGCCGCGCCGAAGCGCAGCACGAAGGTATCGCTCAGGTCCCACGCCAGGTTCAACGAAGGCAGCCAGTCGTCGTACTTGTGGCCGACCCGGGTGCCGACCTGCAGGCGCTCGCCGGGATCGGCGGTGGCGCTGGCCACCCCGAAGAACGGTTCGCAGGCCGAGGACAGATCGTTGGCGTTGGCGGCGGTGCACGGCGCATAGCCATCGGCGGTGATGCGGGTCTGCACGTAGCGCACGCCCAGGTTGCCGCGGAACGCGCGGCCCAGCAGGTCGGTGTTGAAGTCCAGCTGCAGGTAGCTGCCGTAGCTTTTTTCGTTGACGTCGAAGTTGTTGTTCGATGCGCCGAAGTGACCGACGCTGGCCAGGCGGTAGTCACCGCCGAGCGTGCCGGTGTTGCAGTTGCAGTAGATGTCCAGCAGCTTGGCGATCTGGTTGAAGTCCGGCACCAGCCAGGCGTTGGGCAGGTTGCCGTCCATGCCCTTGCCGAAGCCGCTCAGGGTGTTGCTCAGGTCACCCACGCCCACACCGGCCGGCAGCGCCTGGGAGAGGCGCCCGTAGCTGATGTTGCGGTACTCCTGCGTGCTCATGTCGTAGTCCTTGTAGGCCAGACCGCCGCGCAGGGTGAAGGTGGGGTTGATGTTGAACGTGAGGTCGACCTTGGCCGTATCGAAGGCATTGTCGACGTACTGCGGGTTCAAGCGCACTTCGCTGATGTTGCCGCCGCGCGCGGTACCGTTGGCATTGACCGGCGTGCTGCCGTAGCCCAGCCACTTCCAGTTGTCCACGGCGTTGAGATCGAACGGGAAGGACATCGCCGGCACCTTGCCGTTGCGCATGTCCAGCACGAAGCCATCCAGGTTGCTGTTGTCGAAGCTGACCATCGAGAAGACCGGCCGCTCATAGTTCGACTCGGAGTGGCCGATCACCGCATCCAGGCGCACCGCGTCGTTGAAGCGATGTTCCAGGTTCAGGCTGAACTGCTTGAATTCGGTGCTCTCTTCGATCGCGGTGGATTCGGTGCGGAAGTCGACGTTGTCGAACACGCCGTAGGTCAGGCGGTTCTGTTCATCGGCCTGCGCCTCGCGGACCACGATCTGGGTCTTGCCGCCGTACTGCGCGGTGCGGTGCAGGTTGGCACCGATCGAATCTTCGCGCACATTCTTGTCGAGCTTGGAGTACAGCATGTCCAGGTTCAACTGCGTGTCGTCGCTGACCTTGAACTGCAGCGCGCCGGTGACACCCAGGCGCTCGATCTCATGTTCGGTGCGGATGTAACGCGGGTAACGCGGGATCCAGGCGTTGGTCGCGGTCTCGTACGCGGCGATGTTCTCGGCGGTCGCGGCCGGGCGATCCAGGCCGGGGCCGCAGTGGGTCGCATCGATGCCGTAGCTGCCCCAGCCGTTGCTGCGCGCCTGGTTGGCGGCGCTGCCGACACCGGCGGCGGTTTCATTGGCCAGCGGATTGCGCGGGGTCTGCGGGTCGTAACCAGCCGGGCTGCAGAAGCCGTAGGTGCCGTTGTTGGCCGCGGTGCTCTGGTTGGAGTTGCGGTAGTTGCCGTGCTCCCAGCGGACCGGGTTGTAGCCTTCTTCGAAGATGGTGCGCTTGCTGTAGGCCACCGACATCAGCGCGCCGACCCGGCCGTCGGCCCAGGTGTTGCTGATCAGCCCGGAGATGCGCGGGTCCTTGTTCCTGGACAGCTCGTTGAAGCCGTACTGGCCGCCGAGCGAGGCCTGGAAGCCCTCGAAATCGAACGGGCGCGAACCGCGAAGATCGACGGTGGCGCCGAGCGAGCCCTCATCGGTCTGCGCCGACTGGGTCTTGTTGATCTTGACCCGGCTGAACAGCTCCGAGGCGAAGGTATTGAAGTCGAAGCCGCGGCTGCGGTTGACGCCGGTGGTACCGCTGCCGGCGGTGGACAGCGCTTCCAGACCGTTGATGCGCACGCGGGTGAAATCCGAGCCCAGGCCGCGCACGGAGATCTGCTGGCCTTCACCGCCTTCGCGATCGATCGAGACGCCGGCGATGCGCTGCATCGACTCGGCCAGGTTCAGATCGGGGAACTTGCCGATGTCTTCGGCGTAGATCGCATCGACCTGCTCGACGCTGTAGCGCTTTTCATCCAGGGATTGCTGCAGGCTTTCGCGGTAGGTCGCCTTGACCTCCACCTTGTCCAGATCCACTGCATTGAGCGAGGCGGCCGCTTCGGGCGTCTGCTGTGCCGCGGCAATGCCGGCCACGCCCTGCAGCGCGAACGCGATTGAGACCGCAAGCAGGGTAACCGGTGTCTTTTTACGGGTGTCGAGTCGATCCATCGTGTGTAACCCCCTCCCAGGGTGCGCCGCCATGCGACTTTGATGTTGATGAGTCATGACGTCCGGCCTCCCCCGGAGCGTCTGTCGCGCCTTGCCGCGTGACACCGCTGGTCATCCGAAACGTAACAAACCCTTCACGGGGCGGCATCTTGCGCCGCAGCAGCGTGCACGTGCTGGCGAGGGTCGGGGATGGCAACGATGGCGGCGAGCGCGCAGCCGGCGGCGTGATCGCTCACGCCGCCGGTGGGTACTGCCGTTGAATCAGAACTTGTAGCGCACGCCCAGCAGGAACTGGCGGCCGGTTTCGGTGTACTGCAGCGGCAGGCGACCCGTGGCCGGCGAGTAGACCCACTCGTCGGAGGCTTCGTTGGTCAGGTTGATGCCTTCCAGGCTCAGTTCGAGCTGGTCGCTGATGGTGTAGCGGATCGAGGCATCGAGGACCGTGGTGCCGGTCATGCCGTGGTAACCGTCGAGGTTGAAGCCGGTTTCCGTACCCGGTGCCTGGGTCAGGTAGTCATCGCGGTT
Organism: Stenotrophomonas sp. TWI809; assembly: GCF_039673205.1. Lineage (NCBI taxonomy): Bacteria > Pseudomonadati > Pseudomonadota > Gammaproteobacteria > Lysobacterales > Lysobacteraceae > Stenotrophomonas > Stenotrophomonas sp. TWI809. The sequence continues at coordinate 91,957 of NZ_JBDJLE010000002.1, read as the reverse complement.
GGTCGCCGAGACGCGGCCGGAGAAGACCTTGCCTTCGTAGAACAGCGTGGCGTTCCAGGACGACTTGGACAGACCGGTCAGGTCGGTCTTCATCACCGGCTGGCCCGCGGCGTTGAGGTACTGGATCTGCGACTCCACCCAGGTGTAGTTCAACTGCACGCCGAGGTTGGACCACTTGCCCGGCAGGAAGGTGAACGGCTGGGTGTAGTTCGCTTCCACGCCGTGCAGTTCACCACCGGGGGTGTTGACCGGGCGGCTGTAGGTGAAGTCGTCGGCAGGCGAGGCACCGGTGCCGATCAGCAGCGAGGCAGGCAGGCCGCTGTCGGAGTACGGACGCACTTCGCGGGTGGTCTGCACGAAGCTCTCGATGTCCTTGTAGAACAGACCGATACCGGCCATCGCGCCTTCGGCGAAGTACCACTCGAAGCCGAGGTCGACGTTGGTCGCGCGGATCGGCTCCAGGTCCGGGTTGCCGCTGGAGATGGTGCGTGCACCACCGGCCACGGCCACCGTTGCGCCCGGCGTCAGGCTGCCCAGACCCGGGCGGCTCATCACCTTGGCCGCGCCGAGGCGGATCAGGAAGTCCGGGGTGACTTCGGCCACCAGGTTGAACGAGGGCAGGGTGTCGTTGTAGGTGCGGTTCTCCGTGGTGGAGACCGTACCGGTGGCCAGCGTGGACAGGCCGGTGGAGCTCTGCTTGGTGCGCACGTAGCGCACACCCACGTTACCCGACAACGGCAGGCTGCCCAGTTCGGTGGAGAACTCGCCCATCAGGTAGGCACCACGGTCCTTCTCTTCGACGCTGCGCACGTTGTTGGCGCGCGGGGCGACGGCGAAGATGCCGCTGTTGCTGTAGATATCGAACTGATCGGCAATCGCGTTCAGATCCGGCACCACCCAGTTGGACGGGCTGCCGTTGATGCCCTTCAGGCCGGCCTGCTCGGTCATGTCCACCGGCACGATCTTGGTGCCATCGGCGAAGTTGGGCACGGCCAGTTCGCTGGCACGGCGCAGTTCGGTGGTCTTGAAGGTGTAGTCCTTGGCAAGCACGCCGCCCTTCAGGCGGAAGCCAGGGCTGATGTTCCAGTTGAAGTCGAGCTGGCCGGTATCGAAGTCGTTGTCCACGTACTGCGGACGCAGGCGGATTTCGGCCAGTTCCCAGCCCGCGGGGTTGGTCGGGTCGATGCCGTAGTTCAGCGTCGGGAACCGGCTGTTGCCCCGGTAGTCGTAGCTGTAATTGTCGACGTCGTACTTGTCCATGATGATCGTGGTCTGCACCGGGTTCTCGTGCTTGGAGCGCGAGATGCCGACCTTGCCGGACAAGGTGAAGTCATCGCCGAAGCGGTGCTGGCCGTTGAGGCTGAGCTGCTTGAACTCGGTGCTCCACTCGTCATGGCGGTTTTCGGTGCGGATGTCGACATTGTCGAACTCGCCGTAGACCAGCGCGTTGTTCTCGATCACGCCGTTCTTGACGATCATCGCCGGCTTGCCGACCAGGCGCGGCGTGGTGCTGGTGCCACGGCTGAAGGAGATCGCCTCGATGTAATGCTCGTCGCGGGTGGCGTCGATCTTGGAGTACAGCGCATCCAGCGAGAACTCGGTGGCGTCGCTCGGCTTCCACTGCAGGGTACCGGTCACGCCCAGGCGCTTCTGCTCATGCTCCATCTGCACGTAGCGCGGGAAGCGCGGGTGGTAGACGTTGGCCGAACGCGCCGCGGCGAACGGCGAGGCCGCATTGAAGTTGCCGTTGCTCGGGCCGTTGGCCCAGCGGCCGGTGTTGGAGCCCTCTTCCAGCGCCTGGCGCTCGGAATAGGCCACCGACAACAAGGCACCGAAGGTGCCATCGGCAAAGGTGTTGGAGATCAGCGCGGCCATGCGCGGGTCGGCCTTTTCGGCCATCGCGTTGTAGCCGGCCTGGCCGCTGGCGGCGAAGGTGAAGCCGTCATAGTCGAACGGGCGCGCGGTGCGCAGGTCGACCGTGGCCCCCAGCGAGCCTTCCTCGACGTCCGCCGAGGCGGTCTTGCGCACCATCAACTGCGAGAACAGGTCCGAGGCGAACACGTTGAAATCGAAGCCACGGCCACGGTTGGTGCCGCCGCTCTGGTCGCCGGCGCCGACGGTGGTCAGCGCTTCCATGCCGTTGATGCGCACGCGGGTGAAGTCCGGGCCCAGGCCGCGCACCGAGATGTTGCGGCCTTCGCCGGCCTCACGGGTGATGACCACGCCGGGAATGCGCTGCAGCGATTCGGCCAGGTTCAGATCCGGGAACTTGCCGATATCCTCGGCGACGATGGCATCGACCACGCCGGCTTCGCCGCGCTTGATGTCCAGCGCCTTCTCGACACTGGCGCGGTAGCCGGTGACGGTGACGGTATCCAGGTCGGTGGGGTTGGTGCCCGCATCCTGGGCCAGCGCGGTACCACTCAGCGCCAGGCCGATCGACAATGCGAGCAAGGTAACCGGTGTCTTTTTCTGCGTGTTCTGGACTTGCATGTTTTCCCTCTCCCAAGGTGCTACATGAAACAGCTATCCAACGACATGTCAGTGCAATGACACCGCTGGTCAGGGCGGACGTTAACAGCCCGTTACTGATCCGGCATCTTGCACCGCAGCAGACTTTTAATGTCCCGCAGACGCTTGCAGGACAATGGTTCCGACATTCGGGACAGGTGGACGGGGCGGCGTCCATCGCTAGAATGACACCGCTAGCCATTGCTGCTGGGCGTCCTTGCGGCGTCCGCGGCCCTCACAAGGATCCAGGACCATGAGTCGTGTTGTCTGTTTCGGAGAGTTGTTGCTGCGCATGAGCGCCCCCGGCCGCGAGCTGTTGCTGCAGCGCGGCCAGTTGGCGGTTCACGCGGGGGGCGCGGAGGCCAACGTTGGTGTCTCGCTGGCCCATCTTGGGCATGCAGTGGCGGCGGTCAGCACGGTGCCGTCCAACCCGCTGGGCGAGTTCGCGCTGGGCGAGCTGCGCCGCCACGGCGTGGACACCACCGCCGTGCGGCGCACCGACGGCCGGATGGGCCTGTACTTCCTGACCACCGGCGCCGTGCAGCGTGCCAGTGAAGTGGTCTACGACCGCGCCGATTCGGCCTTCGCCAACAGCAGTCCCGCCGACTACGACTGGGACACGCTGCTGGCCGGCGCCGACTGGCTGCACCTGTCCGGGGTCAGCCCGGCGCTCAACCCGGCGATGGCCCAGGCCACGCTGGCCGCAGCCCGTGCGGCGTGCGCGCGCGGCGTGAAGGTGTCCTTCGACGGCAACTTCCGCCCGTCGCTGTGGGCGCGCTGGCAGGGCGATGCGCCTGGCATCCTGCGCGAATTGTTCGCCTGCGCCGATCTCGTCTTCGCTGACTACCGCGATATCGGCGTGGTGCTCGGGGGTGCGTTCGAGCAGGCCGATGTGCGTGAGCGCGTCGATGCGGCCGCGGCGCAGGCCTTCGCCGCGTTCCCGCGGTTGCAGTGGATGGCCTGCACCCAGCGCACCCCGCACAGCGTGGACAACCATGCACTCGGGGCGATGCTGATCGGCCGTGATGGCACCCGCGCGGTGGCGCCAACCCGCAAAATGATCGGCATCGTGGACCGCATCGGCGGTGGCGACGCCTTCGCCGCCGGCATCCTGCATGGCATGATGCGCGGCTTCGCGCCAGACGCGATCGTGCGTTTCGGCCTCGCCGCAGGCTGCCTGAAGCACTCGATCCCCGGCGACTTCAACCCTGTCAGCGAGGCTGACATCATGGCCCTCACGGGCGAGGAGCGATTCGATGTCCGGCGCTGATCCACGCGTACGCGCAGTCCTGAAACTGGCCCCGGTGATTCCGGTGTTCACCCCGGAAAACGTCGACGATGCCGTCGAGGTCGCGCGCGCACTGTTCAACGGCGGCCTGCCGGTGATCGAAGTGACGCTGCGCACGCCGATGGCGATGGACGCGATCCAGGCCATGGTGGAGGCGGTGCCTGATGCCGTGGTCGGCGCCGGCACCGTGCTGACCGCCGCGCAGATGGAGAAGGTCAAGCAGGTGGGCGGGCGCTTTGCGGTATCGCCGGGTGCGACCCCGCGCCTGTACGCCGCCGCGCGCGATACCGATCTGCCGTTCCTGCCGGGCGTGGCGACCTCGTCGGAGCTGATGCTCGGCCTGGAGCACGGCCTGGATACCTTCAAGTTCTTCCCGGCCGTGCAGGCCGGCGGCGCGGCCATGCTCTCGGCATGGAACGGCCCGTTCGGCGATGTGCGCTTCTGCCCGACCGGCGGCATCAGCGCGCAGACCGCGCGCGATTTCCTCCACCTGCCCAACGTGCTGTGCGTGGGCGGGTCCTGGCTGACCACCCGGGCCCTGCTGCAGGCCAAGGACTGGACCGGCATCGAGCAGCTGGCACGCGATTCGGCCGCGCTGGTCGGCTGAGCCTGCAGGGCCTGCCGCCTCAGTGGCGGCGGGCCGTTGCGCCGACGCGGCGATACAGCGTGCTGCGGCTGATGCCCAGCGCGCGCGCCGCCTCGGCGACATTGCCGTTGCTCGCGCGCAGCGCGTCGCGCATGGCGGTTTCGGTCATCGCCTCCAGCCCCTCTGCCGTGGATGGCATCACCGCTGCGTGCACCCTGTGCAGATAGGCCGGCAGCATCCCATGCAGGATCACCTCGCCCGGATCGCTCAGCGCCACCAGCGTGCGCAGGCACGAGCACAACTGCCGCACATTGCCTGGCCAGGCATACCCGGCCAGCGCCTCCAGCGCGGCGGACTCCAGTTGCCGGCCCTGGCCAAGGCGTTGCCACAGGCCCTGCACCAGCGCCGCACGGTCGGCATGCTCGCGAAGGGCGGGCAGACGCACGCTGTGATCGGCGATGCGGTAGTAGAGATCGCTGCGGAAGTCACCGGATGTCATCGCCACATCGAGATCGCGGTGGGTGGCGCAGATCAGGGCGAAATCCAGTTGCACCGGCTTGCCGCCGCCCAGCGGTGACAGCGTGCGCTCCTGCAACACCCGCAGCAGGCGCGGCTGCAGCGCCAGCGGCATGTCGCCGATCTCATCGAGGAACAGCACGCCGCCCTGGGCCTGGCGCAGCAGGCCGGTATTGCCGCTCTTGCGCGCACCGGTGAAGGCCCCTTCCTCGTAGCCGAACAGCTCGGCTTCGATCAGCCCTTCCGGCAGCGCCGCGCAGTTGACCGCCACGAACGGTTTGTCGGCACGCGTGCTGCGCCGATGCAGTTCGCGTGCGAACACCTCCTTGCCGGTGCCGGTCTCGCCCTGCAGCAGCACCGGCAACTGCGCGTCCAGCACGCGGCAGGCGCGCTCGAGCACCTGCTGCTGGGCGGCGTCGAACAGGGGGCTGGCATCCACCCGCACCGCTGCCCCGGCGGCACGCGCGGGTGCGGCGGCGGCCGGACGCGCGGGCAGCGGCGAGCGGACCGTGGCGCTGCCGGCAGGGCTCACGTGGCCGTAGAGCGCGCGTCCCTGGCGATCAACCAGCGCGCCATCATCGTGCAGCCGCGAGAGCGGACCATCGAACAGCGCCGCGTAGGGCGCCCTGCCGATGTCGCCGTGGTCCAGACCGAACAGGGCCAGCCCGGCGCGGTTGGCGGCCACCAGGCGGCCATTGCGGAAGCCCAGCACGCCTTCGCGCGCGGTACCGAGCAGGCCGGCGTCGTGATGCAGGCGGACCACCTCGCAATCGCCCAGTCCCGCCTCGAAGTAGCGGTGCTCGATATGCGCCACCGCCTGCCGTGCCAGCACACGGGCGTGCAGGTGCTGCTGGCGCGCGTCGCCGGAGATGTCGAGCACGCCCACACGCTGCCCGTACGGGTCGAAGATCGGCGTCGCCGAACAGGTCAGGATCGCGTGCGGGGCGAAGTAGTGCTCACCGCCACGCACCTCCACCGAGCGACCTTCGACGATGGCGGTGCCGATCGCATTGGTGCCCACCGTGGTTTCATCCCAGCGCACGCCTGGCATCAACGCCACCCGCCCGGCCTTGTCGAGGAAACCCGGGTTGCCCTCCGCATCCAGGATCCAGCCGTCTTCGTCGGTGAGCAGCGCGATGCTGCCGGTCGCGGCGATGTCGGCGGCCAGGCCATCCAGCTCCGGCCGCGCCAACCGCCACAATGTTTCCTGGCGCTGACGCAGCTCGCGCAGGCGGGCGTCCGGCAGCGGTTCGACCTCCGGCTGTGCATCCACCGAGAGCCCGCCGCGCTGGCAGCGCTGCCACGACTGCAGGATGGTGTCGGGCACGATGCCGACCGGCGCCGCGCCGCGCTCGAAAAAGGAGCGTCGCGCATTGCCGACACGGTGCTGGAGCGGGAGCTGGGACACCTGGATTCTCCAGTGTCGCAATCTGCGACAGTTGTAGCGGGGCCTGTTCCGATAAACACCACACCCGGCGTTACCGTGCAATGACCGGCGGTGGTGCACCGCACCAGTTTCCGCGGGCATCCCCAATCGGTGTGCCGGGTGAGGCCATGTCGCACCGCACCACGTCGAACCTGGCATCGTCCTTGCGCCATGGAACAGACCCTTACCGGGCCTGTCCACCGCCATCCGGAGATGCACCCATGAATGCCGTCACGTCCGCCAAGCCGCACGCCACCGACCCGCAGTCCATCTTCAAGCCGCGCTACGGCAATTACATCGGCGGGGAGTGGGTGGCGCCGCGCAGCGGTCAGTATTTCGACAACACCACGCCGGTGACCGGCAAGGTGTTCACCGAGGTCGCCCGCTCCAACGCCGAGGACATCGAAGCGGCGCTGGACGCCGCCCACGCGGCCAAGACCGCCTGGGGCCAGACCTCGACCACCGAGCGCGCCAACATCCTCAACCGGATCGCCGACCGCATCGAAGAAAATCTCGAGCTGCTCGCCCATGCCGAGACCTGGGACAACGGCAAGCCGATCCGCGAAACGCTCAACGCCGACATCCCGCTGATGGCCGACCACTTCCGCTACTTCGCCGGGGCGGTGCGCGCGCAGGAAGGCAGCCTGTCGGAGATCGACAAGGACACCATCGCCTACCACTTCCACGAGCCGCTCGGCGTGGTCGGGCAGATCATCCCGTGGAATTTCCCGATGCTGATGGCCGCCTGGAAGCTGGCGCCGGCGCTGGCCGCCGGCAACTGCGTGGTGCTCAAGCCGGCCGAGCAGACCCCGGCCTCGATCCTGGTGCTGATGGAGGTGATCGGCGACCTGCTGCCGGCCGGCGTGCTCAACGTGGTCAACGGCTTCGGCGTGGAGGCGGGCAAGCCGCTGGCGTCCAACCCGCGCATCGCCAAGATCGCCTTCACCGGTGAAACCACCACCGGCCGGCTGATCATGCAGTACGCCAGCCAGAACCTGATTCCGGTGACGCTGGAACTGGGCGGCAAGTCGCCCAACATTTTCTTCGCCGATGTGATGGCCGAGGACGATGATTTCCTGGACAAGGCCATCGAAGGCTTCGTGCTGTTCGCCTTCAACCAGGGCGAGGTGTGCACCTGCCCGTCGCGCGCGCTGATCCAGGAATCGATCTACGACAGATTCATGGAACGTGCGCTCAAGCGCGTGGCCGCGATCAAGCAGGGCAACCCGCTGGACCCCAACACGATGGTCGGTGCGCAGGCCTCCTCCGAGCAGCTGGAGAAGATTCTGTCCTACTTCGACATCGGCCGGCAGGAAGGCGCGGAGGTGCTGATCGGCGGCGAGCAGGCCACCCTCGACGGCGACCTGGCCGGCGGCTTCTACGTGAAGCCGACCGTGTTCAAGGGCCACAACAAGATGCGCGTGTTCCAGGAAGAAATCTTCGGGCCGGTGGTCTCGGTGACCACCTTCAAGACCGAGGAAGAAGCACTGGAGCTGGCCAACGACACCTTGTACGGCCTCGGTGCCGGCGTGTGGAGCCGCGATGCCTCGCGCCTGTACCGCATGGGCCGCGGCATCCAGGCCGGGCGGGTGTGGACCAACTGCTACCACGCCTATCCGGCGCATGCCGCCTTCGGTGGCTACAAGCAGTCGGGCATCGGCCGCGAGAACCACAAGATGATGCTCGACCACTACCAGCAGACCAAGAACCTGCTGGTCAGCTATTCGCCCAAGAAGCTGGGCTTCTTCTGAGCCCCCGGGCTTGATCCCGATCAAGGCGCCGGCATGCGGCCGGCGCCACAGTGCAGTGATTGGCAATCCACGGAGATCCACGCATGAACAAGACCATGAAGGCCGCTGTCGTCCGCGAATTCGGAAAGCCGTTGCGTATCGAGGAAGTCGAGGTGCCGCGTCCGGGGCCCGGCGACATCCTGGTGAAGATCGAAGCCTGTGGCGTGTGCCATACCGACCTCCATGCGGTGGACGGTGACTGGCCGGTCAAGCCCAATCCGCCCTTCATCCCCGGCCACGAGGGCGTTGGCCACGTGGTGGCGGTAGGCGCCGGGGTCAGCCATATCCGCGAAGGCGACCGCGTCGGCATCCCGTGGCTGTACTCGGCCTGTGGCTATTGCGAGCACTGCCTGGGCGGCTGGGAAACGCTGTGCGAGGCGCAGCAGAACACCGGTTACTCGGTGAACGGCGGGTTCGCCGAGTACGCCCTGGCCAACGCGGCGTATGTCGGGCTGCTGCCCAAGAGTGTGGGCTTCATCGAGGTCGCGCCGATCCTGTGCGCCGGCGTCACGGTCTACAAGGGCCTGAAGGTCACCGATACGAAGCCGGGCCAGTGGGTGGTGATTTCCGGCATCGGCGGGCTGGGCCACATGGCTGTGCAGTACGCCAAGGCGATGGGCCTGAACGTGGCGGCAGTGGATATCGACGACGGCAAGCTCGCCCTGGCCGAGCGGCTGGGCGCGATGATCACGGTCAACGCACGCAACACCGACCCGGCCGCGTTCCTGAAGAAGGAGATCGGCGGGGCACATGGCGCACTGGTCACCGCCGTCTCGCCGAAGGCCTTCGAGCAGGCACTGGGCATGGTCCGCCGCGGTGGCACGGTCTCGTTGAACGGCCTGCCGCCGGGCAACTTCCCGCTGGACATCTTCGGCATGGTGCTCAACGGCATCACCGTGCGTGGCTCGATCGTCGGCACCCGCCTGGACCTGCAGGAATCGCTGGAATTCGCCGAGCAGGGCAAGGTCGCCGCGACGGTCACCAGCGATTCGCTGGAGAACATCAACGACATCTTCGCGCGCATGCAGGCCGGCAAGATCGAAGGCCGCGTGGTACTGGACATGAGCGCGTAAGCACACGGCGCGCTGCCGACCCATCGGCAGCGCCTGTTTCACGGTAGTGCCGGCCGCTGGCCGGCTCGGAGAGCCCCGATCATGCCCGACCTCCCGCTCCAGGTAATGGCCACGCTCCCGGCCCTCCAGCTGATCGAGACATTGCAGGCCCGCCACGGCGACCTGCTGTTCCACCAGTCCGGTGGCTGCTGCGACGGCTCCTCGCCGATGTGTTTCGCCCAGGGCGATTTCATCGTGGGCGACCGTGACGTGCGCATGGGCGAGATCGGCGGGGCGCCGTTCTACATCAGCCCCGCGCAGTTCGAATACTGGAAGCACACCCAGCTGATCATCGACGTGGTGCCCGGCCGGGGCGGCATGTTTTCGCTGGAGAACGGCGAGGGCGTGCGCTTCCTGGTCCGCTCGCGCTTGTTCAGCGATGAGGAGTTCGCGCGGCTCAAGGCAGCCGGGCGGGTCTGAACCACGCCGCGGCAACCCGTCCATAATGGCGGCTCCCCCGCCGTGACGCCCCTGCCATGCCTGTGTGGTCCGCCCTGAAGAATCCACTGCTGTCCGTACTGGCTGTCGTGTTCGCGTTCGCGGTGATGGTGCTGGTCAACAGCCTCGGTTCGTGGCTGGTGCCGTTGCTGCGCATTCCGCCGGGCGGCGAGCCGCAGCTGGCCTGGGACCTGGCCTGGACGATCCTCAGCGGCATCGCCGCGATCGCCTTTGCCAGCCGTTATGCGCCCACCTGGCCGCGTGTGCACGGCGGCGTGGTGTGGGCGGTGATCGCGGCCGCATCGATCTACACCGCGTGGGATTTCGGCAGCGATTTCCCGTTCTGGTTCGTGGTGATCCTGCTGGTCTCGCTGCCGGTGCAGGCATTCGTGGGCCTGTGGGTAGGCACGCGGTTCCGGCCAGCGCGCGCCTGATCAGCTGCCCGGCAGCACCTGCTTCACCTGCTTCATGCCTTCCCACGGGTCCTGCTTCAGCCGCTCCGCGCGCTGCAGCGCCTTCGCCATCGGGAAGGCGTCCGGCGCCGCGATGCGACCCAGTTCTTCCCAACGCAGTGGCACCGCCACGCCGGCACCCGGCCGCGCCCGCAGCGACCACGAGCTCACGCTGGTGGCGCCGCGCGCATTGCGCAGCCAGTCGATGAAGATCACCCCGTCGCGCTTGGCCTTGCTCATCGTCGCCACATAGCGATCCGGTGCCTGGGTGGACATGGCCTGCGCAAACGCCTCGCAGAAGTCCTTGGCCTGCGCCCAGTCGGCCTTGGGCTGCAGCGGCACCACCACGTGCACGCCCTTGCCGCCGGAGAGCCGGACGAAGCTCTCCAGCCCGGCTTCCTGCAGGCGCGCGCGCACGTCGCGTGCGGCGGCCTTTATCTGCGTCCAGTTCACGCCTTCGCCGGGATCCAGATCGAACACCAACCGGTCCGGATGTTCGGGGTCCTCGACGGTGGCGCCCCAGGGATGAAGCTCCAGGGTGTTCATCTGCACCAGCTGCAGCAGGCCCTCCACATCCTCGATGTAGAGGTAGTCCTCGCGCCCGCTCTTCTGCTCCAGCGGGATCGCCTTGACCGCACCGCCCAGCCCGGTGCCGTGGTGCTTCTGGAAGAAGCAGGGCTTGTCCACGCCGTCCGGGCAGCGCAGCACCGACAGCGGGCGGTGCGCCACCTCGGGCAGGATCCAGCGCGCCATGCGGCGGTAGTAGTCGGCCACCTCGCCCTTGGTGATCTTCGCCTTGGCGAACACCACGCGCTCGGGATGGCTGATCGTCACGGTGCTCTCGTCCTGCGCGGCCGTAGCTGCCTTCTTTCGCCCGCGCGTTCCGGCCGGGGTGGCGGAGGCCGCGGTAGTGGAGACGGTAGGGGAGACGGCAGTAGCTGTGGCGCCCAGATCCTTGGCGTGTTTGTCCTCGCGCAGCCGCTTGAAGCTGGCCTGGCGCAGCAACCCTTCCTTGGCCCATCCACGGAACGCGACCTCCGCCACCAGCACCGGCGTCACCCAGTGCACGCTGCGTGCGGTGAACGGCACATGCGCAGGCAGCTCGACCACTGCGTCCTTCACCGTCAGCGGGGTCAGCTGCCTGGTCAGCGCGCGCAGCGCGGCATCGTCGAAGCCCGTGCCGACGCGGCCGACATAACGCAATCCGCGCTTGTCCGGGGTGGCCATCAGCAGCGAGCCGAAGCCACTGCGCGATCCCTTCGGTTCGGTATAGCCGACGATGAGGAACTCATCGGTGTTCTCGTGCTTGATCTTGATCCAGTCGCGTGAGCGTGCGTTGACATAGGGCGCATCGATCCGCTTGCTGATGATGCCTTCGAACCCGGCCTCGCCACTGGCGGCGAACACCGCCGGGCCGTGGTCGCGCACATGGTCGCTGTAGGCCAGGGTGTCCGGCTTGCTGCCCAGCAGGTCCTTGAGCAGCGCCTTGCGCGCCAGCAGCGGCACCCGGCTGACATCCACCCCGGCGATGCCGGGCATGTCGAACACCACATAGCGCAGCGGCTGTTTGGCGGTGCCATCGATGACCTTCTGCAATGCAGTGAAGTCGCTGCGGCCCTGCGCATCCAGCACCACCAGCTCACCGTCCAGGCGCAGATCGCGCACCGGCAGCCGCTCGATCGCCTGCACCACCTCGGGGAAATCGTCGGTCCAGTTCAACCCGCCGCGTGAGCGCAGCGACACCACGCCATCGCGCACATCGGCCAGCAGGCGATAGCCGTCCCATTTGATCTCGTGCAGCCACTGCTCGCCGTCCGGTGCGGTGGCACGGTGATCGGTCAGCTGGGGCTTGAAGTCATGTGGGTAGGGCGTTGTGCGAGCGCCCTGCAGGGCCAGCGCGCGCTTGGACCAGCGCGCATCGGCCTTGCGTTCGGCCTTGCGTGCGGGGCTACCTGTCGCGGCCTTGGCCGGCGCGGTCTTCCTTGCTGGGGCAGCTTTGCTGGCGTTGGCAGCGGCAACCTTCGTCGCGCTTGCGCGCTTGCCTGCCTTGGGCGGTGCCTCCAACAGATCATCAGCCTCCATATCCCTGGCCTCCTCGTCATCGCGTTTGATCAGCAGCCACTGGTGCTGCTTGCCCTTCATCGCGGTGCGCACCAGTTTCCAGCCACCCTTGAGCCGCTCACCGTGCAGCACGAAGTCCACCTTGCCGGCCGCGATCGCCTCCAGCGGATCGCCATCGCAGGCCCAGGTGCCGTGGTCGTAGACGTCCACATGCCCGGCGCCGTAGTGGCCACTGGGGATGTCGCCGGCAAAGGTCGCGTAGGACAGCGGGTGATCCTCGACCTCCACCGCAAGCCGTTTTTCGCCGACGCGCAGCGAGGGGCCTTTGGGTACCGCCCAGCTCTTGAGCACGCCATCGGCTTCCAGCCGGAAATCATAATGGCGCGAACTGGCGTGGTGCAGCTGCACGACGAAGATCGGCCGGCGCGCCGGCGCACCGCGGCGCTCGGCGTCCGGCTCGGGGGTGCCGTCGAAACGACGTTTGCGGCGGTATTCCTGCAAGGACACGTGGGCTTACCCGGCTTTGCGCGCGGGTGCACGCTTGGTGGTTTTCTTGGTCGCCTTGCCTGCTGTCTTGGTCGCCTTTTTGGCCGCCGTGGGTTTGGCGACCTTGGCCGTGGCCTTCTTCGCCGCTGTCTTTTTGGCAGCCGGCGTGCGCTTCTTGGCATCCAGGCTCTTCTGCAGCAGCGACATGAAGTCGACCACGTTGGTCGCATCATCCTCGCGCGGGACCGGCTCTTCCTCCACCTTGGTGGTGCCGCCCTTGGCCTTGATCCGCTTCTTCAGCAGCGTGTGCAGGCGCTCGCGGAACTCATCGTGGTACTCGTCCGGCTTCCACTCGCCGGACATCGACTCGATCAGCTGCTCGGCCATGGCCGTTTCCTTGCTGTTGATCCGGTACTTGGCCAGGCTGCCGCTGGGCAGCTTGTAGTCTTCCGGGTCCACCAGTTCCTGCGGATAGCGCAGGATCATCAGCACCAGCGCGTCGCCGTGCGGCATCACCGCGCACAGGTACTCGCGGGTGCGCACCACGACCCGCGCGATGCCGACCTTGCCGGTGCTGCGCAACGTTTCGCGCAGCAGCACGTAGCCTTTCTCGGCTTTCTTGGCGGGCACCAGCAGGTAGGGCTTCTCGTAGTAGCGCGGATCGATCGTGCCGGCATCGACGAAGGTCTCCACCTCCACCGCTTCATGACTTTCCGGCGCGGCCGAGCGGATGTCGTCTTCTTCCAATACGACGTAGCTGCCCTTGTCGTACTCGTAGGCTTTGACGATATCCTTCCAAGGCACTTCTTCGCCGGTATCCGCGTTGACGCGCTCGAAGCGGATCGGTTTGCGGTCGCGCGAATCCAGCATCCGGAAGTGCAGATCCACATTGCGTTCGCCGGACATCAGCGACACCGGGACATTGAGCAGCCCGAATGACAGCGTGCCGGTCCAGATCGGTCGGGCCATGGTGGCGCCACTCCAACACTTCAGGGAGGGCAGCTGTACCGCGCAGCACGTGAAACGCCTGTGTCCGGGCTGTGCAGGCCGGCTGCACGCCGCGGCTACTGCAGCAGGCCGTGCACCGCCGCCGCCGGCATGTGGTCCAGGGCCAGCCACGCGTCTTCGACCACGGCGCGGGCCTGGTGCCAGCCCAGCCGCGACTGCCCGCGCATCTGTTCCCAGTGCTCGGCGAGCTCACCATCGGTGTCATCGGCACCGCGCGGCCAGTCCGCGTAGTGGGTGGTCAGCGCGAAGGCGTAGGCCGGATACAGGTCGCGCCAGCTGCGGCGGCCGTGGCTGCGGCGCTGCTCATAATCGCTGCGCATGTACTGCAGGTAGTCCTGTGCGATCGCCTGCGCGTCCTCGGCGCGGTCGCGGCGCGCACGGCGCCCGCTCCGTTCCGGCTGCAGGTAGGCGTTGAACAACGCGGGTGCGGCACGGCGGTCCAGGCGGGGCATGACACGACTCCGACAGCGGCGGGGCAGGCAGGAATAGTCCCGCCGCCGTTATCCAGCCGTGACAGATTCGTTGATGCGGCGGGATTCGCAGCGACTTCACCCGCCCCGCGCTGTAGTGGGGCGTACAGCAACTGGAGAACTCCCATGCCCCGCGATCCCCTGCGCGACGCCACCGCCCCGGTCCCCGGCGAGCAGCGCGCCAAACATGACAACCAGGACGCCGAAGACCGCGGCGCCGGCATGTCCGTGCCCGACGACGCACCCGATCACCTGCCGGTGGCGGTCACGCCGGATCCGGTCCCGCGCGACCGCAAGGATTCGGCGGCCGGCGAGAAAGGCCCGGCCGGTCATCATCGCCGCGAAGATGAATACCAGCGCCGCCAGCGCAAGGAACACGCCAGCGACAACCAGGACGAGGCGCTGGAAGAGACGTTCCCGGCCAGCGACCCGACCTCACCCTTCGTCCCGGCCAAGCCGCCCAGGTAAGTCCCTTGGGTCAGGGCGCCCACTGCCACTGCAGGCCCACGTTGTAGCGGCGGTCCGGGCCGGGTTCGAAGAAGCGCTGGTTGCCGTCGTTGACGATCACCGAGCCGATGTAGCGCTGGTCCAGCGCATTGTCGACTTGGGCGAAAGCACGCAGCGTGCCCTGCGCGGTAGTCCAGCGCCGCGATACCTCCAGGTTCAACAGGGCATAGCCCGGCGCGCTGTCGGTGGCCAGATCGTTGACCACGGTGTCGCTGGAGGCCACCACCTCGGCGGCCCACTGCCACGGGCCCGGGCGGTACTGCACCCGCGCGTTCCACTGCTGCCTGGGTACACCCGGCAGGCGTGAGCCGGAGGTCACCGTGTTGCATCCAGCGGCCGCGCACAGCGCATACGGATCACGCACGGTGGCTTCGATCCAGGTGTAGGCCAGCGAAAGATCCGTCTGCGCGCCCAGCGGCTGCACATAGCTGGCCTCCGCGCCCTGCCGGCGCGTGCGGCCGATGTTGCGGTAGGTGCTGCGGCCGCCGCTGTTGCTCGCCACGGCCAGCTCGTCATCGGTATCGGCGCGGAACAGCGCCGCCTCGATCTGGGCGCCACTGCGCCCATGCCACTTGCTGCCGACTTCCAGGTTGCGGCTGCGGGCGGCCGAGAGATCCAGCGCCAGCCCGGCCTGGCCATCGGCGCGATAGCCCAGCTCGTTGAAGGTCGGGGTTTCGAAGCCACGTCCGGCCGACGCGTACAGCCGCCAGGCATCGCTGGCGCGGAACACCACGCCGGCCACCGGCGTGGTCGCTTCGTAGCGACGCGATCCGCTGTCGTCCGGATTGCCGGCGGTGATGTAGTGGTCGTTGGAGCGGAAACGGACGGTGCTGTGGCGCACACCGAGCAGCAACGACCAGCGCGGTGCCCACTGCCACCACGCCTGCGCGAACTGGTCCACGTTCTCGACCCGGTCGCTCTGGTCGCGGCGCAGGCGGCCCTTGATACCGACCTGATCACCCACGAAGTTCTCGTAACCGCGGCGATCCTGCTGCTGACGGTCAGCATTGGCACCGATCACCACATCCAACGGGCGGCCGACCCAGTCACCGTGCCACGCCCAGCGCGCGTCCAGGCCGCCATAGGCCCCGTCCAGATCGATCACCCCGCCGGCGTGCAGCGGGTTGGCCTGCGGCCCCGGTGGGATCGCCAGGTACTGCTCCACGCTGCGCTGGCCGGCATAGCCCATCGCACGCCAGGTCTGCGCGCCCTCCGTTCGGGTGAAGACCAGCCCGGCCTGGGCCTGGCGCACGGATTTGCGGGTGTTGTACTGGGTAGCCACCGCGGTCGCCTGACGCGGGTTCTCGCGCACCTGGGCGCGGGTGAGGCCGAGCGGATCCTGTGCGTCGGGCGCATCGAAGTAGTTCAGGACCAGATCCAGCTGGCCGCCGCCGACATCGGTGCCCAGCCGGGCGTTGACCGACTCGCGCCGGGCCTGGCTGTGATCGCGCCAACCATCGGTGCGGAAGTGGTTGGCGGCCACGTTGTAGCGGATCGGCCCCTGCACGCCGCGCAGCTGGGCGCCGGCGCTGACAGTGTTGTCGCTGCCGGTATCCAGCCGCAGGCGCCACGGGTCGCCCTCGGCGCCATCCGCGCTCCAGACCTGGACCACGCCACCGGACGAGTTGCCGTACAGCGCCGAGAACGGCCCGCGCAACACCTCCACGCGCTGCGCCGAGAGCAGGCTGGCGTGGGAGAGCTGGCCCTGGCCGTCGGGCATGGTGGCCGGCACACCGTCCACCAGCACGCGTACGCCGCGCACACCGAAGGTCGAGCGCGCGCCGAAGCCACGGATCGAGAGCTGGGTGTCCTGCGCGTAGTTCTGGCGATCGCGGGCGACCACCCCGGGGATGCCGTTGAGGGCCTCGGAGAGCTGGGCCAGCGGGCCGGTACGGTCCTCGTCCACCCAGACCGTGGTCAGCGAGGCCGGCAGATCGATATCGGCCACCTGCGCCACGCGGGCGGCCTGGACCTGGACCGTCGGCAGCCGCTCGATCGAGGCAGCGGGAGCGGGGGTGTTCTGGGCCTGCGCCAGCGACGGCAGCAACACGGCCGAGGCCAGCGCACAGTGGCGGGCCAGCGGGGTAAGACGGAGCATGCGGGGCGGGATCCTCGGTAAATGGGCGTGCCGCACGCCATGGTACGGAAGACGACGTGACGACGGCCTCGGCGCCCTCGGCGGGGCTTTGTTACGATGGGTCGGTTTTGGCTGATTCTGCCGCCAACTCCGCGTCGCGCCACCCTCCCCCTTCCGTCATCCGAATGAGTACCGCCGTGTCCTTCTTTGCAAATGTGGAACTGGTCCCAGGCGACCCGATCCTGGGCCTGACCGAGGCTTACAACGCCGACAGCCGCCCGATCAAGGTCAACCTGGGCGTGGGCATCTATTACGACGAGAGCGGCCGCATCCCGCTGCTCCGCGCCGTGAACACGATCGAACAGCAGCTGGCCACTGACGCCAAACCGCGCGGCTACCTGCCGATCGACGGTCTGCCGGCCTACAACCAGGCCACCCGCGAGCTGGTCTTCGGCAAGGATTCGCCGCTGCTGGCCGCAGGTCGCGTGGCCACCTCGCAGACCATCGGCGGCAGCGGTGCGCTGCGCATCGGCGCGGACCTGCTGCACAAGCTGTTGCCACACGCCACCATCGCCATCAGCAACCCGAGCTGGGAAAACCATCGCGCGGTGTTCGGCGCGGCCGGCTTCGAGGTGGTCGATTACACCTACTTCGATGCCGCCACCCATGGCGTGGACTTTGACGGCATGCTGGCCGACCTCGGCAAGCTGCAGCCGGGCACCGTGGTGCTGCTGCACGCGTGCTGCCACAACCCGACCGGTGCCGACCTCACCGTCGCGCAGTGGAAGCAGGTGGCCGAGCTGTTGAAGGACCGCCAGCTGTTCCCGTTCATCGACATGGCCTACCAGGGCTTCGACAAGGGCATCAGCGAAGACGGCGCCGCCGTGCGCATCATCGCCGAGGCCGGCATCGACAGCTTCGTGGTCGCCAACTCGTACTCAAAGTCGTTCTCGCTGTATGGCGAGCGCATTGGCGCGCTGTCGGTGGTCGCCCCGGACGCGAACGCGGCCAAGGCCGTGCAGTCGCAGGTCAAGCGCATCATCCGCACGATCTACTCCAGCCCGTCCAACCACGGTGCGGCACTGGTGGCCGGCGTGCTCAACAGCGTTGAGTTGCGCCAGGTGTGGGAAGCGGAACTGACCGAGATGCGTGAGCGTATCCACGCCCTGCGCCATGGTCTGGTGGAGAACCTGGTCGCCGCCGGCGCACCGGAGTACGCCTTCATCAACGACCAGGCCGGGATGTTCTCGTACTCGGGCCTGAGCCGCGCCCAGGTGGACCGCCTGCGCGACGAGTTCGCGATCTACGCCGTCGGCACCGGTCGCATCTGCGTGGCCGCACTCAACCAGGGCAACCTGGCATACGTGGCCAAGGCCGTGGCGACCGTCAGCAAGGGCTGAGCAGTAGTGCTCCTGTGAAGCAGAACGGCCGCCCTGTGCGGCCGTTTTTCTTTGCCGCGCCGGCAGCGCGTTGCGCGCGGTGGGAACGGTTACGGCGGCCCGCGCCTCGTAATGGCTCCGGCGAAGGGCGACAATAGGCGCTTCTCCTCTGAAGGCCGCCTGATTCCATGTCCCAGACGTCGCTGACCCGCTATCTGATCGAAGAGCAACATGCCGGCCGCATCAACGCCGATCTGCGCCAGCTGATCGCTGTTGTCGCCCGCGCCTGCACCAGCATCTCCATCGCGGTCAGCAAGGGCGCGCTGGGCGGTGTGCTCGGCGAAGCCGGTACCGGCAACGTGCAGGGCGAGGCGCAGAAGAAGCTGGACGTGATCAGCAACGAGATCCTGCTGGAAGCCAACGCCTGGGGCGGCCATCTCGCCGCCTGCGCCTCGGAAGAAATGGATCACTGCCAGCCGGTGCCCGACACCTACCCGCGCGGTGACTTCCTGCTGCTGTTCGATCCCCTCGATGGCAGCTCCAACATCGACGTCAACGTGTCGGTCGGCACCATCTTCTCGGTGCTGCGCTGCCCGCCGGGCACCGAGCAGCCCAACGATGCCAGCTTCCTGCAGCCGGGCACCGCGCAGGTTGCGGCCGGCTACTGCATCTACGGGCCGAGCACGCAGATGGTGCTCACCGTCGGCCACGGCACGCACGCGTTCACCCTGGACCGCGAGAAGGGCGAGTTCGTGCTGACCACGCCGGACATGCAGATCCCGGCGGACACCCAGGAATTCGCGATCAACATGTCCAACCAGCGGCATTGGGAAGCCCCGATGCAGGGCTACGTGCAGGACCTGCTGGCCGGCAAGGAAGGCGCGCGCGGCAAGAACTTCAACATGCGCTGGATCGCCAGCATGGTGGCGGACGTGCATCGCATCCTGACCCGCGGCGGCATCTTCATCTACCCGTGGGACACGAAGGATCCCTCCAAGGCCGGCAAGCTGCGCCTGATGTACGAAGCCAACCCGATGGGCCTGCTGGTCGAGCAGGCCGGCGGCGCCGCCACCACCGGCCGCAAGCGCATTCTCGACATCCAGCCCGATCAGCTGCACCAGCGCGTGCCGGTGTTCCTCGGGTCGCGCAATGAAGTGGAAGAAGCCACCCGTTACCACCGCGAACACGACAGCGCGGCGGGTTGATTTGCTACACAGGGCTGGCCATCCGGTCAGCCCTGTTGATACGTGGCAACGGCGTGACATCGGCCACGGCAGCGTTCACCATCGGCCATTCGTGCCCACGGATGAACCCATGACTGCCGACGCGCCGCTCGATTTCATCGAAGTAATCCACAACGCCGTCCCCAACGAGGTCTGCGCGGCCCTGCAGGCCCAGATGCGATCCAGTGCGCAGTTGCATCCGGGCGAAGTGGGCAGCGGTGTGTTCCCGGAACTCAAGCACAGCAAGGATCTTCGCATCAGCGGGCGCCCCGAGTGGCGGCAGGCCGAAGCAGTGCTGCAGCAGGCGGTTTTCAAGGGTTTGCTGACTTATCTACGCCGTTATCCACAGGCCCTGATCTCGCCATTGATGTTGCAGATCCAGGACAGCCAGGGCCAACCGCGCCGGTTGGCGGCCGAGGATTTCCCCGACATGGACGACGCCACGCTGTCCGACCTGGCCCGCACCTGCCTGCGGCCCGGTGCCATCAATCTGCAATGGTATGCGGCGGGCGAGGGCGGCTATCCGTACTGGCACTGCGAGCTGTACCCACGCGATCCGGCCGGCGAAACGCTGCACCGCCACCTGCTGTGGACGCTCTACCTCAATGACGATTTCGATGCCGGCGAAACCGAGTTCCTGTTCCAGGGCCGCAAGGTCGCACCGCGCACGGGCAGCCTGTTGATCGCACCGACCGCGTTTACCCACACGCACCGGGGCAACCGGCCGCAGGGTGGGGACAAGTTCATTGCGACGAGCTGGATTCTTTTCCAGAGTGCGCAGAAATTGTTTGGTGGGAATTGATCAGCGCGCCGACACCAGCAACACAGCACCGACCACCACTACCGCCGCCAACACCATCACCGTGATCAGCACATTGCGCCCGGTGCGCTTCGCCTTCGCCTTCAACCCGGCCAGCACGTCCAGATCGAGATAGAGACGATCACCGCCTGCGTCGCGGATGACGCCGTTGTCGCGGTAGTACTTCAGTGGCGCATGGAGTGCCGGGTCGATGGTGTCGGCCGCGATCGCGCTCTGCGGAGACAGCGCCTGATGGCCGGTGAAGTGTGCGATCAACGCGTCGCGCTGCTGCTGCACCGCTGCGGTGATGGCGGCATTGATCGCGATGTTGGCCGCGTTCGACGCGGCCGAGGTGGCTGCCGATGACATGTGGTTCCCCCTGGATATCCGATATGGACGTCAGACCACCGCGGCGCGGTGCCTTGGCCCGATTGTTGGTCGGGCGCGCCCTAAAGTCCATCGGGGGCTGATCAGAACAACGAGCCCTGCGGTGAGTCCACCCGCGGGGGCAGCGGCCGCAGGAAGCGGGTGCAGTCCAGTTTCGGCCAGTGGCTGTGCTGCGCATCGAAGCCCAGCCGCTTGCGGGCCAGCTTGAAACGGTTGGACAGCAGATCGGCGTAGACGCCTTCGCCGCGCATGCGCGTGCCGAACTGGCTGTTGTAATCCTTGCCACCGCGCAGCTGGTTGATGGTGCTCATCACGTGCGTGGCGCGGTCCGGGTGGTGGGTGTCGAGCCAGTCGCGGAACAGCGGCGCCACTTCCAGCGGCAGCCGGAGCAGCACGTAGCCGGCGGTGGAGGCACCGGCATCGTGGGCGGCCTCAAGCACGGCTTCCAGTTCGGCATCGTTGATCCACGGGATCACCGGCGCGACCATTACCCCGACCGGGATGCCGGCATCGCTCAGGCGACGCATCGCGCGCAACCGTGCATGCGGGGCCGAGGCGCGAGGTTCCAGCTTTGCCGACAGATGCGGGTCCAGCGAGGTCACCGAGAAGTGCACGCTGACCAGGTGCTTTTCCGCCAACGGTGCGAGCAGGTCGATGTCGCGCTCGACCAGCGCGTTCTTGGTGATCAACGAGAACGGGTGCTGCGTTTCGAGCATCACCTCGATCAGCTGGCGGGTCAGTTTGAGCTTGCGCTCGATCGGCTGGTAGGCGTCGGTGTTGATGCCCAGCGCGATCGGCTGCGGCACGTAGCCGGGGCGCGAAAACTCCTTGCGCAGCAGTTGCGGCGCATTGGTCTTGGCGAACAGCTTGGTCTCGAAGTCCAGCCCGGGCGAGAGATTGAGATAGGCGTGCGAGGGTCGGGCGAAGCAGTACGAGCACCCGTGCTCGCAGCCGCGGTACGGATTGACCGACTGGCTGAAGCCGACGTCCGGCGACTTGTTGCGGCTGATGATGCTGCGCGCGGTCTCGGCACGGACTTCGGTGCGCAGGCGCGGGGCAGCGAACTCTTCACTCTCATCCGGCGCCCAGCCGTCGTCCATCGCTTCGCTGACGGTGACCTCGAAACGGCCCGCCAGGTGCGTGCGGGAGCCCCGGCCTTTGATCGCAATACCCATCGTCAAAGGCTATCGCCGGGAGGTCTCAGGGAATGAGACGTCGTGGCGTGGCAACGGCGGGGATAGGGGATAGCCATGGTTAGTAGTATTACTAACCACAGGCGTAAAGGGAAGTGAAACCCGCGCCGGGTAAGGGTCGGCGGAGGTGGAGACCGATTTGATCCCCCAATTTATCCACAGGGCCAGAGCGCGTGCCTGCGGTGCCACGTCACGGGCGGCCGAGCCGACCAACGGTCGGCGCTACCTGATGCCGGGCGCCCCTTACGCGGCAGGGCTACGCGCCGCATCACAGCAGCCGCAGATAGCCCTTCACCGTGGCATCCAGCCCGTCATACAGCGCCTCGCTGATCAGCGCATGGCCGATCGAGACTTCCAGCACGTCCGGCACGGTCCGCAGGAAATCGGCCAGGTTGTCCTGCGACAGGTCATGCCCGGCGTTGACGCCCAGGCCGGCCGCCTGGGCGCGCCGCGCCGCGTCGGCGAACAGTGCCAGCATGGTGGTGGCATCGCCGGCGGCATGCGCCTCGGCGTAGGGGCCGGTGTAGAGCTCCACGCGGTCGGCACCGATGGCCGCGGCCTGTGCGATGTCGGGGTTGCCCGCGTCCACGAACAGGCTGACCCGGCAGCCGTACGTCTTCAACTCGGCGATCAGCGGTCGCAGCCGCTCGGCATCCCGGGCGAAGTCGACGCCATGGTCGGAGGTCAGTTGGCCGTCGCCATCGGGCACCAGGGTGGCCTGGGCGGGGCGGGTCTGCGCGCACAGCGGCAGCAGCCCGGGATAGCCCTCACGCGGGGGCGCGAACGGGTTGCCCTCGATGTTGAACTCCACGCCGCGCTCGGCCGTCAGCGCGGACAACGCGAGAACGTCCTCGGCGCGGATGTGGCGTCGGTCCGGGCGCGGGTGCACGGTGATCCCATGCGCGCCGGCATCCAGGCAGGCACGGGCGGCCTGCAGCACGTCCGGGTCGGTGCCGCCGCGCGAGTTGCGCAGGACGGCGATCTTGTTCACGTTGACGCTGAGTTGGGTCATGGCACTACGAGGGGTCGGATTCACCCTGAGCAGCCGGGGTGCGCGCCTGGAGGGCGAGCTCCCGCAGCCGACGGAGTTCGTTGGGATCGGTGATGGCCGCGCGGGTGGGCTGCACATCGCCGAAGCGGGCCACGTAGAGGCCGCGGACCCACGCCAGCAGGAACACCAGGGTGCCCAGCAGCGACAGCGCCATCAGCCCCATGTGGGGGGTCTTGAGCGCCATGCCGAAACAGGCCAGCGCGAACAGCAGAAACAGCCAGTACATGTCGTTCTCCCCGATTGACCGGGCCAGTGTAGCGCTGGCGCCGGGTGCGGTTCCACGGGGAGCAGCGGCTACAGCAGCGGCGAGGCCAGGCGGGCGAACGCCTCGGGCACACGGTGCCGCCACAGCGAACGCTGGCGGTCGTTGTAGACCGGCGCGGCGCTGCTGTATTCGGCCAGCAGGATCTCGGCCAGCGCCGCAACGCGGCCGGTGTCGCTGATCATCATCGAGAGCTCGAAGTTGAGCCGGAAGCTGCGGTGATCGAAGTTGGCACTGCCGACGATGCACACGTCGTCATCGGCGATGAAGGCCTTGGTGTGCAGCATGCGTGGGCCGTACTCGTAGATCTTGACCCCGGCCTGCAGCAGCTCGTCGAAATAGGAGCGCGCGGCCTGGGTGACGAACCAGGAGTCGCTCATCTTGGGCACCAGCAGGCGCACGTCCAGGCCACCGAGTGCGGCCGAGGTCAGTGCCATGCGCGCGGCCTCGCCGGGCACGAAGTAGGGCGTCACCAGCCAGACGCGCTCCTTCGCTTCGTGGATCGCCGCCACGTGCAGCCGGTGGATGGTCTCCCACGACGAATCCGGACCGGAGACCAGCACCTGCGCATTGATGCTGCCCTCGCTGCGGCTGGGCATGGTTTCCGGCCACAGCTGGGCGATGTTGAAGCGCGCCGGCTCCTGGCCGGTGGCGTAGATCCAATCCTCGATGAAGACCAGCTGCAGGCTGCGCACCACGTGGCCCCGCAGCCGCATGTGCAGGTCGCGATACGCATCCGGGCGGACGCTCTCATCTTCCTCGTCGGTGATGTTGATGCCGCCGGTGAAGGCCTGCAGGCCATCGATGATGACGAGCTTGCGGTGCGTGCGCAGGTTCAACCAGGGCCGCTTGAACGGTTTGAGCAGCTGTCGCGGGTGGAACCAGACGACTTCGGCGCCTGCATCCAGCAGCGGCTGCAGGAAGCGCTTGCGGATGGACGACGAGCCGACCGCATCGAGCAGCAGGCGCACGCGCACGCCGGCGGCCGCACGCTCGGTCAGCGCATCGCGCAGCGCGGTGCCGGCGTGGTCCGGATTGAAGATGTAGTACTCAAGGTGCAAGTGGTCCTTGGCCGTGGCCACCGCGGCAAGCAGTGCGCTGTAGGTGGCCGCGCCATCGACCAGCCACTCCACCTCGGTGGCCGAGCTCGGTGAGAGCCCGGTGGTGGCCTGGGCGATCTTGGCCAGCTCGGTGCAGTCCGCATCCGGTGGGCAGACGCTGCTGTAATGCTCCATCCCCGAGCGCGAACGACCACGGCGCAGGCGCTGCCGCTTCACCTTCTGCGGGCCGAGCAGGTAGTAGATGAACAGGCCAAGGTAGGGCAGGGCGGCCAGCGACAGGATCCAGCTCAGCGTGGCGACCGGCTCGCGCTTCTGCAGCATGATCCAGCCGGTCAGCCACAGCAGATAGAGAATGTAGGCCGCCACCATCAGGGGGCGCAGGTGGGGGAAGGCATCGAGCCAGTCCCCGAAGACGTCGAAGGTTGCGAGCATGGCCGGATGATAGCGGGCAGCGTGGCGCTGGCGCGTATCCACGGCCGGCGGCACAAAAAAAACGCCCCTGTTTCCAGGGGCGTTTTCCAGTCGCGTCATGACTGCGTCTTGCGTATTACTGCTGTACGAAGCCGATCTTCTTCATCTGAGCATTCTTCGCGGCAGCCAACACCTTGGCCATCACGTCGTACTCGGAGTCCGGGCTGGCATCGATGCGCAGTTCCGGCTGGTTGGTCGGATCGCGCTGCACTTCCTGTTCCATACGCTGCTGCAGTTCGCCCACAGCCACGGGGCTGTTGTTCCACGACACCTGGTTGCTGGCGTCCACCTTCAGCTCGATCGGCGGCGGCGGTTCGACCGTCACCGGCGGTGGGTTGAGCACGCGCTGCGGCAGGTCAACGGCGATCGGGTACGTCATGATCGGCGCGGTGACGATGAAGATGATCAGCAGCACCAGCATCACGTCCACCAGGGGCGTGACGTTGATGTCGGCCATGGGGCCTTTGTTACCACCAGTACTGAACGCCATGGCTTACTGCCCCTTTACTTTGGTGGCGACGAAGCCCACGTCGAGCATGCCCTGTTCCTGCGCGACCTTCGTCATCTCATTGATGACGCGCATCTTGGTGGTGCGATCACCACGCAGGTTGAGGGGCGGCTGCGGGGTCTGCTGGGCGGCGGTCGCCAAGCGCGACTCAAGAGTCTGCTTGTCGATTTCCTCGTCGTTCCAGTAGATCGAGCCGTCTTCCTTGACTGCCAAGGTGATCGGGCTCGCCCGCTTTTCAGCGTCTTCCGGATTCTGCACCAGGTTGGCCTCAGGCAGATCCACCTTGACCTTGTGGGACATCAGGGGCGCCGTGATGATGAAGATGATCAGCAGCACCAGCATCACGTCCACGAGGGGCGTAACGTTGATGTCGGCCATGGGGCCGCCGCTGTTACCACTACTGAAAGCCATAACGGGCTCCGTCTAGATCGTGTTGACTACGTTCTCGCTGGGTGACGCGCGTCGCTATTAGCGAACGCGCGAACCGGTGGCGAAGAAGTCGTGCAGGTCGTGAGCGAACGTATCGAACTTGCTGATCGTGGCGCTGTTGATCTTGCTGAAGAAGTTGAAGGCGAACACGGCCGGGATAGCCACGAACAGACCGATGGCGGTCATGATCAGTGCTTCACCCACCGGGCCGGCAACGGCGTCGATCGAGGCGGAACCGGTGGCACCGATCTTGATCAGCGCGCCGTAGATGCCCCACACGGTACCCAGCAGACCCACGAACGGAGCGGTTGCGCCGACGGTGGCCAGCAGGGTCATGCCCGACTGCAGGTTGTTGCTTTCGCGGGTCACGGCCTGACGCAGGGCGCGATCAACGAACTCCGAACGGCTCAGGTTCTCACCCAGGCCACCCGAGGTGCCGCCTTCCGAACGCTGGTGGTGCGCAGCAGCCTGTGCAGCGTCCAGAGCGATCTTGGAGAAGGGCTCCGAAGCCGGCTGTTCTTCCATCGCACGGATGGCGTCCTGGGCGTTCGGGGTATCCCAGAACAGGCTCACGACCTTGTCGGCAGCAGCCTTCAGACGGGTGGCGCGGAAGATGTTGATGACGGTCCAGTACCAGGACATGGCCGACATGATGATCAGGGTCAGCAGCACGACCCAGGAGACGGCGAAGTCACCCGGCTGGGTGGTCATCTCGTGGATCAGGTGCTCGAAGCCCATCTGCGACAGGGCGTTGGAGTTGCCCCCGGCAGCAGCGGCGATGAAAAGTTCCTGCAGCATGACGCTTACCTTTGTTGTGTGTGGTGATAAAGGGTATTGCTAGAAATAACCGCTAGGGGCGGTGGCCGGCGGGCCACCGGCCACTATCAGTTCAGCGCAAAGTTGACCGGGACGCGAACGCGACCTGCGACCTTCTTCCCGCCCGATTCCGCGGAACGGAAGCTCCACTTGCGAGCTGCGTCCATGGCGGCGCGATCGAGGTCACGGTTACGGCTGGACTTCTCGACCGACACATTGGTGACGTTGCCATTGGCATCGACGTCAATGATCAGGATGACTTCACCCTGGATACCAGCACGGAACGCGGCCGGCGGGTAACGCGGGGGGTTCATGTTCTTCGACGAGATGTCGACGCTTGCCTCAATGGTGCTCGGCGGCTGCGGCGGCGACGGCGGCGAAGGCGGTGTGACGATGTCGGTCGGACGCGGGTCCGGGATATCGACCACGGGAGCCTGCGGCGGCGGCGGAACCGGGGACGGCTTCGGCGGCGACAGGTTCTTGACCGGCGGCGGCGGGGTGTCATCCGGCGGCGGCGGCGGCGGCGGCGGTGGTGGCGGCGGCGGAGCGTCGACCAGGGTCACCATGATGTTGCGTTCTTTCTCCGCCACGGCCTTGGGAGCCACAGCCGGGATCAGAAGCATCATGAAGGCGGCGAGATGCAGTGCGATTACAAAAGCGATACCCACGATACGCGGCCAGGAGAGGCCGGTGTCATCGCGTTGTTCGTACCTGTGAACGACTAGTTGTTCCGTCATGCGCCAAGAGCTCATTAGTGGGGCCGGGATACCCGGGGACAGGTAGCCCATGATCAGCGGTGCATGACACCGCAGGAACCTCCAAGCTTATACCAATCCTGAGCGCCTGCGCATCACTTATGCAGGCGTTCAGGCGTTATTCCTACTTACTTCAGGTTGATGATTTTCTTGGCATCCGCCTGGTTCTTCACACCCTTCGCCAGCGCTTGCTGGGCGGCCTGCTTGGCCTCCGGAATGCGACCTTCCGAATGCAGCACGCGTGCCAGATTCAGGTAGGTCTCGCCATCCTTGGAAAGCGGGGCAGCCTTCTGCCACGCCTCGATCGCCTTGTCCGTCTGCTGCGGGTCGGAGTAGTAGTACGCCTGGGCCAGTGCCAGGTATACCTGATAATCCGGCTTCAGGATGTTTTTCTGCAAGCCATCATTGATAACGGCAATGACGTCCTTTTCTTTGTTCTCGCTGTTGGCGTAGATCGAGTACAGCTGCTTGTACTCGCGCTCGTCGGTCAGCTGGCCGGCGGCGTACAGCTTGGCCATGACAGCGCCAGCCTGGTCCATCTGGTCGGCCTGCATGTACATGCTGGCCAGGTTCAACTGCACCTTCTTGTCGTTCGGGTTCTTGGCCGCCAGCGCTTCGGCCTGCTTGACCGCTTCACCGGTCTGGCCGGCTTCGGCCATGGCAGCCATCAGCAACTGGTTCCAGTTGTCCTTCGGCTCGGGCGAGCCGGCGATGGCCTGCTGCAGCACCGGGATGGCCTCGGCGTAGCGCTCGGCCTGGTACAGCGCCTGGCCCTTGGCGATCAGCTCTTCGGGCTTGTTCGACTTGGTCTCGGCGAAGTACTTGTCCAGCGTCGCCAGGCCTTCGTTGATCTGGTCGTCCTGCAGCTGCAGCTGACCCAGCATCAGCATCGACTGGTAGTGGCCGTTGTTGTCCAGGCCACCGAGCTGCAGCACCTGCTCGAGGTACTTCTTGGCAGCGGCGACGTCATCAAGCTGGTAGGCCGCCTGCGAGGCGAGCTGCGCGGCGAGCGACTTGTCGTAGGCGTTGGCAGCGGGATTGGCCAGGATTTCGTCGGCCTGCGCGCGCGTCTCCGGGAACTTCTGGTCGTTGTAGCTGTCAATCATTTTCTGCAGCTTCGGACCGACCTTGGCCGAGGACTTCTGCTCCGGCTCCTGGCGGGTCGCCTGCGGGTAGAGCACTTCGGCCTTGGCCTGCTTCTTCCCGCCACGCGCGCCACGCTCCGACGAGCGGGCCTGGGCGAAGGCATCGGTGATCATGGCGCCACTTACAGCGGTCGCGATGAGGACGGAAAGGACGGCTTGCTTGTGGTTGCTGAAAATCATCTTTCACCTCGATCGAACCGCCGCAGCGGCATCAAAACGGACTGTCAGAAAAATCTGAGCCGCCAAACGTATCAGAAACTGATGGCGTGAGAAATCGTTTCCGATGCTGCAATACAGCATCTTTGACTCGTATCCGGACGCGTCAACCGCACTTTGGCCTGCGCCCGGCCGCCTGGGCTTGTTGGTATACACCACTCAGGGACGGCGCGTCTCGCTGAAGTTCACGGATACGGTTGGCAGGATCGGGGTGGGTGGACAGCCATTGGGGCGAGCGACCCCCACTGGCGGCCATCATGTTCTGCCACAGATCCACTGCCTGGGCGGGGTTGAAACCGGCCTCGGCCATCAGCCGCTGACCCACGATATCGGCCTCGCTTTCCTGCGTCCGCGAGCCGGGCAGCAGGAACGCGGCTTGGGCGCCGGCGCCGCCGAGCTGGCTGACCGTACTGGCCGCACCCTCACCGTAGGCCGCACCGGCAAGTGCCCCGAGCACCGACAGGCCGGTCTGCGCGCCCATCTGGCGGGTGATGCGCTCTTCGTGGTGGCGGGAGATGACGTGCCCGATCTCGTGACCGATCACCGCGGCCAGCTGATCCTGGTTTTTGGCGACCGTGAAGATGCCGGTATTGACCCCGACTTTGCCACCGGGCAGGGCGAACGCGTTGGGCTCCTTGTCGACCATCAACGCCGTCTCCCACCGTACCCCACGGTACTGTGGCGGCAACTGGGCGACCAGCGCATTGACCACGCACTGCACGTAGGCGGTCTGCTTCGGGTCCTTGCTGAGGGTTCCCTTGGACTTGGTCTCGGTGAACGCCTGCGCGCCCAGCTGGTCCAGTTCCGCCTGCGAAACACCGCCGACCATCTGGCGGCGGCCGGTGGGTGAGGTCGTGGTGGCGCACGCGCTCACCAGCATGGCGACGGCAATTCCCAACAGCACTGGTTTCATGTGCGATCCCCCGTGTTCATGTGCGCAGTGTGGAACGCGGCCACGTAAATTTTCGTCAAGCCGCGTGATCGATCAATGGAGGCCCAGAAACATCAGCGCGACCAGGGCAATGCCGTTGTTCAAGGCATGCGCGGCGATCGGCGCCCACAAGGTTCCGGTGCGTTGGTAGAGCCAGGCGAAGGCCGCGCCCATGCCGCCATAGACGAGCCATAGCTGTGCGATTTCCCACGGGCCGTTGGCACTGGTGCCGGGGATTTCATGTACCAGGGCGAACGCCAGGCTGCTCAGGACGATGCCCAACACCGGGCGACCGGCCTGCCACAGGCGACCGAACAGGACACGGCGGAACAGCAGCTCTTCATAGGCCGGCGCGAGCACCACGGCAAACAGCGCGAGGAACCAGGGGAAGCGCGTGATCGCCTGTTCCATCAGGGCCAGGTTGGTCGGCACCGGTTCGATGCCGCCCTGCTTGGCCAGCCATGCGATCAGATTGCTGCCGATGATCACACCGGTGGCGACCAGCAGCGTCCACCCCCATGTCGAGGGGCGGCGTGCCGCCTGGAAGGACAGCGTACGTTCGGCGGGCGTGGCCCGGCGACGGAAGAAATACAGCACCAGCGCGGCACCACCGGTGGCAACGAGCGCCATCAGGATCTGG
This sequence comes from Stenotrophomonas sp. TWI809, assembly GCF_039673205.1. NCBI lineage: Bacteria > Pseudomonadati > Pseudomonadota > Gammaproteobacteria > Lysobacterales > Lysobacteraceae > Stenotrophomonas > Stenotrophomonas sp. TWI809. The sequence continues at coordinate 61,963 of NZ_JBDJLE010000002.1, read as the reverse complement.
GCCAGCGCCCCGGGTTGGCCCAATTGCTGGGCAAGACCGGCAACGGCCGAAGCATCCGCACCGTCGCGAGCGGCCTGGTAGCCAACGATCGCCCCGCGGTACAGCCCCCAGACCAAGCCGCTGATCAGGCTCAGCGACAGCAGCACCAGCACGACAATGCCCAGGTCGATGAAGAAGCCCGCGAGCGGGGAACCCGGCTTGCGCGGCAATGACGGAACGGCAGGGGGCAGCGGAGGCGTCATGGACGCCGGGGGGGTAGCGGACATCGGATTCCTGGCATCGGGGGGCGATGGCCGGCCAGGGTGCAGGTCGCACCCGGCCGGCCCGTCCCCGATTGTGTCAGATATCCAGGTTGGCGACCTTCAGCGCGTTGTCTTCGATGAAGTCGCGGCGCGGCTCGACCACGTCGCCCATCAGCGTGCTGAAGATCTGGTCGGCGGCCACGGCATCCTCGATCCGCACCTGGAGCAGGCGTCGTGTGTCGGGATTGACCGTGGTGTCCCAGAGCTGCTCGGGATTCATTTCACCCAGACCCTTGAATCGCTGGATCTGGCGGCCCTTCTTGGCTTCATCCAGCAGCCAGTTGCGTGCTTCGGCGAAGCTGGCCACCTCGGCCGACTTCGCACCGCGGCTGATCTTGGCACCGGCGCGGACCAGGCCATGCAGCAGCAGCGAGGACTGGTGCAACGCACGCAGCTCGCCGGTCTCGAACGCGGCCAGCGGCAGCACCTGGATCATCTGCTCGCCCATGTGGCGACGCGTGACCAGCACGGCGGCCGGACGCTCGTCGGTGGGTTCCTGCAGTTCCAGCGTGTAGCGCGGGGAACCCAGGCTGCCCTGGTTGAGGCGCGTCGCCAGTGCGGCGAGGCCTTCGTCGGCGCCGGCCTTGCGCAGGTGCTCCAGATCCATCGGCGTGAAATCGATCAGTGCTTCGAGCACCTGGCGATCATAGCGATGGCCGTTGCGCGCAATGGTTTCCTGCGCCGAAGCATAGGAGAGCAACAGCTTCTCCAGCGCTACGCCTTCGATACCCGGCTCGCTTTCGGCCGGGATCAACGACGCGTTCTCCACCGCACTGCTGGCCAGATACGCGTCCAGCGCCGGATCATCCTTCAGGTACAGCTCCTGCTTGCCCTGCTTGATCTTGTACAGCGGGGGCAGGCCGATGTAGATATGGCCGCGCTCGATCAGCTCCGGCATCTGACGGTAGAAGAAGGTCAACAGCAGCGTACGGATGTGCGCGCCGTCGACGTCGGCATCGGTCATGATGATGATGCGGTGGTAGCGCAGCTTGTCCGGGTTGTACTCGTCCCGGCCGATGCCGGTGCCCAGCGCGGTGATCAGCGTCCCGACCTGGTCCGAGGCGAGCATGCGGTCGAAGCGGGCACGTTCCACGTTGAGGATCTTGCCGCGCAGTGGCAGCACCGCCTGGTTCTTGCGGTTGCGGCCCTGCTTGGCCGAACCACCTGCCGAGTCACCCTCGACGATGAACAGTTCGGACAGCGCCGGATCCTTTTCCTGGCAGTCAGCCAGCTTGCCCGGCAGGCCGGCGATATCCAGCGCGCCCTTGCGACGGGTCAGATCGCGCGCCTTGCGGGCGGCCTCACGTGCACGCGCCGCGTCCACGATCTTGCCGGCGATCGCCTTGGCTTCGTTCGGGTTTTCCTGCAGGAATTCTTCCAGCCGCGCACCGAAGGCACTTTCCACGGCGGGGCGCACGTCCGAGCTGACCAGCTTTTCCTTGGTCTGGCTGGAGAAGCTCGGGTCAGGAACCTTCACCGACAGCACCGCGATCATGCCTTCGCGCATGTCATCGCCGGTCAGGTTGATCTTGGCCTGCTTGGCGATGCCGTTCTGCTCGATGTAGTTATTGAGCACACGGGTCAGCGCGCCGCGGAAGCCGGCCAGATGGGTACCGCCGTCCTTCTGCGGAATGTTGTTGGTGAAGCAGTACATCGTTTCCTGATAGGAATCGGTCCACTGCAGCGCCACGTCCACGACGATGCCGTTGGATTCGCCGGTCACCGAGATCACGTTCGGGTGCAGCGGCGTCTTCAACTGCGCCAGATGCTCCACGAAGCTGCGGATGCCGCCTTCGTAATGGAAGTCGTCGCGGCGGCCATCGCCGCGCTCGTCGACCAGCACGATCTTGACGCCGGAATTGAGGAAGGACAGCTCGCGCAGGCGGCGGGCCAGGATGTCGTAGTGGAACTCCACGTTGTCGTGGAACGCCTTCACCGACGGCCAGAAACGCAGGGTCGTACCGCGCTTGGTGCTGGCTTCGACCTGCTTCAGCGAGTTGACGGCGGCACCGTCAGCGAATTCCTGCTGGTAGTGGAAGCCGCCCTGGTAGATATCCAGCAGCAGCTTCTGCGAGAGCGCGTTGACCACGCTGACACCCACGCCGTGCAGACCGCCAGAGACCTTGTAGCTGTTGTCATCGAACTTGCCGCCGGCATGCAGCACCGTCATCACGACTTCGGCTGCAGAGACTTCGCGATCGAGCTTCTTGCTCATCTGCTCGTGCTTGCCGGTCGGGATGCCGCGCCCGTTGTCCGACACCGAGACCGAGCCATCGGCGTGGATCATCACCGACACATGGTCGGCGTGGCCGGCCAAGGCTTCGTCGATGGAGTTGTCGACGACCTCGAACACCATGTGGTGCAGACCGGTGCCGTCATGGACGTCGCCGATGTACATACCAGGACGCTTGCGGACAGCCTCGAGGCCTTCCAGGGCGGTGATGCTGTTGGCGTCGTAGTTGCCGCTGTTTGCGGGGATGTTCTGTTCTTCAGTCATTGCGCTTGCCGTAGGCTCCGCAGGTCGGTCCGCCGCCGTGAGGCGGGGCGCCGAGTAATAAGGGGTTGCAACAGCAATTATACCAGCCGGGCACTGTGGCCCCTGGGGGACCACTATGGCACAGGCAGGACCTGTCCATGTTCCACGTGGAACCGGGTGATATCTGTCGCGTCCACCAGCGCCGCCGGCACCTCGGTGGCGGTGATGAAGATCTGTGCCGGGCCGGCCTTGAGCCGTTCCAGCACCCGCGCCTGGTGATGGCGATCCAACTCGGACGACAGATCGTCCAGGGCGATCACCGGCCATTCGCCGCGCTGCTCGGCATAGTCCTCGGCCTGCGCCAGCAGGCAGGTGAGGGCGGTCAGCTTGGCTTGGCCGCGCGACAGTGCATCCCGGCCCGGAATGGTCTCAAATCCGACGCTCCAGTCGGCCCGGTGCGGACCGACCGACGTATAGCCGGCCATGCGGTCACGTTCCCGGGCCAGCAGCAGGGCGTCGGAGAGCGAAACCTCCTGCTTGCGCCACCCTGGGCTCAAACTCAGCGACTGGATCCCCAGATTGGGCGCCAGTACGGCGGCCAGTTCCACGGTCCGTTCCTGTAGCCGTTCCAGGTAATGCTGGCGGCGGGTGGTCAGCGGTTCGCCGGCCTCGGCGAGTTCCCGGTCCCACGCATCGAGCGCGTTCGGGTGCCCTCCTTGCTTGAGCAGGGCATTGCGCTGTTTCAGGGCCCGCGAGTACCGCCGCCACAGACCCATGAAGTCTGGTTCCACGTGGAACAAACCCCAATCAAGGAACCGGCGACGCGGTTCGCCGCCGCCGCTGACCAAGGCATGGCTACCGGGCTCGAAGGTGACGACCGCCAGTGCGGCGCACAGCGTCCCGAGCTGAGCGACGTCTTCCCCGTCCAGTCGGCCTTTCCATTCCTGGCCGCTGTGGCGAAGCCCGGCCTTGCGACGGGTCGGGGTGTCGGCACCTTCGCGCTGCTCATCCCATTCCACGAACACATCCAGCGCCTCCCGGCCCTGGCGTACCAGGCCATCCCGGACACGGCCGCGAAAACTGCGCCCATACGCCATGACGTGCAGCGCCTCCAGGACACTGGTCTTGCCGGCGCCATTGTCACCGGTGATCAGGTTGATGCCCGGTTGCGGTGCCAGTTCGACGGTATCGAAGCGGCGAACCTGGTGCAGGGTCAAGCGGCGGATGTGCATGCGGACGATCAACGCCGCACGGGGCGGCAGACGGGTAGGGGGAATCGATCAGCTTACTGCATTGCCCAGGTTCCACGTGGCCGGATGCTCCGCGCGCCAGTTGTCGACCTGACCATTCGCCGAGGGCGGAAGGAGCCGGTCGGTGCGTCCCGGTGTTCAGCGCGATGGCGGCTCGGTCTGCCATGCGTGCATTTCGGGTGCGCCAACGATCATCGGGCCAGACAAGCGCGATGTTCGCCGCCGACGTCAGCGCTGCGGCCAGCACCGCCACGTGAAACCTCCGTTTCCCGCCGCATGGCCAGCTGGAGGGGCCTGAATTTATTCAAATCTGCGCCGTACGCAGCACTGAGGTACTGCAGATTTCAATGAATTCGCACCGTTTTTTGCCCGCCTTGCGAGCCAGGACGCGGCCGGTCCCCTGTTTTTCTTGAAATCTGGACGTGAGGTCGAATCGCCGAAGCGTAGAACCCGAGCAGCTCGCGCAGACCCAAACGAGACTGTCCACACCCGCTCTGTATGGCTTATGCACAGCCTATGGGCAATCTGTGGATAAAAAGGGCCTCTTGAACGGCCTCGAAAGATATCCACAGGATCACCCCCAGGCTCAGACCCTGTTTTACCGGGGGTTTCAGGCCTATATTCCTCTTTAAAACCAATCACTTAACCTACTTTTCAACCAAATCTGGCCCTACCACCACCACCAAGCTTTAGATTTATATACAGTTTTTAAAAGCATAGAGCTGTGATCCAGCGGCCAAAAAGCCGGGTACCGCAGCGCTTCGGAGCGGACGTGCAGTTGGCGCAGTTCGCTCGGCTGACGTATGCAGAATCGACACGCACGGCAGCCGTCCGTCGCCATTCGCTCTCTGGCCCCGTCCCGTGCCGCACCAACCGAAGGGCCGGAGCAAACGTGGTCACCACCTCGTGGAGCTCGTTGCCAAAGTCCCGCTCGCTGCGTGTCCTCCGGCTCGCGAGCGTTGCGGATGCGCCACAGGATCAGCCGAACGGTACGGCCACGCCACAAACGCACCGCGAAAAAAGAATGCTCCACGTGGAACATCGTTCTCTCGCCCAAAAAGAAACCCGGCAATGCCGGGCTTCTCAGAACCACTCGGTTCCACGTGGAACCTACACCTCGCAGGTCACAGACGCAGCGGCATCACCACGTGACGTGACTTCTCGCTGCTGGCCTCACGGACCAGGGCAGAGGAGTTCGAATCGCGTAGCTGGATCACGACGTGCTCGTCGCGCAGTGCGGACAACGCGTCCAGCAGGTAGTTCACGTTGAAGCCAATGGCCAGATCGCTGACCGTGGTATCGGCCTCGATCTCTTCCTGGGCTTCTTCCTGCTCCGGGTTGTGCGCGCTGATTTTCAGGTTGCCCGGCGAGACTTCCACGCGGATGCCGCGGTACTTCTCGTTGGACAGAATCGCAGCGCGCTGCAGCGAGGCACGCAGGGCTTCGCGATCCACCTTCACTTCGCGGTCGGCACCGATCGGAATCACAGCCTCGTAATCCGGGAACCGGCCGTCGATCAGCTTGGAGGTGAAGGTCACATCGTCGCGCTTGACGCGAACGTGGCTGCGGCCGACTTCCAGCTCGATCTCACGATCGCCGCTTTCCAGCAGACGCTGCAGCTCGGTCACGCCCTTGCGCGGCACGATGATCTGACGCTTGGCGCCGCTGGCTTTTTCCAGCTCGGTTTCGCACAGCGCCAGGCGGTGACCGTCGGTCGCCACGGTACGCAGGGCATCGCCACGCAGGTCGAACAGCAGGCCGTTGAGGTAGTACCGCACGTCCTGCTGGGCCATCGCGAACGCGGTGCGTTCGATCAGTTCCTTCAGGGTCGCTTCGCCGATGGCCACGCGTTCGGTCGCTTCGACTTCGTCGACAGACGGGAAGTCGTTGGCCGGCAGCGTTGCCAGGGTGAAGCGGCTGCGCCCGGCCTGCACGGTGATCTTGTCACCGGTCTGCGAGACGGTGATCCGGCTGCCGTCGGGCAGGGCGCGGATGATCTCGAACAACTTGCGGGCGGGGATGGTGGTCTCGCCGTCCTGGGCATCTTCCACCGCGATCCGCGACACCATTTCCACTTCCAGGTCCGTACCGGTCAGCGACAGCTGCCCGTTCTGGACCTGAACCAGGAAATTAGCCAGAACCGGCAGGGTCTGGCGGCGTTCGACCACGTTGACGACTTGTGCCAACGGCTTGAGAAAGGCTTCGCGCTGCAGTGTGAAACGCATGTGGTTCCGTGCCCCTATGCTTTAAAAAAATGTGGAATAAATCAAAAGCTTGGTGGTGCTGGTAGGGCCAGAATCGCGGGAAAACACGACTAAGCCTTTGTAAACAAAAGGATTTCTGACCTCGAAACCCTCTGCATTACTAGCCCCCAAGGGGTGGGGAAAGGTGTGGATAACTTTGCCGTCGAATCGAGCGGCTTTTTTATCCACAACCTATCCCGCGCTTACTACCGGATTCTGCACCGTTTTATGCGATGACGCCTTAGCGGCGTACATGCATCATTCGCTCAACTTCCGGATCAGCTTGTCCCAGTCTTCCCGCAACTTGCCGTCTGCTTCCATCAACGTCCGGATCTGCCGGCAGGCATGCAGCACCGTGGTGTGGTCCCGGCCGGCAAAGGCGTCGCCGATTTCCGGCAGGCTGTGTTCGGTCAGTTCCTTGGTCAGGGCCATGGCAACCTGACGGGGACGGGCCAGCGACCGGGTCCGACGCTTGGACAGCAGATCCTTGATCTGCAGCCCGTAGTAGTCGGCCACGGTTTTCTGGATGTTGGGAATGCTGATCGCCTGCTGCTGGGCGCGAAGCAGGTCGCGCAGGGTTTCCTGGGCGAAATCAGTGGTGATCGCACGGCCGGTGAAGTTGGCGCGTGCGGCCAGGGTATTCAACGCACCTTCGAGGTCGCGGACATTGGAGCGCATCTTCTTGGCAATCAGAAACGCCACATCGTCGGGGATATCGGTGCCACGCTCGCGGGCCTTGGCCAGCACGATCGCTGCGCGCGTCTCGAAGTCCGGCGGTTCGATCGCCACCGACAGGCCCCAGGCCAGGCGCGACTTCAGCCGTGCTTCCAGGCCTTCGACTTCGCGCGGGTACCGGTCGCAGGTCAGGATGATCTGCTGCTTGCCGTCGAACAGGGCGTTGAACGTATGGAAGAACTCTTCCTGGGTACGGTCCTTGCCGGCGAAGAACTGGATGTCATCGATCAGCAGCGCGTCCACCTGCTGGAACTGGCGCTTGAACTGGTCCATGGTTTTTTCCTGCAGCGCACGGATCATCGCGCTGAAGAACTGTTCCGAACGCAGGTACAGCACCTTGGCCGCCGGATTGGCCTGACGCATCGCATTGCCGGCCGCGAACATCAGGTGGGTCTTGCCCAGGCCGGTCCCGCCGTACAGCAGCAACGGGTTGTGGGCCCGGTCGCCCGGTTTCTGCGCCGCCTGGAACGCCGCGGCCAGGCCCAGCTGATTGCTGCGGCCTTCCACGAAGTTGGCGAAGGTGTAGTGCGAATCCATGTTGCCGGCGAACGGCACCAGGGGTTCGGCCGGCGCCGCGGGTGCGGACAGGCCCGGAATCGGCGCGATCTGCGCCTCTACCGGACGCGGACGCGAGCCGATTTCAAGAAAAACGTCGCCGAACCCGGCGAAGTGCGCCAGCAGTTCCTTGATGCGCGGCAGATACAGCTCGCGCACCTGGTCGACGATGAAGGCGTTTGGCGCATAAAGCACCAGGCTGTCCGCGCGCAGATCTGCCTGCAGCGGCTTCAACCAGGTGTGAACATCCTCGGGCGGAAACTCCGCTTCGAGGCGTTCGAGAGAACGAGACCAGGCATCCATCGGCAATAATCGTCTGGGGCCAGCGGATAGGCGAACAAAAGCGCCGCACCGCAGGCCGGAAGGGGGGGAAGAATGGATGGCGCAGACTACCACCGACGAGGGGGGCCGGGAATGGTTGTCCCAAAGTTATTCACAAAACGATCCACAGCTATTGCACAGCCCGGTGAATTCCCGTAGTGACAGACACTTGACGGGACCTCGATGAGGTCTATAGAATTTCCGGTTCTTTCCGTCCCCTTCATATAGAGGCCCGCATGGCCACCAAGCGCACTTTCCAACCCAGCAACCTCAAGCGTAAGCGCGACCATGGCTTCCGTGCCCGTATGAAGACCGCTGACGGCCGCAAGATCCTGTCGCGTCGCCGCGCCAAGGGCCGTAAAGTCCTGAGCGCTTGATTGCAATGCCGCTTTCCGCGGCAGACGCAATCCTGACTGTGAGCAGTTCCGACCCGCGCAAGCGATTTCCTCGCTCTGCGCGGGTTCGTACGCGTGCCGAATATACAACGGTCTTCAACGGCGCCCGCCGTGTGTCCGATCCGCTGATGACCCTGCACTGGCTGAAGAGCGATACGCCAGCCAGGTTGGGTCTTGCGGTGTCGCGCAAAGTCGATCCCCGAGCCGTGGGTCGCAACCGAGTGAAGCGTGTGTTGCGCGATGCCACACGCCACGTACGGCCGTGGATGAGTGCCGGCGATTACGTCGTCGTTGCCCGCAGTGCCGCCCGTACCGCCAGCAATTCAGAACTCCGCCAGGCCTTTGAACGCCTGTTGCGCCGCCTTGGCGCATTGCCCATGCCGGGCGCGGACGGCACAATGCCGCCGCCCCTGGGCGTTGCACCCCTTTCCCAGTCCGAGCCGGCATTGCGTGCCGGCCCCGTCGAGCCTGCACGCTGATGAACCAGACCCGCGTTTTCCTGATTTTTGCCTGGCTGATGGTGGCCGTGTTGCTGTGGATGGAGTGGGGCCGCGATAAAGCCGCGCCGCCGACCCCGGCCGTGGCCACCCAGACTACCCAGGCCAGCGTGCCGGGTGCGGCTGCCGGCAGCATCCCCGGTGCGCCCGTGCCCCAGGCGGACGGTTCCCTGCCGGCGGCACAGCCGGCCGCACAGACCGAGGCCGGTCCGGCCCGCGTGACCATCACCACCGACGTCCTGCGTCTGGTGCTGGACGGTGGCACGGTGCTGGATGCCGAGCTGCTGCAGTTCCCGCAGACCAAGGAAGAAGGCAGCCCGCCGGTCCGCCTGCTGACCGAAGAAGCGACCCACCCGTACCGCGCGGTGAGTGGCTGGATCAGCGAAGACAAGACCATGCCGGTGCCGGCCGCCAACGGCTTCAAGCTGGTCGGCGACAACCACGACTTCGTGCTGGCCAAGGGCCAGGACGAGGTCACGGTGCCTTTCGAATGGACCGGCCCGAACGGCGTGACCATCCGCCGCACCTACTCGCTGGGTCGCAACGAGTACGCGATCACGGTGAAGGATGAAGTGGTCAACGGTGGCAGCGCCCCGTGGAGCGGCTACGTGTTCCGCACCCTGGACCGCACCCCGACCATCCTCTCGCGCAGCATGACCAACCCGGACTCGTTCAGCTTCAACGGCGCGACCTGGTTCAGCCCGCAGGACGGTTACGAGCGTCGCGCGTTCAAGGATTACCTGGACGACGGCCACCTCAACCGCACCATCACCGGCGGCTGGCTGGCGATGCTGCAGCACCACTTCTTCACCGCGTGGATTCCGCAGGCCGACCAGGCCGCGCAGTACTCGCTGGCGCAGAACAACGGCCGCGACCAGATCGAAGCGCGTGGCCCGGCCTTCACCGTGGCCCCGGGCCAGCAGGTCAGCACCGAAGCCCGCCTGTGGGTCGGCCCGAAGCTGGTCAACCTGATCGCCAAGGAAGACGTGAAGGGCCTGGACCGCGTGGTCGACTACAGCCGCTTCTCGCTGATGGCGATCATCGGCCAGGGCCTGTTCTGGGTCCTCAACCAGGTCCACAAGGTCGTCAACAACTGGGGCTGGGCGATCGTCGGCCTGGTGGTGCTGCTGAAGCTGGTGCTGTATCCGCTCTCGGCCGTGCAGTACAAGTCCGGCGCCAAGATGCGTCGCTTCCAGCCGCGCATCGCGCAGCTCAAGGAACGCTATGGCGATGACCGCCAGAAGTTCCAGACCGCGATGATGGAGCTGTACAAGAAAGAGAAGATCAACCCGATGGGCGGCTGTCTGCCGATCCTCATCCAGATGCCGATCTTCTTCGCGCTGTACTGGGTGCTGGTGGAATCGGTGGAACTGCGCCAGGCCCCGTGGCTGGGCTGGATCCAGGATCTGACCGCACGTGACCCGTACTTCATCCTGCCGGTGATCAACGTGGCGGTGATGTGGGCCACCCAGAAGCTGACCCCGGCACCGGGCATGGACCCGATGCAGGCCAAGATGATGCAGCTGATGCCGCTGGTGTTCGGCGTCATGATGGCCTTCATGCCGTCCGGTCTGGTGCTGTACTGGGTCGTCAACGGTGGCCTGGGCCTGCTCCAGCAGTGGTGGATGACCAAGCGTCATGGCAGCGATCCGCTGCCGGTCGTCACCGCCAAGAAGTAAGCCACACAGGAGACCCGCCGCAAGGCGGGTTTCCTGCATCTGCGGTCCGGCCAACCGTGCGGTCCGTAGAATGCCCCCTGATTCCCCGCACCCTGCAGTGAGCCCGACATGACCCATGCCCCCGACACCATCGTGGCCATCGCCACCGCGCCCGGCGCTGGCGGCGTCGGCATGCTGCGGCTGTCCGGCCCGCAGGCGCGGCCCATCGCCGAGGCGATCGGCGTGCGCGCGATGCAGCCACGGCATGCACACTACGCGCGCTTCCGCGATGCGGGCGACGAGGTGATCGACGACGGCATCGCGCTGTGGTTCCCGGCGCCGAACAGCTTCACCGGCGAAGAGGTGGTGGAACTGCAGGGGCACGGCAGCCCGGTGGTGCTGCAGCAGCTGGTCGCGCGCTGCATTGCCTTGGGCGCACGCCAGGCACGACCCGGTGAGTTCAGCGAGCGCGCCTTCCTCAACGGCAAGCTCGACCTGGCCCAGGCCGAGGCGATCGCCGACCTGATCGCTGCCAGCGATACCCGCGCAGCGCGCGCGGCGCGCCGCTCGCTGGACGGCGTGTTCTCGCGCCGTGTGGACGAGGTCGCAGAACAGCTTGTTCTGCTGCGGATCCACGTGGAGGCGGCAATCGATTTCGCCGACGAACCGCTCGATACCCTCGGCGGGGCGCAGGTGCGCAGTGGCCTGGTCACCGCCCTGCAGGCGTTGATCCGGCTCCGCGAGGATGCCGAACGCGGCCGCAAACTGCGCGACGGCCTGCACGCCGTGCTGGTCGGGCCGCCGAACGCCGGCAAGAGTTCGTTGCTCAATGCGCTGGCCGGCAGTGAACGGGCGATCGTCACCGACATCGCCGGGACCACCCGCGACACCCTGCGCGAGACCATCCGCATCGACGGTCTTGAGCTCACGCTGGTCGACACCGCCGGCCTGCGCGACGGCGGCGACGCGATCGAGCGCGAAGGCATGCGCCGGGCGCGCGTGGAGATGCAGCGCACCGACCTGGCCATCGTGGTGGTCGATGCACGCGATCCGCAGGCCGGCCGCGACGCGGTGGGCGACAGCATCGACGATGTGCCGCAGCAGCTGTGGATCCACAACAAGAGCGATCTGCTGGCCGCGATGCCGTCCGACGCTCGTGCAGACGTGGTGCATGTCTCGGCCGCGACCGGCCTCGGCCTGGATCAGCTGCACGCACGCCTGCGCGCGCTGGCCAGCGGCAGTGCCGGCGACAGCGTGGACGGTGAGTTCTCCGCGCGCGCCCGCCACGTCGAGGCGATCAGCCAGGCCATCGGCCATGCCGAGCGCGCCGAATCGGAGCTGGTCCACGAGCATCTGGAGCTGGCGGCGGAGGAACTGCGCCTGGCCCATGAGGCGCTGGGCGAGATTACCGGGCGGATGAGCGCCGATGACCTGCTGGGGCGGATTTTCTCGAGCTTCTGTATCGGGAAGTAGGCACGCGGCCTTTCTTCGCGCTGTCACAGCCTTGCAGCAGACTGACCGGGTTCTTTATCGACAGGGGTTTGCAGTGTCCAAGCAGTTGTGGGGAGGTGTGTTGCTGGTGTCGCTGGCCGTGGCACCATCGGTGGCCATGAGCGCTGAATCGTCTTCCTCCACGCCGGCCAGGGCCGCCGTCTACGGCCACCGCGGCGCCAGTGCGCTGCTGCCTGAGCACACGCTCGCCGCGTACGCGCAGGCCATCGCCGATGGCGCCGACTATATCGAGCCGGACCTGGTGATGACCAAGGACGGCGTGCTGGTATCGCGGCACGAGAACGAGATCGGCGGCACCACCGATGTGGCCGCGCACCCCGAATTCGCCAGCCGCAAGACCGTCAAGACCATCGACGGCGAGCGCATCGAAGGCTGGTTCACCGAAGACTTCAGCCTGGCCGAACTGAAGACGCTGTACGCCCGCGAGCGCCTGCCGCAGCTGCGCAGCACCGCGTTCGACGGCCAGTTCCGCATCGCCACGCTGGACGAAATCATCGCCTTCCTGGTGCAGCAGGCCGGCCGCGCCAACCGCGGCATCGGGCTGGTGCCCGAGATCAAACACGGCACCTACTTCAAGGGCATCGGCCTGCCGATGGAAGACAAGGTGCTGGCCACGCTGCAGGGCAACGCCTATACCCGCGTGGCGCCGGTGACGATCCAGTCCTTCGAGGTCGGCAACCTGCGTTACCTGCGCGGCAAGCTCGGCCGCGACAGCAATATCCGCCTGCTGCAGCTGCTCGGCGATCCCAAGCAGCAGCCCGGTGATGTACTCGCGGCCAAGGGCAGCCAGCGCTATGCCGACCTGATCACCCCGGCCGGGCTGCGCGACGTGGCCACCTACGCCGACGGCATCGGCCCAAGCCTGCGCATGGTCATTCCGCTGGACGCCCAGGGGAAGCTCGGCACCCCGACTTCCCTGGTGCGTGATGCGCATGCGGCCGGCTTGATGGTGGTGCCGTATACGTTCCGGCCGGAAAACTACTTCCAGGCCGCGGAGTTCCGCAGCGGCGAGCCGAATACCCGCAACGCGGAAGGTTCGGTCGCCGAGATGCGGGCCTATCTGGCCACCGGCATCGATGCCTTCTTCACCGATGACCCGGCGCTGGGCAGGCGTGCGGTGGATGGGGATGGCGCACCGGCGAGCCGGTAGGTACCGACCGTTGGTCGGTACGCTCGTGATCGGCGCGATATCGGAATGTCCGGCGCACGGCAGCCACGCATGGCGTGGCTCTACCCCGGCATGCCATCAGATGGCGTCGCCGGTCAATCCAGCGATGACCCTTCATCGCGCCGCCGGAACGGCAGCACCACGAAGTCGCGGCCCTCGCGCGGTTGCCACAGCACCGGCACGCGGGTCGGGGAGGGCGGCTCCAGATCGGCGTCGCGCGCTGCCTCGATGTCGTCCTCTTCCTCATCCTCCCAGCTGTAGCGTTTGCGCGGCGCCATCGGGTCGGAGAGGCGGAACAGCAGCGCGCTGATGATGCCGGCAAAGGCACCGCCCATATGCGATTGCCAGGACACGCCCGGCTCGTGCGGCAGGATGGTCAGCAGCATGCTGCCGTAGAACAGGAAGGCGATCAGCCCGGCAGCGATCGCTGGCCGGTCGCGGCGCAGCAGGCCGAGCACGAACACCAGGAACATCAGGCCGTGGGTGATGCCACTGGCGCCCAGATGGCGGCTGCCCAGATCGCCGAGCAACCAGGCACCCAGGCCCGAGCCGAGCCACAGCAGGGGCAGCGCGCGCAGCGTTGCTTTGGGATACACGCTGCCGGCCAGGGTGCCGAGGATCAGCAGGGCTGCCGCGTTGGCACCCAGATGCTGGATCGAGCCGTGCAGCAGCGGTGCACCGAGAAGGCCGAGCAGGCCGGCCTTGTCCAGCGGGGCCACGGCCCACGGACGCCAGTCGAAGTGGCCCTGGGCGGTATACACCGCGACCAGCAGCACCACGAAGGCCAGGCTCAGGTTGAACGCCCGCAGTACACCACCACGGTCGTTGCGGGACGGAACCGGCGGCGCGCCGGTGGGCTGGGGCAGGTTGGCGTTCATACCCTTAGGGATGGCGTCGCCCCGGATGAACACAAGGGCAACGTCGTGGGAGAGAGAGGTACCGCCTGCGGGACAATCCCGCAGGCGGCACGGTCGGTCAGGCGTGGCCGCCTTCTTTCGGCGGGTTCTTCAGGCTCAACACCACGGTCGCGGCGATGATCACCGCCACCACGCCCAGCGAGATCGGGGTGGGGATCTTGAAGAGGTCGATCAGCATCATCTTGATGCCGATGAAGGCCAGCACCAGGGCCAGGCCGTACGGCAACAGGTGGAAGCGATCGGCCATGCCGGCCAGCAGGAAGAACATCGCGCGCAGGCCCAGCACCGCGAAGACGTTGGAGGTCAGCACGATGAACGGGTCGGTGGTGATGGCAAAGATCGCCGGGATGCTGTCCACCGCGAAGATCACGTCGGTGACCGCGATCAGGATCAGCACCACGAACAGCGGCGTGAACCAGCGCTTGCCATCGCGCATGACGCTCATGGCGTTGCCGGCATAGTCGGGCAGCAGGCGCAGGTGCTTGCGCATCCAGCGCAGGGCGGGGTTGGTCTCTAGATCCGGCTCGCTGCCGGCCGAGAACCACATCTTCCAGCCGGTGAAGAGCAGGAACGCGCCGAACACGTAGAGCAGCCAGTGGAACTTGGTCAGCAGCACGCTGCCGGCGAAGATCATGATCGTACGCAGCACGATCGCGCCCAGGATGCCGATGATCAATACCTTCTGACGCTGTTCCTCGGGCACTGCGAAGTAGCCCATGATCATCAGGAACACGAAGATGTTGTCCACCGCCAGGGCTTTCTCGACCAGGTAACCGGTCAGGAACTCCAGGCCGACCTTGTTGGCCACCACCTGGCCGGCAGTCTCGTTCAGGTAATACCAGAGGCCACCGTTGAAGGCCAGGGCCAGGGCGACCCAGCCGATGGACCACCACAGGGCCTCCTTGAAGGTGACCTTGTGGGGGCCGCCGTGTCGCATCAAGACGAGGTCGACCAGCAGCGCGATGATCACCACCGCGCCGAAGCCGCCCCACAACCACACATTACCGATCGTCTGCATTGGGTTTATCCGTTGGAAAAATAGATTGCCTCAAGCCGGATGGCGAGGATCTGCAACGGAGGATCGGGGGGATCCAGGGACAGAGCTTCGCCATACGGCGAAGGTCTCGCTCGCAGTCCCGATGGGTGGGACTGCCGTTGCACCGGAGCCTGCGGGCTCGAATTGACGGCGACAACGTCTGGGAGCTACTCCCCTTCTGGGGCCGATTCTGCGGGGTGCCGGGGCCGGCGTCAAATCCTTTCCATGCCCCGGTGCGGCTGAACGAAACGCCCCAACCGGTAGTGACGGCCGCTGGCCATCAACCACGTAGCGGCCGGGTTTAGCGCGCTGACGGCCAGCGGCCGTCACCACCAGAGCGCCAGCGGCGTCGCTCCCAGCGCCGAGGGCTGCAGGCTTCCCGTTTACAATACGCCCATGAATACCCCTGCCCCCGTTGTCCGCCTCAAGAACGCCTGGCGCTCCAGCCACCCGTGGATATTCCAGAAACTGGTCGAAAAGCCGGCCGTCCGTCCCAAACCCGGTGCCATCGTCGACGTTGTCGGCGTGGACGGCGAGTGGATCGGGCGTGGCTTCTACAACGGTCATTCGCGCATTGCCGTGCGCATCCTGGAGACCGATCAGGGCATCCCGGTCGACGCCGGCTGGTTCTCGCGCAAGATCGCCCAGGCGGTGTCGCTGCGCCGTGAGGTGCTCAAGCTGGACGAGATCTCCGATGCCTGGCGCGTGGTCCACAGCGAAGGTGACGGTCTGTCCGGCCTGGTCGTGGATCGCTATGGCGACCTGGTCGTGGTCGAATTCTTCGCCGCCGGCATGTTCCGCCACCGCGAGTGGGTGTATGAAGCCCTGCGCGAACAATTCCCGGGCTGCCGTTTCCACAGCTTCGCCGACGAACACGTGCAGAAGCAGGAAAGCTTCGACTTCCACGGCAACACCACCACCGAAGCCTCGGTGATCACCGAGTACGGCGTGAAGTTCCGCGCCGACCCGGCCGGTGCGCACAAGACCGGCTTCTTCGCCGATCAGCGTGAGAACCGCCAATGGCTGAGCCAGCAGGTGGAAGGCAAGACCGTGCTGGACCTGTGCTGCAACACCGGTGGCTTTGCGGTGTACGCCGCCGCGCGCGGTGCGGCCGAGGTGGTCGGCATCGACATCGATGAAGACGTGATCGCCATCGCCAAGGGCAACGCCAAGCTCAACAACGTGCGCCCGAAGTTCATCCAGTCCGACATCTTCCCGTGGCTGCGCGATGCTTCCAACCGCGGCGAGCAGTTCGACGTGGTGATCCTGGACCCGGCCAAGATGACCCGCGACCGCGATCAGGTCATCACCGCGCTGAAGAAGTATCTGGACATGAACAAGCTGGCGCTGGGGGTGGTCAAGCCCGGTGGCCTGCTCGCCACGTTCTCGTGCACCGGCCTGGTGGCCGAAGATCAGTTCCTGGACATGCTGCGCCGCGCCGCCTTCTACGCCGGCCGCACCATCCAGATCCTGAAGGTGGCCGGCGCCGGTCCGGATCACCCGTTCATGGCCCACGTGCAGGAATCGCGGTATCTCAAGGCGGTGTTCTGCCGCGTGGTGGATTGAGGTCTGACCGGGCCAGACCCGTTGAACCCGGGACCGTAGAGCCACGCCATGCGTGGCTTCGCGGGCCAGATCAAGCCCAGCCACGCATGGCGTGGCTCTACAACCCAAGGTGAGGCGTCATGACGTTGCGCAGTCTGTCTTTGCTGGTCTCGCTGGCGTTGTGCACGCCACTGGCCGCCCACGCGGTCGACTTCACCCCGCAGGAACTGGCCAGGGCGTCCACGCTGCAGCAGCGGCTGCTCACCCTGGACAGCCATCTGGATACGCCGGCCAACTTCCACCGCGCCGGCTTCGACATCACCCAGCGGCACGACCACAACGCACTGTCGCAGGTGGACTACCCGCGCATGGTCGAAGGCGCGCTCGACGGCGGCTTCTGGGCGATCTACACCGATCAGGGCGACCGCAGCGCGCAGGCGCACCAGCATGACCGCGATGCCGGCCTGCTGCGGCTGACCGAGATCCGCGAGATGCTCGCCGCGCATCCGGACACCTTCCAGCTCGCGCTGACCGCCGCCGATGCCGCGCGCATCAAGGCCGCCGGCAAGCGCGTGGTCTACATCAGCATGGAGAACGCCAGCCCGCTGGTCGACGATCCCACGCTGCTCAGCTACTACCACCTGGCCGGCCTGCGCCTGCTCAGCACGGTGCATTTCGCCAACAACGAGTTCGCCGATTCGGCCACCGATCCCAAGGGCGCCGAGTGGAAGGGCCTGAGTCCGGCCGGCAAGGCGCTGGTGGATGAAGCGGTGCGGCTGGGCATCGTGATCGATCAGTCGCATGCCGCCGATGCGGTGTTCGATGATCTGATCGAGCGCATGCCGGTGCCGTTCGTGCTCTCGCACAGCTCGGCCAAGGCGATCTACAACCATCCGCGCAACCTCGACGATGCGCGTCTGAAGCGGCTGGCCAAGGCCGGCGGCGTGATCCAGGTCAACGCCTATGGTGGTTATCTGATCGACACCGCCAAGAGTGAGGCGCGCAAGGCGGCCGAGACGGCGCTGATGGCGCAGCTGGGCACCGATTACGACGGCATGAGCATCCAGCAGGGTGTCGCGCTGAAGAAGGGATTGGAGGAAATCGACCAGCGCATTCCGCTGCGCAAGGCCACGCTCGACGATTTCTTCGCGCATTTCGAGCACATCCTCACGGTGGTCGGCCCCGAACACGTGGGCATCGGGCTGGACTGGGATGGCGGCGGCGGCCTGGCTGATCTGCCCGACGTGAGCCAGCTGCCGAAGATCACCGCGTGGCTGCTGCGCAAGGGCTACAGCGAGAAACAGATCGCCGGTATCTGGGGCGGCAACCTGCTGCGCGTCATGCAGCAGGCGCAGGATCACGCGGCCAAGGTCGCCGCCGCGAAACCCTGAGGCCAGTGGCGCGTCGCGCGCTGCGCGGCAGGGTGGCGTCACCGCTGCCAACAACGAAAAAGGCAGGCCCTGGGCCTGCCTTTTTCATCCCCGCTCATCGCCGGCCCGGTGGCCGGCGCGATAGCTCAGCGTTTGCCCAGGACCGCATTGCGACGCCCGTAGGCGAAGTAGGCGATCAGGCCCAGAACGTTCCACGCCAGGAAGTACAACTGCGTGGTGCTCGGCAGGCTGAAGAACAGGTACACACAGCCGATCACCGCCAGCGGGCCGACCACGTAGGCCAGCGGCGTGCGGAACTTGCGCACGCGGTTCGGCTCGCGCTTGCGCAGCACCACCAGGCACAGGCCCACCGCGGTGAACGCGGCCAGCGTGCCGGCGTTGGCCAGCGCGGCGATCTCGTCCAGACGTGCCACGCCGGCCAGCGCGGCCACCAGCACCGCGGTGAACAGCGTGGTGGCGACCGGCGTGCCGGTGCGCGCGCTGACCTTGGAAAGACCGCGCGGCAGCAGGCCATCGCGCGACATGACGAAGAAGATGCGGCTCTGGCCGTACAGGAAGGCCAGCAGCACGGTCGGCAGCGCGATCACGGCGGCAGCGCCGATCCACTTGGCCGCACCCGGGCTGCCCAGCTCGCGCAGGATCAGCGCCAGCGGCTCGGCGCTCTGGCCGAAGATCGTGTAGCTCATCGCACCCACGGCGGCCAGCGCCACCAGCACGTAGATGATGGTGCAACCGACCATCGAGCCGATGATGCCGATCGCCAGGTCGCGCTCGGGCTTCTTGGTTTCTTCAGCGGCGGTGGAGATCGCATCGAAGCCGTAGAACGCGAAGAAGATGATCGCGGCGGCCGCCATCACCCCGCGTTCCACGCCATCGGCGCCCAGCGACTTGACGAAGCCGAACGGCATGAACGGCTCCATGTGGCCGGTATCGAAGTGCGGCAGGGCGATCGCCACGAACACGGTCAGCGCGATGATCTTGATCACCACCAGGACTGCGTTGAGGGTCGCGCTTTCCTTGGTGCCGGCCATCAGCATGCCGGCCACCAGGAAGGTGATCAGCACCGCCGGCAGGTTGATGAAGCCGCCTTCCACGTGGGGGCCGGCGGTCAGCATCAAGGGCAGGTCGATCCCGAAGCCGTGCAGGAAGCCGACCGCGTAGCCGGACCACCCGACCGCGACCGTGCTCACCACCAGCGAGTACTCCAGGATCAGGCTCCAGCCGACCACCCAGGCCACCACCTCGCCCAGGGCGGTGTAGCTGTAGGTGTAGGCGCTGCCGGCGGCCGGCATCATCGTCGACAGCTCGGCATAGGACAGGGCCGCGCAGGCGCAGACCGCGCCGGCGATGGCGAAGGAAATCAGCACCGCGGGGCCGGCCAGGTTCGCGCCGACACCGATCAGGGTGTAGATGCCGGTGCCGACGATGGCGCCGATGCCCAGCGCGATCAGGTGCGGCCAACTCAGGGTCGGGATCAGTTGCCTGCCGGCTTCATGGACGGTGACAGTGTCTAGGGACTTGCGCCGGAGCAATGACATGGGGCCTCGCGGTGGATGACTGTGAACGACAAGTCTGCGAGTTTTACCGAACGCGGCGCAGCATTACTACTGCCAAGCGTCGTAAGCGGCTGCACGGCCCGCATGACTGAGGCGAAGGTGACGAAACCGGCACAAAGGCCGGACGCTCATTCCCAGTGGCAGCCCGTGTCGGTCATCGCACCGACGTCTTCACCGAACACGGTCTGCTGGCCCGTCCGCGCGTTGGTGTAGGAGAAGCCATAGATGCGCGCGCCCTGGGTGCTGATCGCATAGTGGCCGATGACCTTGCCGTCCAGGTGCTCGTCCCACACCGTATCGAACTGCCAAGGGCGATCCTCGGCCAGTACGGTGCTCTCCTGCGAGGCCAGGGTCAGCCGCAGCCACGCGGTCTTGCCGGCGTAACGCACATGGCTGACCCGCTCACCGTCGGCAGTGCCCTCGGGGAGTTTCCATTCAAGGTGGATCTGTTGGCGGCTGCCGCCGGTCAGGCAGCGGATCTCATCGGCGTGTGCCGGCGCGATGGCCAGCAGCAGCAACAGCGGGGCGAGCCAGCGCATGGGGCAGGGTCCAACCAGGCAGAAAGAGGGCCATTGTCCTCCCCCGCGCACGCTGTCGGCAGCCTCGGCCGGATCGAGCATGCCGATCCGGCCGGTGGAGGTCAGCGGTTCAACGTTGCCATGGCCGCAGGGGCATAACGCGGGCCGGCGGCGGCATGGGCCGGGAAGATCGCATCGATCCGGGCCAGCGCGTCGGCGCTCAGCTGCACCTGCAGCGCGCCGAGGTTCTCTTCCAGATAGGCCAGCCGCTTGGTGCCCGGGATCGGCACCAGGTCTTCGCCCTGCGCCAGCACCCAGGCCAGGGCCAGCTGCCCGGGGCTCACGCCCTGGGTCTTGGCCATCGCGGTGACCGCGTCGACCAGCGCCAGGTTGCGGTCGAAGTTCTCGCCCTGGAAACGCGGCGATTGGCGGCGGTAGTCATCGGCGTCGAAATCGGCCGGGCTGCGGATCGCGCCGGTCAGGAAGCCACGGCCCAGCGGCGAGTAGGGCACGAAGCCGATGCCGAGCTCGCGCACCGTCGCCAGCACACCGTTGGCTTCCGGATCGCGCGACCACAGCGAGTACTCGGTCTGCACCGCGGTGATCGGATGCACCGCATGGGCGCGGCGGATCGTGCTTGCCGAGGCTTCGGAGAGGCCGAGGAAGCGCACCTTGCCCTGTTCGACCAGCCGCGCCATCGCCCCCACGGTGTCCTCGATCGGCACCGTGCCGTCCACGCGGTGCTGGTAGTACAGGTCGATGTGGTCCACGCCCAGCCGCTGCAGGCTGGCCTCGCAGGCGGCGATCACGTACTCGGGGCGGCCATCGACGCTGCGCGCGGCGGTGTCGCTCGGCTCCAGCCTGATCCCGAACTTGGTGGCGAGGAACACCTGGTCGCGGCGGCCGGCGATCGCCTTGCCGACCAGCACCTCGTTGGTGTGCGGGCCGTACATGTCGGCGGTGTCGAGCAGGGTGACGCCGCGTTCCAGCGCGCGGTGGATGACCGCGATCGCGTCGGCATCGCTGCCGCGGCCGCCATAGAAGGCGCTCATGCCCATGCAGCCCAGGCCGAGCGCGGAAACGGTGGGGCCATCACGGCCAAGGGTGCGGGTCTGCATGAAGTACTCCGGGGAAGGGAAGGAACAGGACCAGCATCCTCCTGCGGACTATGTGGATAAACTGGCCGCTCCTGCATCATCTTTGAAGCAAGCCTTCACAATGAGCGCTCAGCATCCCCTGCCCGCCGTGGTTGCCTTCGCCCGCGTCGCGCACCATGCCAGCTTCACCCGGGCCGCCGACGAGCTGGGCGTATCGCCCTCGGCGCTCTCGCAGACGGTGCGCGCGCTGGAGGCCCACCTTGGCGTGCGGCTGCTGCACCGGACCACGCGCCGGGTCGGCCTGACCGAGCAGGGCGCACGCTTCCTGGCGCAGGTACGCGAGGGCCTGGCCCGGATCGACGCCGCGTTCGACGACCTGGACCAGGTGCGCGATGTCCCCGCCGGCAAGCTGCGCATCAACGTGCCGCGGATCGCTGCCGAACTGCTGGTGCTGCCGCACCTGCCCGGCTTCCTGGCGCGTTATCCACAGATCGAGGTGGAGCTGTTCGTGGAAACCGCGCTGACCGATCTGGTCGCCGGCGGCTTCGACGCGGGGATCCGCTTGGGCGAAAGCCTGGCCCGCGGCATGATCGCGGTGCCGATCGGGCCGCTGGAACGCCAGGTGGTGGTGGCCACGCCGGACTATCTGGCCACGCACGGCGTGCCCGCGACCCCGGCCGACCTGGTCGCGCACGAGTGCATCGTGCACCGGCTCAGCACCGGCCGGCGGATGGCGTGGGAGTTCACCGGCGAGGGTCGCGATTTCGAGGTCGAGGTGGCGGGCCGGCTGGTGTTCAACGACGCCGGGCTGATCCATGCCGCCGTCACCCGGGGCATTGGCCTGGCCCAGGGATTCGAGGCGCTGTACGCCGGCGATGTGGCGGCCGGCCGGCTGCAGTGCGTGCTGCAGGACTGGCAGCAGCCGTTCGCCGGTTTCCACCTTTACTACCCGGCACGTGAGCAGATGGCGCCCAAGCTGCGGGTGTTCATCGACCACCTGCGTGAGGTGATGCGGCGCTGACGCGCGCGGCTGGGCCGGTGCCGGGCAGCAGGGCGCGTGCCCAGTCTGCCTGCGGTGGATGGCCCTGTGGATAGATCACCTGCGCATCCCCGGGGAAGCGCTTGCAGCACAACACGCCGTCGGCATCGAACAGACGCCAGCCCTGCGCCGCCGCTTCGGCCTCGGCGATGCGATGGCGCAGCCCAAGCACCAGGCTGGCGTGGCAGTCGAACAGGCACGTACGCAGATCGATCCGGTCCAGCGGCTGAAGCCCCGCGACGATGCGGGTCACGGCGGGATGGGCCAGATCGATGCGCCGGGTGTGCATGCCGAGCAGGCGCTCGTCATGACCGCTCAGGTGCTGCACGAAGTAGACAGGTGGCGGCATGGGTCCCCGCAGTGTTGCGCACGCGCCGGTGAGGCGACGTTGGACGATGGCGCCGATTGGACACCTCGCCGGTACGCAGGGGAATCTCAATGTTTGAATGAAAACCGAGCGTCGCGATGATGCTGCCTATCCGCAGCCGAACACGACGCGCGCTGTCATCGTGCACCCTGCCGGCCTGCAAGGGTTCAGCCGCTCGCGCCCAGCCGCACACCGAACCCGACTAGGAACACCCCTGCGACCCGCCTCAGCCAAAGCCCGACACGCGGGTGCTGCAGAATCCGACGGCGCAGCAGGTTGCCCACCCCGATCAGCACCGAGCAGTAGGCCAGCCCCATGACGAAGATGATCAGCGCCATGGTCGCAAACGTCACCACACCCTGGTGCCGTGCCGGATCGATGAACAACGGCAGGAAGGCCATGTAGAAGATGATCGCCTTCGGGTTGAGCAGGTTGATCAGCACCGCCTGGCGGAAGTAGTGGCCCGGCGTGAGGCGGATGCCACCTTCCTCGCCCTGGGCGCGCGGTGCGCGCAGCAGGCCGATGCCGATCCACACCAGGTACGCCGCGCCGAGGTACTGCACCGCGTGGAACACCAGCGGGTTGGCCTTGAGCAGCGCCGCCACACCGGCTACCGCCAGCCACATCAGGATCTGGTCGCCCAGCAGCAGGCCGAACAGCGCCGTGTAACCGCCGCGCACCCCGCCGCGCCCGGTGGCGGTGAGCAGGGTGAAGGTGCCTGGGCCCGGCAGTGCAAGGAACACCAGCACGGCAGCAACAAAGGTCCACAGATCCTGGATGCCCATCCACGGCATGGCGGCGACTCGACTACGGGGGGAGGGGCATTGTCCGGCAGCCGCGCGCCGGGCGATAGCGTCAGCGCGCGCCGGCCGGCAACCCGGCGAGCAGTGGCTGCAGCCGTTGCGCAAACATTGCATGCAGCTGCCGGATGGCGGGCGAGAACTGCTTGCGGTGCGGGCACACCAGGTTCAACGGAAGACTGTCGCCGGCCCCGTCCAGCAGTACCTGCAGGCGCCCGGCCTGCACATCGGCGCAGATATCCAGCCACGACTTGAACACGATGCCTTCCCCCGCCACTGCCCAGCGCCGGACCACGTCGGCATCGTCGCAGACCATGTTGCCGCGCACCGGGATCACCGTGCGCCGACCATCGGCCTCGAAGCTCCAGCGGTCATAGGCACGCCCAGCGAGTTGATAGAGCAGGCAGTGGTGCTCCTTCAGCGCTTCCAGGTTGTCCGGCGTACCGTGCCGGGCCAGGTAGTCCGGTGATGCGGCCAGCACCCGGCGATTGCCGGGCAGCAGGGGCAGGGCGACATAGCTGGCGTTGTCGAAGCGGCCCAGGCGGAAGGCGATGTCGACCGGATCGCGGAACACATCGGCCACCTGGTCGGACAACTGCAGGCGCAGCTGCAGCTTCGGGTGCGCGGCGCGGAACTCGGTCAGCCATGGCAGCAGCAGGTTGCGGCCCAGATCCGAGGGTGCGGCCACCTGCAGCGTGCCGCGCAGTTCGGCATCCTCGCCGCGCACCCGGGCCTCGCCCTCGCGCAGCGCGGCCAGCACCTCCTGCGCATAGGGCAGGTACAGCGCGCCCTCGGCGGTCAGGCGCAGGCTGCGGGTGGAGCGCACGAACAGGCGCAGGTCCAGCTCGCGTTCCAGCCGCGCCACCGCCGCAGCAACCTGGCCGGGCAGCAGATCCGCCTCGCGTGCGGCGTTGGAAAAGCTGCCCAGCGCGGCGGTGCGGACGAACAGGGCGAGGTCGTCGAACCGGATCATTTTCATTCCTGCAGTGAAAGTGCTGCCCGATTTTGCGCCTTTCTCCACCCCGCCGTGAAGCGCACGCTGTCCGCCTTCCCCACTGGATCTCCCCCGATGAAAGCCGTCGCCTATACCCAGCATGGCCTGCCGATCAGCGACCCCGCCGCGCTGGTGGACATCACCCTGCCGATCCCCACCCCCGGCCCGCGCGATCTGCGGGTCGAGGTCCGCGCGATCTCGGTGAACCCGGTCGATACCAAGGTCCGCACCGGCGTGGCGGTCACCGAGCCGCGCGTACTGGGCTTCGACGCGGTCGGCATCGTGGATGCGGTGGGCGACGCGGTGACCCTGTTCCAGCCCGGCGACGCGGTCTTCTATGCGGGCGCGATCGGCCGCGCCGGCAGCAATGCCGAGTACCAGCTGGTGGACGAGCGCATCGTCGGCCACAAGCCGGCCAGCCTGGATGACGCCGCCGCCGCGGCGTTGCCGCTGACCGCGATCACGGCCTGGGAGCTGCTGTTCGATCGCCTGCGCATCGCGGAAAACGGCGGCGAAGGGCAGACCCTGCTGGTGATCGGTGCCGCCGGTGGCGTCGGCTCGATCCTGGTCCAGTTGGCTCGCCAGCTGACCCGCCTGACCGTGATCGGCACCGCCTCGCGCCCAGATACCCAGGACTGGGTCTACGCGCTGGGCGCGCACCACGTGATCGACCACACCCAGCCGCTGAGCGAAGGCCTGCAGCGCCTGGGCATCGCCGAGGTCAGCCACGTGGCCAGCCTGACCCATACCGACCAGCACTACGACCAGATCGTCGCGGTGCTCGCGCCGCAGGGCCAGCTGGCGCTGATCGACGATCCCGGCCAGCTCGATGTGATGGCGCTCAAGCGCAAGAGCCTGTCCCTGCACTGGGAATCGATGTTCACCCGCTCCAGCTTCAACACCCCCGATGTGCAGCGCCAGCACGAGCTGCTCGAGCGCGTCGCCGCGCTGATCGACGCGGGCGTGCTGCGCACCACGCTGGGCGAACACTACGGCCGCATCAACGCCGCCAACCTGCGTCAGGCGCACGCCCTGATCGAGAGCCACCGCGCGCGCGGCAAGCTCGTGCTCGAAGGGTTCTGACGCAGCCAATGAGACCGCCGCGGCCTACACTTGGCGCATGCAAACCGAATTCCTCATTCTCGGCGGCCTGGTGTGTGCCGTCCTCGTGCTGCAGCTGCTCGCGCTGCTGCGGCGTTCCGGCAACGGCGGCCTCGAACAGACCCTGCGCGAGGAAGCGCGGGTCGGCCGCAGCGAACTGCGTGAGCAGCTCGAAGGCCTGGGCCGCCAGCAGGATGCCCGGCTGGAGAGTTTCGCGCGCGCGCTGACCGATCTCTCCACCCGCACCGACCAGCGCCTGGACCTGCTGCGCGATGCGCTCGGTGAAGACGCGCGCAAGGCACGCGAGGAAAGCACGCTCAGCCAGCAGCGCACCGGCGACCTGCTGGCACTGCGCATGCAGGAAGTGCGTGCGCAGCTGGAAGCATTCGGGCAACAGCAGCAGGCGCGCATTGAAGCGTTCGGCCAGCAGCTGGTGGACCTGACCACGCGCACCGACAGCCACATGGCCGCGCTGCGCCAGGCTCTGGCCGAAGACGCGCGCCTGGGCCGCGAGGAAACCGGGCAGTCGCAGCAGCGCCTGGGTGAATCGCTGGGCCTGCGCCTGCAGGAAATGACCCAGCGCAACGAGCAGCGTATCGGCGAGATGCGCGCCACGCTCGAGCAGCAGCTCAAGAGCCTGCAGAGCGACAACGCCGAGAAGCTCGACCAGATGCGCGTGACCGTGGACGAGAAGCTGCAGACCACCCTGGAAACCCGCCTGGGTGCTTCGTTCCAGCTGGTCTCCGAGCGGCTGGAGCAGGTCCAGCGCGGGCTTGGCGAGATGCAGCAGCTGGCCACCGGCGTGGGCGACCTCAAGCGCGTGCTGACCAACGTCAAGAACCGCGGCAGCTGGGGCGAAGTGCAGCTGGACAACATCCTCGAGCAGACGCTCACCCAGGAGCAGTACGCGCGCGGCGTCAAAGTGCGCCCGGACAGCAACGAGATCGTCGATATCGCCGTGCGCCTGCCGGGCCGCGGCCATGAAGACACCCCGGTGTGGTTGCCGATCGATTCCAAGTTCCCGCGCGAGGATTACGAGCGCCTGCTCGATGCGCAGGAGCAGGGCGACGTCGAGGGCGTGCGCGTGCAGGGCGCGCAGCTCGAGCGCGCGATCCGCATCCAGGCCAAATCGATCTGCGACAAGTACATCGCCCCGCCACACACCACCGATTTCGCGGTGATGTTCCTGCCCACTGAAAGCCTGTACGCCGAAGTGATCCGCCGCCCCGGCCTGATCGACCTGCTGCAGCGCGACCATCGCGTGGTGGTGGCCGGCCCGACCACCGTGACCGCGCTGCTCAACAGCCTGCAGATGGGCTTCCGCACGCTGGCCATCGAACAGCGCTCCAGTGAAGTGTGGGGCCTGCTCGGTGCGGTCAAGAGCGAGTTCGGCAAGTTCGCCGGCATCCTGGAAAAGGCCGAGAAGCAGATCACCACCGTCGGCCGCAGCCTCGGCGAAGCCAGCCGCAAGACGCGCACCATTGAGCGCCGCCTGCGCAGCGTGGAAACGCTGGGCAGTGAACAGACCCAGGACCTGCTCGGCGACATGAGCGGCGAGGACGAGGACGTGGCCGGCGACGAAGCCAGCCCGCCGCAGGACTAAGCGCCGACGCCCTGCATGCACGCGATCGCGCATGCTGCGGGGCACGTCTTTTCCCTGCTTTCTCCCATCCTTCAAGGAACCGTCCATGCGCCTGCCCCTGATGCTGTCTCTCCTGTTCGCCCTGGCCGGGTGCAGCAGTGCCCCACCTGCAGACACCACCGCAGCGACACCGACAACGCCCAGCGCCGCCGAATGCACCGCCGCCGGTGGCAGCCTGCAGCCGCTGGGCCGCCTGCAGCGCGTGCAGTGCGTGGTGCCCTACGCCGATGCCGGCAAGGTCTGCAGCGCCAAGGCCGACTGCAGTGGCCAGTGCCTGGCCACCAGTGATGTCGCGCCGGGAACGGCCGCGCGCGGCGTCTGCCAGCGCGATGTCAGCCAGAACTTCGGCTGCCGCCAGCGCATCGATGGCGGTGTGGCGATGGGCACGATCTGCGTCGATTGACGCCCCCCGGGCACGGCTATGCTGTGCCTCCCCTGATCCAACGCAAGGAATCTGCAGTGAGCCAGACCGTCTACGACATCCCCGTGACCACCATCGAAGGTCAGCCGACCTCGCTGGCCGACTACCGCGGCAAGGTGCTGCTGGTCGTCAACGTCGCCTCCAAGTGTGGCCTGACCCCGCAGTACGAAGGCCTGCAGGCGCTGTACGCCGACAAGCAGGCCGCCGGCCTGGAAGTGCTGGGGTTCCCGGCCAACAACTTCCTGGCCCAGGAGCCGGGCAGCGAAGCGGACATCCAGCAGTTCTGCCAGCTGGAATACAACGTCAGCTTCCCGATGTTCGCCAAGATCAGCGTGGCCGGTGAGGACACCCATCCGCTGTACCAGCAGCTGACCGCCGCGCAGCCGGCCGCCACCGGCGAAGGCCCGATGCGCGAGAAGCTGCAGGGCGCCGTGGCCAAGTATCCGGAGCTGGTGGTCAACGCCGCCCCGGGCGTGCTGTGGAACTTCGAGAAGTTCCTGATCGGCCGCGACGGCCAGGTCATTGCCCGCTTCGCCCCGGACGTGCCGGCCGACGATGCCCGCCTGGTGGCCGCGATCGACGCCGCGCTGGCGGCCTGATCGGCGGACCCGGAAACAAAAAAAAGCCCCGCTTCGGCGGGGCTTTTTCTGTGCTCGCACCACGACCAACGGTCGTGGTCTACCAACTCGGTAGGTACCGACCGTTGGTCGGTACTCCGATCAGTTACCCCAGTTCGGCATCGGCATCGCATCGACCGGAATCGGTGCGTCCGGATCGTCCTTGCCGCGCGCATGCTTGCCACGCAGGTCATTCTCGATCTGGTAGTTGCGGCGCTGCAGCCACGCATCACGGACCAGCGAGTACTCGTCCACGGCGTTGTCGCGCATGTCGTCCACTGCCAGCAGCTGCGACCGCATGTCCACCAGCTGCAGGCCCTGCAGGCCGATGCGGATCTTGTCCTCTTCGATCGTACGGATCGGCGAGAGCGGCATGTCGCCGGCCAGGCCGAACACGTCACGCACGGTACGCGGGCCGAAGAACGGCAGTTCCACGTAGCGCGAACGGCGCCAGCCCCACGTGCCCAGGGTCTGGCCGAAGTCTTCCTTGCGACGCGGCACCATCGCCTTGCTGGCCGGATCGAACAGACCGCCGATACCCAGCGTGGAGTTCATCAGGAAACGGCCCAGGCTGTCCCAGGCGTCGTCCGGACGGCCCTGCAGCAGCTGGTTGGTGATCGTCACCGGCGCGCGCAGGTTGCTGAAGAAGTTGCTCACGCCGGTGCGTGCGAAGCGTGGCACCACGTTGGTGTAAGCCACCGCCAGCGGGCGTGCGACCGCACGGTCGACCACGTTGTTGAAGCTGTGCACCTTGCGGTTGAACGGTTCCCACGGATCGTACGGCGCGCCGGTGGGCTCGGTGCCGTCCGCGGTCGGGGCCGGGCCGCCGTACAGCGCGGCGAAGTCGTCCTCGGCGTTGGTCGGCGCGGTGCCGCCGGTGACCGGTGCGGTCGCCGGATCGGTGCTGGCCTGCGTTGCTTCGGTGGCCGTGTCGGCGCCGGCCTCGGCCGGTACCGCATCGGTGTTGGCCACATCGGCGGCCGGTGCCGCCGCCGGGGCGACCTCGACGCTGACCGGTGCGCTGTCGCGTGCCGGCTTGCCGGCACAGGCGCTCAGGGCCAGCGCCAGCACAAGGAGGGGGAGGGTGCGTATGACGTTCATGTCAGCTCGCCGCAGAAAGGGCATGGAAATCCAGGGTGGGTGCCAGCCGGTAGGCGGCACTGAGGTCGGTGAAACCGTCCGGGCTGCCGACGATCGTCGGCGTTGTCCCGTTTGCACGCAGGCGTGCGGCCAGCTCGGCCAGCAGCGCCAGACCGGCGCTGTCGAGCCGGCTCACTGCCGCCAGATCCACCTGCTGCACGCCGTCCAGCGCGGTCAGCGAGGGCCACAGGGCCGTCACCGCCGCGCGGTCGAGCGGCCCGCTGAACACCAGCGAGCTGCCGTTGCGCTGCACGCTGGCGTTGTTACTTGCCACGCGGGGCCTGCCCGGCCTGCATGCTGCCGTTGCGCAGTTCGGTGGCCACCTGCTGGATCGACTTCTGGCGCAGGGGGGCGTCGAACTGGGTCTTGAAGGTCTGCACGTAGGAGATGCCTTCGATCATCACATCGAAGATCTTCCACTGGCCGTTGACGTTGCGCATCAGGTAGTCGACCGGGGTCGGCTCGTTGCCGGCGCGGATCAGCTCGGTGGACACGCGCACGCCGCGGTTGCCCGGCAGCGGCGACTCGCTCTTCAGGCGGAAGGTCGGCTTGCCCTGGATCTCGAGCAGCGCCGAACCGTAGCGCTGCATCAGGTTGTCGGCCATCGCATCGGCGAACAGCTTGACGTCGGCATCGGACGCGCCGCGGCCGTGCACGCCCAGCACCAGGCGGGCGGCGTAGTCGCGGTCGAAGGTCTTGTTGAGCTCGCTGTTGATGAAGTCACGCAGCACGGCCGGGTTGGCCCGGAACTCGGTGCGGCGCTGCTGCAGCGAGGTCAGGATGCGGGTGCTGGCGTCCATCACGGCCTTGCTGGCCTGGCCCTGCTGGGCGGCAGCGGCCGCCGGGGCCGCCTGGGCGAAGGAGAGCGAGGGCGTGGCGGCGAGCAGGGCCGAGGCCAGCAGCGCCGGGATCAGGGTCTTTTTCATGGTTGCGGTTCCGTTGCAGGCGCGGGCGCGCCGTTGCCATCGTGGGAGTCAGCGCCACCGGTGTTGGCCGGACCGCTGAACATGTACTTGCCGACCAGCTGGAGCAGGTCCACCGCCGGCTGGGTGAAGACGATCTCGTCGCCGGACTTGAGCACGTCCGGATCTCCGCCCGGCTGCAGTCCGATATAGCTCTCGCCGAGCAAACCGCTGGTGAAGATGCCGGCCGAGGTGTCGGCGGGCAGATCCTTGAACTTGCCGTCGAGCTTGAGGGTCACGATCGAGTCGAACTTCTGGGGATCCAGTTCGATGCCCGAGACCTGGCCGATGGTGACGCCGCCGATCTTGACCGGGGCCTGCTTGCGCAGCTGGCCGATCTGGGTGAAGCGCGCCTTGAGTTCGTAGCCGCTGCCACCGGTGCCCCACCGTTGATTGGTGGAGGCCACGGCCAGCACCAGCAGCGAGGCCAGCGCCAGCAGCAGGAACGCGCCGACGGAAAATTCGAGTCTGGGACCGCGGATGGCCATGGGATATCTCACTGTTCTTTGTCAGGTGCCTGGACAGGTGTCCGGGCGGGAAGTCTTTGCGTACCGAAGAAGCGCACCGAAGAAGCGTACCGACCAACGGTCGGTACCTACTGGAACATCATGGCGGACAGCACGAAGTTGAAGACCAGCACCAGCAGCGAGGCGTTGACCACCGCACGCGTGGTGGCGACCGAGGTGCCTTCGATGGTGGGTTCGGCATGGAAACCGACATAGGAGGCCACCAGGGCCGCCGTGCCGCCGAAGATCGCCGACTTCAGCATCGCCACGCCGAAGTCGTCCCAGAAGTCCACGCTGTTGCTCAGCGCCGACCAGAACACGCCATTGTCCAGGCCGAGCACGTGCACGGCCTCGAAGTAGCTGGCACTGATCGCCAGTGAACAGAAGATGCCGGTCAGCAGTGGAACGGTCAGTACCGCCGCCCAGAAGCGCGGGGCAACGACCTTGGCGACCGGGTCGATCGCCATCAGCTCCAGGGCCTTGATCTGATCGGTGGCCCGCATCAGGCCCAGCTCGGCGGCGATCGAGCTGCCGGCGCGGCCGATGAACAGCAGCGCGGTCAGCACCGGGGCCAGTTCGCGGTACAGCGACAGGCCAAGCAGGGTGGACAAGGCGTCCGCAGCACCGAAGGTGGTCAGCGTGCGGTAACCCTGCAGGGTCAGCACCAGGCCCACGAAGGCACCGCCCACGGCGATGATCGGCAGCGAACGTGCGCCGATCTTGTAGATCTCGCGGGTCAGCTCGGCCAGGAAATCGGCGGTCGGCAGCGAGCCGCGCAGCACCGTCAGCGAGAACAGGCCGGCGCGACCGAGCGAGCGGGTGGCGTCAACGAACGGCATCAGGCAACCCTCGCACGCGGTGCGGCATCAAACGGGATCGGGCCGTCCGGCTCACCATGCAGGAACTGCCGCAGCAGCGGGTCCTGGCTGGATTCGAGCGCGGCCGGGCTGCCCTGGAACACGATGCCGCCGTTGGCGATCGCGATCACCTGGTCGCAGATCGGCAGGGTCTCGTGCACGTGGTGGCTGACGATGATGCTGGTCAGCCCCAGGCTGTGGTTGAGGCGCTGGATCAGGCTCATGATCACGCCCGAGGCGATCGGGTCCAGCCCGGTCAGCGGCTCGTCGTAGATCATCAGCGGCGGGTCCAGTGCCAGCGCGCGGGCCAGGGCCACACGGCGCGCCATGCCGCCGGACAGCTCGCGCGGCCAGGCATCGGCAGCGGCCAGCAGGCCGACCGCGTGCAGCTTCATCTGCACCAGGCGGCGCAACACGGGTTTGGGCAGGCGGGTATGGGTGCGCAGCGGCAGGGCCACGTTCTCGGCCACGGTCAGATCGGTCAGCAGGCCGTTGCCCTGCAGCAGCACGCCCACGCTCTTGCGCATCTCCAACAGCGCGCGTGCGCCGGTCGGGATGGGCTGGCCGAACAGGGTGACCTCGCCGGCAACCGGCCGCAGCTCACCGGTCAGCGCGGCCAGCAGGGTGGACTTGCCACTGCCCGACGGGCCGAGCACGGCGGTGATGCTGCCGCGCGGAACGGTCAGCGAAACGTCGCGCAGGATCGTACGTCCGCCGCGGTCGATGCGGACGTTGGACAACTGCACCAGACTCTCTTCGGAAACCGTCATGGGCGCCATTAACAAAATTCCAACGTTGTAAGATCGTGGTGAACGGCTGAACATAACCGAACTGCACCGTGCAGTATTGTTGCACGGGCAGGTGAGGGCAGCGCCCCGACGGCCACGCCGTGGGCTGCAACACAGCGTGTCGGGCCGGTATCGGCCATGGCCTCTTCCGTGTCCTGACACCCGTCAGCGCTGCGTTCGTGCGCGGGCTGCGGCACACTCCTGCGATGACCGACGCCGCTTCAGACTTCCGCCTGTACCACTCCAACTCGCTCGATGTGCTGGCCGCCCTGCTGGCCACGACGCTGCGCACGCCCGTGCCGGGCCAATCGATCCTGGTGCCGGAGGTGGTCCTGATCCCGCAGGTCGCGATGCGCCGCTGGCTGCAATCGACCCTGGCGGCCGAGTATGGCATTGCCGCCAATCTCGAGTTCCTCACCCCCGGCGAGCTGGTCGCCCGCGCCCTCAACGCCAACGTGCCCGGCGAACATGACGATCTCAATGCCGAGGGCCTGCGCTGGGGACTGTATGCCGCGCTGCGCGACCCGGTGCTGATGGCGCAGCCGCCGATGGCGGCCCTGCAGGCCTACCTGTCCGCGGCCGATCCGCTCAAGCCGTGGGCGCTGGCCGCCGAGCTGGCGGCGGTGTTCGAGAAGTACCAGGCCTGGCGTCGCGATTGGCTGCTGCGGTGGGAGGCCGGCGCGGCACCGAACGACCCGCAGGCGATCCTGTGGCGGCATATCGCCAGCGGCAAGCAGTACCGTGCGCGCCGCATCGATGCCTATCTCGCCCGTTTCGAGGGCGCGGGCCAGCCGCTTCCGCAGGGCCTACCGGCGCGGGTGTTCGCCTTCGCCACGCTCAACATCTCCCCGGACGTGCTGCGGGTGATGGCCACCCAGGCGCGGGTCGGCACGATGCACTTCTATCTGCCCACGCCGACCCAGGCCTACTGGGGCGATCTGCAGACGCTGGGCGAGAAGCTGCGCAGTGGCGCGCCCGATCCGTTCGGCGAGGCGGCCGGCGAGAACCGCCTGCTGCAGGCCTGGGGCGCGGCGGGCCGCGACTTCATGGCGGTGCTGGGCAGCTACGAGGTCGTGCACCCCTCCGGTGAGATCGCCGCCTACGACGATCCCGAAGAGGACGCGCGCCCGGACATGGACGCCGGTGGCCTGTCCGACAGCCTGCTGCATCGCCTGCAGCGCGACCTGTTCCACCGCCGCGGGCAGCCCGCCGGCCCTCTGCGCGAGGCACTGCGCTACGACGACCCGAGCCTGCAGGTGCATGCCTGCCATACCCGCCTGCGCGAGCTGCAGGTGCTGCACGACCAGCTGCGCGGCCTGCTCCAGGACCCGCGCTTCGATCCGCCGCTGCAGGCGCGCGACATCGCGGTGCTGGCGCCGGACATCGATCCCTACGTGCCCTACCTGGAAGCGGTGTTCGGCGGGCGCGGCGGCGGCGATGACCACATTCCCTATGCGCTGGCCGACACCAGCCCGCTGGCGGGTGAACCCCTGGCCGATGTGTTCGTGCACCTGCTCGGGTTGCCGGTCTCGCGCTTCGGCTTGAACGAAGTGCTGGATCTGCTCGCCAGCGCGCCGCTGGCCGAAGCGGCCGGTCTGGATGCGGCGGCGTTCGACCGCCTGCACGATTGGCTGCAGGCCGCCGGCGCACGCTGGGGGCTGGATGCGACCCATCGCGGCCAGCACCAGGCCCCGGTCGATGATGCCTTCACCTGGCAGTTCGCACTCGATCGCCTGCTGCTAGGCCATGCCAGCGGCAGCGACGGCGACATCGCCGGGGTCGCGCCGTGGCCGGAGCTGGAAGGCAGCGCGCTGGATGCGCTGGACCGCCTGCTCGGCCTGCTGCGGGTGCTGGCGCGCTACCAGAAGGCGTTGGGAGAGGCGATGTCGCCTGGCCAGTGGCGGCAGCGTCTGCTGGGGCTGCTCGATGCGCTGCTGCCGGCGCCGCCGCAGGCCGCCAACAGCCAGCGCGCGCTGGAGCGGCTGCGCAAACTGATTAACGAGTTCGCCCGTGACGCCGACATCGCCGGCTTCGAGGGCGACGTGCCGCCGGAGGTGCTGCGCGCGCATTTCGCCGGCGTGCTTGCCGAGGCCGATACACGTGCGCCGCTGCTGACCGGCGGCGTCAGCTTCGGGCGGATGGTGCCGATGCGCCTGCTGCCGTTCCGGGTGATCTGCGTGCTGGGCCTGAACGATGGCGATTTCCCGCGCCGCGACCCGGCTGCCGGGCTCAACCAGCTCACCGCCGAACTGGGCACCGACAAGCGCCGGCATGGCGACCGTTCGCTGCGCGAGGACGACCGCTTCCTGTTCCTGCAGCTGTTCGCCTCGGCGCAGGACGTGTTCTACCTGAGCTACCTGGGCGCCGATCCGCGCGATGGCAGCGTGCGCGAACCCTCTGTGCTGGTCAGC
The DNA here is from genome assembly GCF_039673205.1 of Stenotrophomonas sp. TWI809. Taxonomy (NCBI): domain Bacteria; kingdom Pseudomonadati; phylum Pseudomonadota; class Gammaproteobacteria; order Lysobacterales; family Lysobacteraceae; genus Stenotrophomonas; species Stenotrophomonas sp. TWI809. Next base: position 27,146 of record NZ_JBDJLE010000002.1, on the reverse strand, counting down.
GAGCTGATCGATGCCGCTGCCGAGTACCACCTGGATCCGCCCGCGGCGGCCAAGCGGATGACGGTGCGGCACTCGCTGCAGCCGTTCGCCCCGGCGGCATTCGGTGGCGGTGAGGAACCGCGACGTTTCAGCTACCGCCAGCAATGGCACCCGGCTGCCGGCTCGCTTGGCGGCGCACGGCGCGCGTTGGCGCCCTGGTTCGCACGGCCCCTGCCGCCGATGGAGAGCGTGGTGGGCGAGGCGGAACTGAGCGTGGATGCGCTGCGTCGGTTCCTCACCGATCCGGCCAGCCAGTTCCTCTCGCAACGGCTCGGCCTGCGCCTGCCCGACGAGGTGGACAACGCCGAGGATGTGGAGCCGCTGGTGATGGCGGCGCGCGGTGGCGATACCGTACTGCTGCAGCAGGCGGTGATCGAGGCCACCCTCGACGAGGAGGCCGCGCCGCTCTACCCCCGGCTGCGCGCGCGTGCGCTGCTGCCCTCCGGTGCACTGGGCGAGCGTCAGTTCGCGCTGCTGCAGGCGCAGACCGAACCCTACGCACAGGCGCTGGCGCGGTGGCAGGCCGGTACCGCTGCCGGCAGCCGCCGCTACGACGTGGATATCGACGGGGTGCGCCTGCATGGCCGGGTCGAGGGCCTGCACCCGCATGGCCTGGTGCGCCTGCGCCCGGGCCCGCTCACTGGCCGCGCCGCGATCCGCCAGGGCCTGGACTGGCTGCTCGCCAACGCCGCCGGTGACCCGCAGCCACTGGTCCAGTTCCACGACGCGGGCGATGACGGGCTCGGCCCGCACACGCTGCCGCCGCTGGAGGCCGAACGCGCGCACGAGGTATTGCGGCGCCTGCTGCAGCTGCGCAGCGAGGGGCTGCGCGCGCCGCTGTTGTATGGCCCGTCCACGGGCTGGGTGCTGTACACCGCCGCCGAGGCCAAGCGCGAAGCCGAGGGCCGCGCCAAATGGCACGGCAGCGACCGCACCTGGGGCGAATCCACGGGCGCCGGCTACCCGCTTGCGTTGCGCGGGCACGATCCGTTCGCCAGCGCGGACAGCTACCGGCAATTGCTGCACAACAGCTTCGTGGTGTTCACCGCGGTGCGCGAAGGCCGGGTCTTCCCGGGCTTTGACGAGGAAGGAGCCCTGCGATGATCGACCACGACCTGCTCAACGATCCCTACCTGGCGCTGCCGCTGGAGGGCGTGCGCCTGATCGAGGCCAGCGCCGGTACCGGCAAGACCTTCACCCTGGCCACGCTGTTCACCCGGCTGGTGGTGGAGAAGGGCTGGCGCATCGGCCAGATCCTGGCGGTCACCTTCACCGATGCCGCGACGCAGGAACTGCGCAAGCGCATCCGCGAGCGCCTTGCCTTGGCCGCACAGCTGGTCGAGCGCGCGCCGAGCGAACAGGACAGCCCGGAGGTCGTCCTGACCCGGGTGATCCTGCACCGCCAGCTCGCCCTCGGTGAAGAAACGCCGGCCGCGCTGGCGCGTCGGCTGCAGACCGCGGCCGACGAAATCGACCTCGCCTCGATCTTCACCATCCATGGCTTCTGCACCCGCGTGCTGCGTGAGCATGCCCTGGAGAGCGGACATACCTTCGATCCGCCGACCCTGCTGCCGAGCGAACGCGCGCTGCACGAGGAACTCGCCGCCGACCTGTGGCGGGTGCATGCCAACGACCCGGCCACGGTCGATGCGCTGACCTGGCTGTGGTCCTCGCCCGAGGCGTTGGCCGGCGATCTCGCCACGCTGATCAAGCCGTTGCCGCTGTTGCCGGCGCGACCCACCCACAGCGTCGACGACCCCGCGCCGCAGCTGCGGCTCGCCGCGGCCGCGCTGGCCGAGGCGATCGAGACCCACGCCGAACACGCGCAGGCGCAGATCGCCGTCGCCTTCGATCGCAAGATCTTCGACGGTCGCCGTGCCAAACGGCCCAGCTTCGACAAGGCCTTCGGCGAGCTGTTCGCCGGCCGCAGCGCGCAGCACTGGCCGCGCGGCGACAAGAGCCACCTGGGCAAGCTGCTGCCAGTGCAGCTGCTGGCCTTCTGCAAGGACGGCATGGACGGCCAGTGCCCGGTCTCGCCGCTGTTCGATGCACTGCAACGCTGGTGGCACGCCGCCGACGCGCGCGAGCAGTGGCTGCGCCAGCAGGCCACCGCGTTCCTGCATGACCTGCGCGATGAAGCGCGTGCGCGCCTGGCCGATCTCAAGCGGATCGGACGCGTGCAGACCTACGATGACCTGATCGACGGTGTCGCCGATGCACTCGACGGCCCGCACCGCGCCACCCTGGTGCAGCAGCTGCGCGCGCAGTACGCGATCGCGCTGGTGGACGAGTTCCAGGATACCGACGACCGCCAATGGGGCATCTTCCAACGCGTGTTCGGCGATTCGCAGGAGACCCGCGAGGCCGGCCTGGCACCGGCGCTGTTCCTGATCGGCGATCCGAAGCAGGCGATCTACGGTTTCCGCGGCGGCGATATCCACACCTACCTCAAGGCCAAGCGCCAGGCCGATGCAGCGCCTGCGCTGGACCGCAACTTCCGCTCGCGTCCGGCGGTGCTGCACGCGATCGAAGCGCTGTACGCCAATGCCGGCGAACGTGCCTTCCTCGAAGCCGACATCGCCTTCGAGCCGGTGCACCCCGGCAGCACCCGCGTGGATGCGGATTTCCTGCGCGACGGGATTCCCGCACCCGGCCTGACCGTGCGCGTGCTGCACAACACCGAGGCGGGCGATCTCAAGGCCGATCCCTCGCGCCAGCAGGCCAGCGACGCCTGTGTCGCCGCGATCCACCAGATCCTCGGCGAGGCCCGGCAAGGGCGCGCGCTGCTGCGCGACGTGCCGGTGCAACCCGGCGACATCGCGGTCCTGGTGCGCTCGCACAAGGAGGCCACGCGCATCCAGCAGGCGCTCGGTGCGGTGGGCATTCCCGCCGTCGCCGCGGGCAAGCAGAGCCTGTACGCCACGCCCGAGGCACACGACCTGCGCCTGCTGTTGCTGGCCCTGCTGCAGCCGGCCGATGAAGGACGCCTGCGCGCGGCGCTGTCGACCGTGCTGCTTGGCGAAGATGCCGAGGCGATCGACGCGCTGGAACGCGAAGGCGATGCGCAGCGCTCGTTCCAGGTGCGGTTGCTGGAATGGCGCGAGCGCTGGCAGCGCGGCGGTCCGTTCGCGGTGATCGCCGATCTCTGCGCCGAACATGCCGAGCGCCTGCTCGGTCTGCTGGATGGCGAGCGCCGCCTGACCAACTACCTGCAGCTGGGCGAACTGCTGCAGCAGGCGGCCGGGCAGACCCTGGGCATGCACGGCCTGCTCGACTGGCTGCAGGTGCAGATGGCGCATGCCGATCAGAACGACGAGCAGCAGCTGCTGCGCCTGGAATCGGATGCGCGCCGCGTGCAGATCATCACCCTGCACAAGAGCAAGGGCCTAGAGTATCCGCTGGTGTTCCTGCCGTTCGTGGGCATCGGTGGTGGCGCGCCGAACACCGAGGCCAACTGCACGGTATACGCCAACGGCCGCCGCGAGCTGCACTGGAAGCTGGACAAGGACGACAGCTGGAGCGCGGCCAGCACGCGCAGCGCGCAGGAGCAGGAGGCCGAAGACGCGCGCCTGCTCTACGTCGGGTTGACCCGCGCCGAGCACGCGCTGTGGATCGCCGCCGGCGATCTCGCCGGCCTGGCGAAGACCCGCCTGGCACCGATGCTGTCGAACATCGCCGCCCTGCGTGACCACCCGGACATCGCCGTGATCGAAGGCCCGGTGGAGACCCGGCCGGCACAGCTCGCCTTCGAACGCGAGGGCGAACTGCCGCCGGTGCGCGCGCTGACCCGCCGTGTGCCGCACGACTGGTGGGTGTACAGCTTCACCCAGCTGGCACATGCCGATGCGGGCCACGATACCGATGCCGCCGCGACCGAAGTGCCGGCCCCCGCGGCCGATGAACCGGCCGGCGTGGACCTCTCCCTGGACGCCGAGCAACCGGCTGTGCCTTTGGAAGAGATCGACCCGCGGTTCATGGGCAGCCGCTTCGGCAATGTGCTGCACGATGCACTGGAAAACACCGATTTCGCGCTGTGGGGCGACTGGCATGCCGGGCAGCCCGCACCCGGCGAGGAGGCCGAGGTCCTGCGTGCTTCGCTGCGCGTGGAAGGCTATGCCGAGCAAGACCTGGACGATGGCGTGGCCATGTTGACCGCGCTGGTCGGCCAGACCCTGACCGTGCCCTTGCCGGAAGGTGGCGCACTGCACGACCTGCCGGCCGATGCACGGCGCGCCGAGATCGAGTTCCACTTCGCGATGCAACCGACCGCCGTTCCCGCCCTGCTGGCCCTGCTGCACGCGCACGGACTGGTCCGTGACCGCCATGGCTTCGGCACCCGCCGGCGGCTGGAGGGCCTGATGACCGGCAAGATCGATCTCACCTACGTGCGTGCGGACCGCTGGTACGTGCTCGATTACAAATCCAACCGCCTGCCCAGCTACGACGCGGCCCGGCTGACGAGCGCCATGCAGCACAGCGAGTACGACCTGCAGGCGCTGATCTACACCGTGGCGCTGCATCGCTGGCTGCGCTTCCGGCTGGGCGCGCAGTACGACTACACGCGCGACATGGGTGGCATCCGCTACCTGTTCTGCCGCGGCCTGGATGCGGGCCGCGACGACAGCCCTGGCTTGTACGCGCATCGCTTCGATCCGGCCCTGGTGGATGCACTGGATGCGTTGTTCGCCGGTGGCGAACACGCCCAGGCCCGCATGGCGGCCCGCGCACGGGGGGACGCATGAGCCTGCTCACCACGCTGTACCGCGGCAACGCGCTGCGCACACTCGATCACGCGCTGGCGCAGAGCCTGCGCCGGCTGCGCCCGGACACGCCCGAAGCGGTGCTGCTCGGTGCTGCACTGGCGTCGCTGGCGGTCTCGGAAGGCCATGCCGGCCTGGACCCGAGCCAGCCGCAGCGGCTGATCGACGCCGAGATCGAGTGGCCCGCGCCCGGGGGTTGGCTGGCGCAGCTGCGCACCTCGCCGTGGGTGGAGGTGCCGGGCGCAGATGACGTGGTCGCCGGGGATGCACCGCTGGTGCTGGAGAACGGGCTGCTCTATCTGCGCCGCTACCGCGAGTACGAGCGCCGCCTTGCGCAGGGCCTGCAACGCATCGCCACGCATCCGCTGGCGCAGGCCGATCCCGGTACCTTGGCCACCCTGTTTGGCCAGCTGTTCCCGCAGGCGCGCGAGGGCATCGATCACCAGGCGCGTGCCGCGGCGGTCGCGCTGCGCCATCCGCTGGTGCTGGTGACCGGTGGTCCCGGTACGGGCAAGACCACCACCATCGCACGCCTGTTGGTGCTGCTGGCGGCCCAGGCGGTCCAGGCGGACCAGGCATTGCCACGGGTCGCGCTGGCCGCGCCCACCGGCCGCGCCGCCGAACGCATGGCCGAGAGCCTGCGCCTGGCCGTGCAGCGGCTGCGGCTGGTCGGCATCGCGCCGGCCCTGTGCGATGCGATGCCGAGCACCGGCACCACCCTGCATCGCCTGCTCGGGGTGATCCCGGATTCGCCGCGTTTCCGCCATCACGCCGACAACCCGCTGCCGTATGACGTGGTGGTGGTGGACGAGGCCTCGATGATCGATCTGCCGTTGATGACCAAGCTGGTCGAGGCGGTCGCCGATGGCAGCCGGCTGGTGCTGCTCGGCGATCCGGACCAGCTCCCCTCGGTGGAAGCCGGTGATGTGCTCAGTGCGATCCTGCGCGCCAGTGGCGATGGCCTGGGCACCCAGGCCGATGATGCGCAGGCATTGCGCGCGCTGCTGGCGCCCGACGCGCTGCAACCGCTGGCACCGCCACGCCGGTTCGCGGGCCGGCGCGTGCAGCTGCAGCGCGGCTACCGGCAGACCGACGCGCTCGATCTGGCGCCGTTGGCGCATGCCGTGCGCGAGGGCAACAGTGGCACCGCACTGGCGCTGCTGCGCGTGGGCACGCTGGCCGGTGTGCACTTCCACGAGGACCAGAGCGACCCGCTGCAGCATCATCGCGAGCACCTGCTCGGGCATTGGCGTGGCCTCGGCGAAGCCGTCGATCCCGGCGTCGCGCTGGCCAATGCCGGACGCATCCGCCTGCTCACCGCCGTGCGCGAAGGTCCGCAGGGTGCGCGCGGGCTCAACGCGCGCATCGAAGCCCTGTTGGCCGGTGTGCCGCGGCCGGGCATGGCGCCGGGCTATTTCCACGGTCGGCTGCTGCTGATCACTGAAAACAGCTACCGGCACCGCCTGTTCAACGGCGACATCGGCATCTGCCTGATTGATCGGCACGGCAGCGTCACGGCGTGGTTTCCCGGTGAGACGCCGGACCAGCCGCGCGGCTTCCATCCGGGTGCGTTGCCCGCACATGAGAGTGCGTTCGCCATGACTGTGCACAAGGCACAGGGCTCGGAGTTCGATGAGGTCTGGCTGCAGTTGCCACGGCGCGACAACCGCGTGCTCTCGCGTGAGCTGATCTACACGGGTATGACCCGCGCGCGGCAGTCGCTGCACGTGCTCGGCAGTGCGGACGTGTTGGAGGCCGCGTTGGCGCGGCATGCCAGCCGTTTGTCGGGCCTGGCGGCGCGCCTGCAGGGCGGCCAGGGGGACGCAGTGGCCGACGCCGTGGTGACGGCGCCGGCCCAGGGGCAGTTGTTCTAGCCCCGTCGCCGGTCTTACTCCGGAATCACCACGGTGCCATCGGGGAACACGATGGCGCCGTCACCGCTGACATCGAAGAAGCCCAGCTGGTGGGTGTTGGCCAGCACCTGCACCAGGCCGTGCGCGTTCTCGGCCACCTCGTCATCGAACGAGGCGTAGACCACGTGCTGGCCGATGCTGTAGTCGGTCACTTCCGGGCGGTCGTCTTCCTCATCGGACAGCGGGCCGTCCATCGGCGGGTAATGCTCGGCCAATGCGGCGAAGAATGCCTGCAGCGCCGGCACCGACACCTTCGGGTCGTCGTAGTCGTGCGTCTCGTTCCATTCGGTCTGCGCGTCATACCACTGCAGGAAGGCCTCGGCCTCGCGCGGGGCGACGGCGGGGTCGAACACCATCAGGTCGTAACTCATCGGAAATCACCTTGATCCATGCGCAAATGCATGCGTCAGGATAGCCCTGATCGGTGTGGGCCGGCCGGTCTGCGGCCAGGCCGGTTCAGCGCGGCGCGGGCAGGCCAGGGGCCGCTGCGGAGGGCTGGGCAGGGGTATCGACCACCGGCGCCTCGGGGAACAGGGCATAGCGCAGCCCGATCAGGCCCATCAGCGCTTCATCGCGGGCCTTGCCGGCCGCCACGGTCTGCACGCGCTTGAGCGAGGCCTCCAGCCGGGTCTGCAGCCCGGCCGGGGCAGGCACTGGCCGGCGCTGCGCGGCCTGGGCGCGGTAATGGCGGGCGATGTCGTCCAGGATCGCGTCGATCGCGGCCACGCTGGCCGGCGGCAGGCCATGCCGTGAGCGGCGCAGCTGCAGGATGTTCAGGCCGATCCGCGCTTCGGTGAGCATGTCCACCGAGGCGATGTCGCTGCCTTCCGGCGTCGCCGCCAGGCGCGGTGCCAGCAGGCCGAGCAGATCGAGCATGCGCGCGGCGAACTGCTGGCGGTCCTGCTGGCCACGGCCCTCGGCCGCATCGGCCAGCGTGTTCCAGCCTTGGCGTACCAGCCGGCGTGCGGTCCACTCGGCACCCACCGAGCGGAACAGCCGCGTCATCACCACCGCAAAGCCAATGCCGATGAACATCGCCACGGCCGAGTTGATGAAGCTCTGGATGTTGGCGCTGTAGGTGTTCTGCACGTTCAACAGCGCGACCAGGTTCACCGTGAGCGGCAGGCCGATCAATGCGGTCTTGGGCCGATGCAGCAGCAGGCCCAGCGGCAGGAAGATCACCGCTAGCACCAGCACCAGGCTGCCGAAGTCGTGTACGGCCGGGAAGATCCCGAACAGGTACACGCCGGCCACCAGGCTGGCCACGATGGCCCAGAGCAGGAAGGACAGCATGCTCGGCGCCGGATCATCCTGCGCGGCGAAGAACGCGGCGGCCACCGCGGCCATCATCGCGCCGTTGCCGCCGCCCTCCCAGCCGAGCCCGATCCACAGCACGCAGTACGTCATCAGGGCGACGCCGGCACTGGCGGCGGAGAACAGCGCCATGCCGTAGTCCACATGGCGCACGTGATCCACGCGCTGGGTGCGCACGCGGTAATGCGCGGTATCGCTCGGCGCGGTGCCGGCATCGATGGCGGCATGCAGGGTGGTGCAGTCCTGCCAGAGGTCGACCAGCTCTTCCAGCCGCAGCAGCAGGGTCACCAGCAGCAGGTGGTCCAGCTCACCATCCACCGCCGGCTTGAGCGCGACGATGCGTGCGCGCAGTGTGGCGTACGCACTGGCGCTGGAGCGGCCGGGCTGTTCCAGCCACTGGGCCAGATCGGCGATCAGCGTCTCCAGCCCGGGCGGCAGCGCACGGCCACCCGCACGCAACGCCCCGAGCCGGTCGGCGATCGAAGAGAGCACCGGCAGCATCAGCAGCATGCGCTCGCGTAGTCGCTCCATCGAGACCGCCGCGCCGGCATGGCGCGGATCATCGCGACGCATGAATTCGATCAGCGCCTCGAACTGGACCAGATCGGCGGCCAACCGGTTGCGCGGGCCATGCGCATGGCCGCGCGTCAGGATCTGCCGGCACCAGTCGGCCGCATCGCCCATCCAGCTGCCGATCCGCGAGCGCAGCATCGGCCGCACCGAGGCCGGGAAGAACAGCGAGGCGAACAGCACCGCCACCACCGTGCCGAGGATGATCTCCTCGCTGCGCGCCACCACGGTGTCGAAGATGGTGTCCGGCGAGGTCACCGCCGGGAAGCCGATGAAGGCGGTGGTGTACCCGGCCAGCAGGAACGCGTAGCCGCGCGGGCCGCGGTTGAGCAGGGCGATGAACAGACACCCGGACAGCCACAGCGACATCGCCGCGCTGAGCAGCAAGGGGGTTTCCACCAGGTGCGGCAGCATCCACAGCGTCGCCGCACCGGCGATCAGCGTGCCGAGGATGCGATAGGCGCCCTTGGCGCGGGTCGGGCCCAGCATCGGTTGGGTCACGATGTAGACCGTGGCCATCGCCCAGTACGGCCGCGAAAGATTGCCGGCCAGGCCGATGTACAGCGCCGCGATCGCCGCCAGGAAGGTCTTGACCGAGAACAACCAGGCCTGTCTGTCCAGCAGCAGCATGGCTTACCTCGCGGCCGTGCCGGTGGCGACGGCGTCGGCATTCCAGCCGCCGCCGAGCACCAGGAACAGCTGGATCTGGTCGCGCGAGACCTGCGCCTGGGCCTCGGCCAGGGTCGCATCGGCGCTGGCCAGGCTGCGGTCGGCATCCAGGCTGGCCAGGTAGGGCGTGCGCCCGCCCTGATAGAGGCGGCGGTTCTGGCTGGCGGCCAGGTCGGCCTGCTGCTGGGCCTGCTGCAGGAACTGCAGGCGCTGCAGATCCTGGGCATAGCGGCTCAGCGCGGTCTGGGTTTCGCGCAGGGCCTGCAGCACGCTGTGATCGAACTCGGCCAGCGCGGCGTCGGCGCTGGCTTCGGTGGCGTGGATGCGCGCATGCGTACCGGAAGAGGGCAGCGTCCAGGAAATCAGTGGGCCGATCGACCACTGCTGGGTCAGCGGCGTACCGAAGTCTTCCAGCAGGCCGGCGGCACCCACCGAGGCACCGAGGCGGATGTCCGGGTACAGCTCGGCGGTGGCCACCCCGATCCGCGCGGTGGCGGCGGCCAGTTTGCGCTCGGCCTGGCGGATGTCCGGGCGGCGCTGCAGCAGCGCGCGGCCATCACCGATCGGCAGCGCCTGCGCCAGGGTCGGGGCCTGGCTGCAGTCGCTCACGCCCTCGGGCAGTTGCCCCGGGGTGCGGCCGAGCAGGGCGGCCAGCTGGTATTCGGAGGCCTGGCGGTGCGCGCGCAGCGGCGGCAGCGCGGCCTGCAGCATCGCCACCTGGGCGTTGGCGCGGGCCAGCTCCGGCGGGGTGCCGCGGCCGGCCGTGATCAAGCGCTGGGTGACCTCGCGGCTGCGCTGCTGCAGCTGCAGCGAGTGCTCGGCCACGTGCAGCTCGTGGTTGGCGTGGCAGATGTCGACGTAGCTGCCGGCCACCTGCGCCACCAGCGACACGCGCGCCAGGTCCATCGCGGCGGCGGTGGCCTGCTCGTCGGCATGCGCGGCCTCGGAGGCGCGCTTGAGCTTGCCGAACAGATCGAACTGATAGGACACCGCGAATTTGCCGTCGGCCAGGTTGATCGGCGGCAGTTCGTGCTCCAGCAGGAACGATTCGGCGGACAGCTGCGCGCGGCTCACGCCGGCCTCGGCCTCGTACTCGAAGCCACCGGCATCCAGCGCCTGCTCGTACACGGCGGCGGCGCGGCGCAGGTTGGCATCGGCCACCTTCAGTTCCACGTTGTCGCGCAGCGCCTGCTGCACCAGCGCATTGAGGGTGTCGTCCTGGTACAGCTCCCACCAGCGCGCGGGCAGCGCGGCCCCAGCGGCGACCTGCGGGTTACCGGTCTCGAGGAAGGCGGCATTCGCCTCCGGCCGCTGGAAGGCGGACCCGGCCGGCACCGCATAGTCCGGGCCGACCGTGCGACACGCGGCCAGCGTGGTCAGGGCCAACCCCAGGGCGATGCGGTGCAGCGCCGGGCGGTTCACAGCGCCGTCCGTGCCGGTTGCGCCGGCGTGGCCGGGGCGGTGTCCGGCTGGATGGTGACCGTGGCGGTACGCCCGGCGATCAGGTTGACGCCGGCCGGCACGCGGTCGATATGGATGCGCACCGGGATGCGCTGGGCCAGCCGCACCCAGTCGAAGGCCGGGGTCACGTTCGGCAGCAGGCTGCTGCCTTCGCTGCGGTAACGGTCTTCGATGCCGGCGGCGATGCTCTGGACGTGGCCCTGCAGCGGCTGCGCTTCGCCCATCAGGCGGATGTCGACCTTCTGCCCGGCATGCACGCCCTGCAGGCGGGTTTCCTCGAAGTAGCCGTCCACGCGGAACGAGCCGGTATCGAGCACGGCCATCACCGGCCGCCCAGCGGTCACGTAGTCGCCGGCACGCACGGTGCGGTCGTTGACGTGGCCATCGCTGGGGCTGCGCACTTCGGTGCGGGCCAGATTGAGCTTTGCCAGATCCACGGCCGCCTGCGCGGTGGCCATCGAAGCCTGCGCGGCGAGCAGCTTGGCCCGGCGCACTTCGGCATCTTCTGCAGCGACCAGGTCCTGCAGGCTGCGGTCGCGGGCGATCTCGCGGCGCAGCTGGTCCAGCGTGGCGCGGCGCTCGCCCAAAGCGGCCTGGGACTGCTCCAGCGCGATCTCATAGCGCGCGCGATCGACCACGAACAGCACCTCACCGCGCTTGACCGGCTGGTTGTCGGCCACCTTCACTGCCTCCACCAGCCCGGACACGTCCGGCGCGACCTGGACCACGTCGGCACTGACGTGCGCATCGCGCGTCCACGGCTCATCCATGTAATAGGCCCACAGGTGGCGCAGCACCAGCACGGCGGCCACTACGGCCACGGCGGTCAATACGACCGGGAATGTCTGCTTGAGGATCTTGTTCACGATTGCATCCAACGCATCAGGGAAAACAACCCGCCGAGCACGATCACGTACACGGCCAGGTTGAACAGGGCGGGGTGCCAGATGTGGCGGTAGGCGCCGGTGCGCTGCAGGACCACGCGCAACCCGCTCTTGAGCAGGTAGGCAAGCAGCATCAGCCCGAGCAGGGTCGGGACGAACACACCATAGAGACTGAATTCACCGTACATCGAGGCAGAGGGTTCACTGGAAAAAGGTAGGCGACGACCGTGGGTCGTCGTACGTCATGCCGTCGCAGTACGACACCGGGCCGTACAACGGGAGAGCAGGCTTACGTCACGCGGTCGGCAGCATCGGCCAGCAGCTGCCACAGCTTCAGCACGGTGCGCAGTTCATCCAGGGTCAACGCGCCGAACACGTCCTGGCGCAGCCCGATCAATTGGGTCTCCAGCTGGCTGACCAGGGCCTCGCCCTTGTCGGTCAGCCACAGCAGGTTGGCGCGGCGGTCGCTGGCATCGCATTCGCGGCGGACCAGGTCGCTGGCGGCCAGCTTGTCCAGCAGGCGGACCAGCGAAGGGCCTTCCATGCCCAGCTGGTGGGCCAGCGCCACCTGGCGGATACCCCCGCCGGCGCGCCCGATCATCAGCAGCGGCATGGTGCAGGCAGCGGAAATGCCGTAGCTGCCCAGGGCCTGGTCGGCCAGGCGCTGCCACTGCCGCCCTGCGTATAGCAGGCCGGAACTGAGCTGCATCTGCAGCTGGGTACGTTCGTCGAGGGATCGGTTCATCAGAATAGATAGGATACTACTAATTCGTCTCCTATCAATACCCGTGGCACAACCGCGGCCCAATGACTGCCTGTCCGGACACGGCCCGGGCGCCCCGGCGCAGGACGCCCGAGGGGTCTGTCGGGTACGATGCTTGCCCCCCTTCGGGTGCTGTATGTAATGAGCAAGCAAGACAACGACGCCAACCCCGTCACCCAGGCCGAGGCCGAATCGGCGGTGCGCACCCTGCTGCGCTGGGCCGGTGAAGATCCGACCCGTGAAGGCCTGCTGGATACCCCGCGCCGCGTCGCCGAAGCCTATGGCGACTGGTTCAGCGGCTACCGCGACGACCCGCGCGCCTATATGGAGCGGACCTTCGAGGAAGTGGCCGGCTACGACGAACTGATCGTGCTGCGCGACATCGAGTACGAAAGCCACTGCGAACACCACATGGCGCCGATCATCGGCCGCGTGCACGTCGGCTATCTGCCGGCTGGCAAGGTGGTGGGCATCAGCAAGCTGGCCCGTGTGGTCGAGGCGTACGCACGCCGCTTCCAGGTCCAGGAAAAGATGACCGCGCAGATCGCCCAGTGCATCCAGGACGTGCTGCAGCCGGTCGGCGTGGGCGTGGTGGTGGAAGGTGCGCATGAGTGCATGACCACCCGCGGCATCCACAAGCGCGGCGTCAGCATGGTCACCTCCAAGATGCTGGGCAGCTTCCGCGAGGACGCGCGCACCCGCGCCGAGTTCCTGCGTTTCATCGAAGTGGGCGGCAAGCGCTGATTCCCCGCGCTGTCGCGCGCGGCCGGCAGGCGCTGGGCTTCGGCCCGGCCCTGCGGGTGCGTGCGCGTCCCGTTTCCCTCCCGGCCGCCGCGACCCGCGCGGCCTGTCTTCCTGTCCCCGGTCTCGAATGAAACATCGCGAGCGCATTACCCGTTACCGCCACCTGCGCGAACAATCGCAGTGGAAGCTGCTGGCGGCCGATCACGCGCCGGAGATCATCGGCCTGCTGCAGAGCCTGCTGATGCAGGACGAGCGCACCCTGTCCACCGCGGTGCTGCACGAACGCCTGCAGCGCGCGCTGGATGATCTGAAGGCCGATGAGCTGTCGCGCGATCTGCCGCGCACCGCACAGGCCTACATCGCGCATTGGCTGGCCCAGGGCTGGCTGGAACGCCGCTTGCCCGACGGCGCCGACCAGGAACAGTACGAACTGTCCACCCAGGCCGCGCAGGCGATCCGCTTCGCCGACAGCCTGGAGCAGGCGCGCGCTGCCGCCACCGAGAGCCGCCTGGCCCTGGTGATCGAGCAGCTCTCGCAGCTGGCCGCGCTGACCGAATCCAATCCGGATGCACGCCTGTCCGCGCTGCGCGACGAGCGCGACCGCATCGATGCCGAGATCGCCCGCGTCAGCGGCGGCAAGGTGTCCTCGCTGGATGGCAAGCGCGCGCTGGAACGGACCCGCCAGATCATCGGCCTGGCCGACGAACTGACCGAAGATTTCCGCCGCGTGCGCGATGACTTCGAACGCCTCAACCGTGAATTCCGCGAACGCATCATCGATGACGAAGGCGAGCGCGGCGACGTGCTGTCCAAGCTGTTCGAAGGCGTGGACGTGATCGGCGACAGCGACGCCGGGCGCAGCTTCGAGGCGTTCTGGCGCCTGCTCAATGATGCCGAACAGAGCGCCCAGCTCGATGCCGCGCTCGAGACCGTGCTCGCGCGTGGCTTCGCCCGCAAGCTGGATCGCAACGAGCGCACCTTCCTGCGCGGCTTCACCACCACCATGCTCGAGCGCGGTGGCCAGGTCCACGATGTGCTGCAGCACTTCGCCCGCAGCCTGCGCGGCTTCGTGCAGAGCCGTGGCTACCTGGAACAGCGCCGCCTCAACCAGCTGCTCAAGCAGGCCCAGGGCGAGGCGCTGGGCCTGCGCGACCACATCCCGGCGCAGCGCGGCATCGGCCGCGACCTGCAGCTCACCACCAGCCGGCTGCGCTCGCTGTCGCAATGGAAGCTGCACGACCCGCGCCAGGCGCAGGTGGATGGCAGCGTGCAGCGCAACGACACCGCCGCGATCTCGCTGGAGAGTGTTGGTGATCTGGTGGCCGCCTCTGAAATCGACTTCCGCACCCTGCGCCGCGATCTGCACGACCTGCTCGGCGAGCAGCCGCGGCTGTCGATCGCGCAGGTGCTTGAGCACCGTGAGGCCCCGCAGGGGCTGGGCAGCATCATCGGCTACCTCTCTCTTGGCACCCGCCACGGCGAGGTCGCCACCGATCAACAGGAGATCGCGCAATGGCGCGGCGGCGATGGCCAATGGCGTCGCGCCCGCATTCCGCTGATCTGGTTCACCCAGGAGAAACGCCATGAGCTGGCATGAACAATCCACCGACACCCCGATCGACGGCGGCGCAGACGGGCACGACGACGAACCGGTCGTGGTGACGCCCGTCCTGCGGCGTAACAATGACGTGTTCTACATGGGCGACACCGGCCGGCTGCCGCTCGATGGCCGCCGCGCGCTGTGCCAGCTGCTGATCGGCCCGAGCATCGACCAGCTGCGTCACGCCAAGCTGTGGCCGGCGCTGATCCGCAGCGAAGCGGCGATCCGCTCGGCGCTCTCGGACCTGTTCCTGGAACTGGTGCTGGACCGCGAGAGTGGCGTGGCGTTCACCCGCCAGGCCGATACCGAAGATATCGATGCACCGGTGCTGCTGCGTACCTCGCCGCTGACCTTCATCGACTCGGTGCTGCTGCTGCACCTGCGCCAGCAGTTGGCCGAAGCCGATGCGCGCGGCGTGCGCGCGGTGGTCGAGGATGCCGAGCTGGCCGAAGCACTGGCCGTGTACGAGCGCCACCTGTCCACCGACCGCGCCGGCTTCAACCGCCGCGTCGCCAGTGCCGTGCAGAAGATGAAGGACAACCACATCCTCACCCGCCTCGGCGGCGACGATGCGCGTCATGAAGTCTCGCCGGCACTGAAACTGATGTTCTCCGCCGAAGATGTCGCCGCCCTGGCCCAGGTGTACCGCCGCCTGCGCGAAGCGCCGGCCGACCTCGACGCCTGAGCGCGCGCCCGCGCGCCGCTGCCCTGCCTGGATTGCTAGCCCTGCCATGACCGTCCACATTCCCGCACCCGCCCTGTTCCCCGGCGACCAGCCCGACCCGCGCGCGCAGCAGTTCCGCATGCGCCGCCTGCAGGTCCACAACTGGGGCACCTTCTCCGGCCTGACCGAAGTGCCGATCGCCGAGCGCGGCTTCCTGTTCGTCGGCCGCTCCGGCTCGGGCAAGTCGACCCTGCTCGATGCGATGTCCGCGCTGCTGGTGCCGCCGGCCCTGGTCGACTTCAACGCCGCCGCGCGCGAAGCCGAACGCAGTGGCCGCGACCGCAACCTGGTCTCCTACGTGCGGGGCGCCTGGGCCGACCAGCAGGACAGCGGCACCGGTGAAATCGCCACCCAGTACCTGCGCAAAGGCGCTACCTGGACCGCCCTGGTGCTGGAATACCGCAGCAATGACGGCCGCATCGTCAGCCTGGTGCGCCTGTTCTGGATTGCCGGCAACGGCGCGGCCGCGGCCGATGTGCGCAAGCACTACATGGTGGCCGAGCGCAGTTTCGACATCGCACGTGACCTCGGTGGCTTCGACCTGGACCTGCGCAAGCTCAAGCAGCGCCTGGGCGATGTGCATCACTTCGACAGCTTCGCCAGCTATGCCGAACGGTTCCGCCATGTGCTCGGGATCGAGAACGAGATGGCGCTGCGCCTGCTGCACAAGACGCAGTCGGCGAAGAACCTCGGCGATCTGAACGTGTTCCTGCGCGACTTCATGCTCGATGCACCGCGCACCTTCGATGCGGCCGAGCGGCTGGTCGATGATTTCGCCGAACTCGATGGCGCCCATCAGGCCGTGGTCACCGCGCGCCGCCAGGTCGAAACCCTGCTGCCCGCACGCGGCCACTACGCCGATCTGCAGGCACTGCGCCGCCAGCGCGAAGACCTGGACGAGATGAAGCTGGGCATCGACGGCGTGCGCGAGCAGCGTCGCCTGGCCCTGCTTGAGGCACGCCTGCTGGAACTGGATACCCGCGACCGCGGTCTGTCCGGGGAAGAAGGCCAGCGCCGCAGCGCGCTGGAGAATCATGAAAGCCACCTCGCCGAGCTGGAAGCGCAGCGTCGCCAGCAGGGCGGTGAGCGCATCGAAGAACTGGAGCGCGAACAGGGCCGTGTCGCCCAGGAACGCGACCGCCGGCTGGCCAAGCGCAGCCAGGCCAACCATGCCAGCCGCGAACTGGGGGAAACCCTGGCCGAGACCGCGCACGGGTTTGCCGAGCAGCTCGCCCGCGCCCAAGCCCGCTTGGACGACGGCCAGCGCGCCGCGGCCGAGCTGGATGAAGCCATCGCCGAGCGCATGGGCGGCAAGCGCGACGACGAACGCCGCTTCGCCGAAGTGCGGTCGGAACTGGAGGCGCTCAAGCGCACCCCGTCCAGCATTCCCGCGCCGATGCAGCAGCTGCGCGCGCGCCTGAGCAGCGACACCGGCATTCCCGAGGCGGCACTGCCGTTCGTGGGCGAACTGCTGCAGGTCCGCGACGAAGACGCCGCATGGCAGGGCGCCATCGAGCGCGTGCTGCACGGCTTCGCGCAGTCGCTGCTGGTCGATGAGCGCCACCACGCCGAGGTCTCGGCGTGGATCAACCAGACCCACCTCGGGACCCGCCTGGTCTATTACCGGGTGCGCCGCAACGACGACGCACTGCATGGCCGCGAGCCGGGCGCACGTTCGCTGCTGCACAAGCTGGTGCTGCGCGAGCACGGCTATGCCGGCTGGCTGCGCCGCGAGCTGGGCAAGCGCTTCGACTACGAGTGCGTGGATGCACGCCATCTGCGCGATACCGACCGCGGCATCACAAAGGAAGGCCAGGTCAAGCACCCGGGCGAGCGCTTCGAGAAGGACGATCGCCACAACATCAGCGACCGCCGCCGCTGGCTGCTCGGCTTCAACAACCGCGACAAACTGGACCTGTACGAGCGCGAAGCGATCGAACTGGCCCAGCGCATCGCTGCCTGCGACAGCGACGTGGCCGGCCTGCGCGCGCAGCGCGAACAGGACGGCAAGGCCCGACTGGCCTGCCATCAGCTGTGCACGCTGGGCTGGGACGAGATCGATGTGGCCGCACCGCTGCAGCGCCTGGACGACATCGCCCAGGCCCTGCACGACCTGCGCGAAGGCAATGCCGATCTGCGCAGGCTGGGCGAACAGATCGAGAAGACCCGGGCCGATGTGGCCCAGGCCAAGCGCACCTATGAAGACGTACGCGTGGAGCGCGGCCAGCTCGGCCGTGAACACGAACGCCTGGAACGCCTGCACGAGCAGTGCGCGCCGCTGGCCAAGCGCGTGGTCACGCCGCTGCAGCAGCAGGGCCTGGACGAACGCCTGAAAGCGCTCGGCGTGCTCAGCCTGGAGAACCTGGAAGCCCACTTCCGGCAGATCAGCAACACCCTCAACGAACAGCTCGGCGGTGCCCAGGCCGAACACAACCGGCTGGAAAACCTGCTGCTCGGCTGCTTCCGCCGCTACTGCCAGGCCTGGCCGGAAGACAGCGGCGACTTCACCGTCAGCCTGTCCAGCGCCGAAGATTTCCTGGCCCGCCTGCAACGGCTGGAGAACGATGGCCTGCCGCAGCACGAGGCACGCTTCTTCGATCTGCTGCAGAGCCAGAGCAAGAACAACCTGTTGGCCCTGCAGCGGCACACGGCCGAGGCGCGCAAGTCGATCGCCCAGCGCCTGGACGAGGTCAATGCCTCGCTGGAGCAGGTACCGTTCAATCGCGGCACCCTGCTGACCATCGAACTCACCGACCGCCGCCTGCCCGAGGTACTGGATTTCCACCAGCGCCTGCGTGACGTGCTGTCCCAGCAGCAGACCGAGCAGCGCGAACTGGCCGAAGCGCAGTTCGCGGTGCTGCGTGAGCTGGTCGCCAAGCTCGGCTCGCAGGAAGGCGAGGACAAGCGCTGGCGCGAGCTGGTGCTGGACGTGCGCCTGCATGTGGAATTCGTCGGCGTCGAACTCGACGCCGCCACCCGCCAGCAGGTCGAGATCTACCGCAGCGGTGCGGGCAAGTCCGGCGGTCAGCGCCAGAAGCTGGCCACCACCTGCCTGGCGGCCGCGCTGCGCTACCAGCTCGGTGGCGCCGACGGCCAGCTGCCCAGCTACGCGGCGGTGGTGCTCGATGAAGCCTTCGACAAGGCCGACAACGAGTTCACCGCGTTGGCGATGAACATCTTCGACAACTTCGGGTTCCAGATGGTCGTGGCCACCCCGCTGAAGTCGGTGATGACGCTGGAGCCGTTCATCGGCGGTGCCTGCTTCGTGGAGATCAGCGGTCGCCACGACTCCGGCGTCCTGTTGATCGAGTA
Organism: Stenotrophomonas sp. TWI809; assembly: GCF_039673205.1. Lineage (NCBI taxonomy): Bacteria > Pseudomonadati > Pseudomonadota > Gammaproteobacteria > Lysobacterales > Lysobacteraceae > Stenotrophomonas > Stenotrophomonas sp. TWI809. The sequence goes on along the minus strand of NZ_JBDJLE010000002.1, from coordinate 8,393 downwards.
CGACGACGAAGGCAAGCGCCTGAAGCTGCCCGAGCGTGCCCGCGCCGGCGAGACGACGGCGGCACCGGCACCGGCTGTGATTGCCCCGCCTGCCGTAGTGGATGCCCCCGAGGCGATGGCCACTGAAGTGATGGCGGCCTCGATCGACGAGGACGCCCACGTCGAGGCCGAGGTCGTGGCGGCGCCGGCAGCGGCGTCGGCATCCCGCCCGAAGAAGGCTGTGCCCCAGGTGCCGGCAAAGAAAGCGGCAAAGAAGACGGCCACCAAGGCCGCGCCCAAGGCGCCCGCAAAGAAGCCCGCCAAGCCCAAGCGCTGAGCAACCGACGGGTCAGCCCCAGGGCTGGCCCGTCCTGCTAACCGGCGAAGGTGTCCCAGCCCATCCGGGCGATCAGCACCACCACCAGGCCGACGAACAGCTTGCGGATGAAGGGCGTGCCACCGCGCAGCGCCATCCGCGTGCCGACCACCGAGCCGATGATGTTGGCCGCGGCCATCGGCAGTGCGAACAGCCACAGGATGTTGCCGGTCGGCACGAAGAAGGAGATCGCCGCCACGTTGGTCGCCAGGTTCACCACCTTGGAGGCGGCCGACGCACGCAGGAAGTCCAGCCCGAAGAAGCGCACGAACAGGAAGATCAGGAAGCTGCCGGTGCCGGGCCCGAAGAAGCCGTCGTAAAACCCGATCACCGCACCGATCGCCAACGCGGTCACCAGTTCCTTGCGGCCGATCTCGCGCGGGCGGTGCAGGGCACCGAAATCCTTCTTCCACAGCGTGTAGCCGAGCATCGCCACCAGCAGCACCAGCACCAGCGGGCGTACCGCGTCCTTGGGCAGCAGGCTGACCGCCGTGGCCCCGGCAAACGAGAACACAAACGCCGTGCCCGCCGCGAACAGTACCGGCCGCCACGGGAAGCGCACATTGCGCGCGTAGCGGAATGCGGCAGCCGCCGTGCCGAACATCGAGCTGAACTTGTTGGTGCCGAACAGCATCGCCGGCGTGTGCTGCGGCAAGACGGTGAACAACCCGGGCAACTGCACCAGCCCACCGCCGCCGACGGCGGCATCGACCAGGCCGGCGATGAAGGCGATCGCCACCAACCACAACAGCTCAGGGGGAACCAGCTCAAGCACGGCAGCACATCGCGGCAGAAGGCGCGCCAGCATACGCCCGGTCATCGCGCGACAATACCCCCATGACCACCGCCATCTCCGATCCCTGTCCCTGCGGCCGCCCACTGGCCTACACCGCCTGCTGCGGCCGCTACCACGCCGGCACACCCGCGCCGGATGCCGAAGCGCTGATGCGCTCGCGCTACAGCGCCTACGTGCGCCACCTGGCCGGGTACCTGCTGGCCAGCTGGCACCCGTCCACGCGCCCGGCCGAGCTGTCGCTGGACGAAGCACCCGGCCAGCGCACGCAGTGGCTGGGGCTGACGATCCACGCACATACCCGCTCAGATGCCGACCACGCCCAGGTCCGTTTCACCGCGCGCTACAAGGTCGGCGGCGGCAGTGCGGTGAAAATGCTCGAACACAGCCGCTTCGTCCGCGAAGACGGCCGCTGGTTCTATCTCGACGCATTCTGAGCGTTGTCACCCGATCCATGCCGTGCCATGACGTGGCGCTCACCCCGGCTGGCCGATCCTGATCGCGATGACTACCGCCGTTGCTGCCGCACCTCCGCATACTGCCGCCCCGCCGACGTCGCTGGCCGCCCGCTACGCCAGCGTGCGCGCCCGCACGGTCGCGCTGGCCGCCCCCCTCAGTGCGGAAGACGCCATGGTGCAGAGCATGGCCGACGCCAGTCCGGCCAAATGGCACCTGGCCCACACCACGTGGTTCTTCGAGCGCTTCGTGCTGGCCACCCGGCCCGGCTACGCACCGGTCGATGCGGACTGGCATTACCTGTTCAACAGCTACTACCAGAGCATCGGCCCGGCCCATGCGCGCCCCCAGCGCGGTCTGCTCTCGCGGCCCTCGCTGGATGAAGTGCTGCATTTCCGCGCCGAGATCGACCAGCGCGTGATCGCTGCGCTGCAGGCCGGCAGCCTGAGTGAGCAGGCCCAGCAGCAGCTGCTGCTCGGCCTGCACCATGAGCAGCAGCACCAGGAACTCCTGCTGACCGATATCAAGCACGCGTTCTGGTCCAACCCGCTGCAGCCGGCCTACCGCGAGGATCTTGTCGTGGCGCCGGCCCGTGCGCTGCCGCTGCAGTGGCTCAGCAGTCCCGAACAGATCGTGGAGATCGGCGCGCCGGTCTGGCCCACCCGCCCCACGTTCGCCTATGACAACGAATCGCCGGTCCACCGCGTATTGGTGCCCGCGCATGCGCTGGCCAACCGCCCGGTCAGCAATGAGGAGTACCGCCAGTTCGTGCAGGCCGGTGGCTACCGCGAGCCGCGTTGGTGGATGAGCGAAGGCTGGACGCTGTGTCAGGAGCAGCACTGGGAGCATCCACTCTATTGGGATGACGCGCTGGAGCGGGAGTTCACCCTGGGCGGCTGGCGTGCGCTCGACCCCCACGCACCGGTCTGCCATCTCAGTTACTTCGAAGCCGACGCCTACGCACGCTGGCAGGACGCCAGGCTGCCCACCGAATTCGAATGGGAGGCCGCCACCGCCGGCCGGCCGCTGCGGGGTCGCTTCGCCGATACCGATCACCTCCACCCGGGCGGGGCGGCGGAAGAAGGCGATCTCGTCCAGCTGTTTGGCGATGTATGGGAATGGACCAGCAGCGCCTACGGGGCGTATCCCGGCTTCCGCACCTTCCCGGGCAACCTCGGTGAGTACAACGGCAAATTCATGTGCGGGCAGTGGGTGCTGCGCGGAGGCAGCTGCGCCACCCCGGCCGATCACCTGCGCGCCAGCTACCGCAATTTCTTCGCGCCGTCGGCCCGGTGGCAGTTCGCCGGCCTGCGCCTGGCCCGGGATGCCGCATGAGTTCGGTCCGTGATGCACTCCAAGCGTTGACCGATCTGCAGCCGGATCGGGACCAGATCACCGCCGACATCCTGCGTGGTCTGTCCACCACCCCGCGGCAGCTGCCCTCCAAGTACTTCTACGATGCGCAGGGCTCGGCGCTGTTCGAGCAGATCACCCAGCAGCCGGAGTACTACCCGACCCGCACCGAGCTGGAGCTGCTGCAGGACTGCGCGCGTGACATCGCCAAGGTGGTCGGCCCGCGACTGCATGTGGTCGAGCTGGGCAGTGGCAGCGGGCGCAAGACCGAACTGCTGCTGCATGCGCTGCGGGACCCGGTCGCTTACACCCCGATCGAAATCTCCCGCGCCGCGCTGCTGGACAGCATCACCCGGCTGGCCCCCTCGCTGCCGGACATCGAAATGCTGCCGGTCTGCGCGGATTTCACCCAGCCGGTGCAGTTGCCATCGCCGCAGCGCGAGCCGGCCCGCCACCTGGTGTTCTTCCCTGGATCGACCTTGGGCAACTTCGCCCACGACGACGCCGTCGCCCTGTTGAAGGCGATGCGCCAGACCATGGGCCCGGATGGCATGGCCCTGATCGGCATCGACCTGCACAAGGACGCGGCGTTGATCGAAGCGGCGTACAACGATGCCGCCGGGGTCACCGCCGAGTTCACCCTCAATCTGCTGCGTCGGCTCAACCGCGACATCGGCAGCGATTTCGATCTGGACGGCTTCCGCCATCGTGCCCGCTACAGCGTGCCGCGGCTGCGCATCGAAACCGAGCTGGTCAGCCAGCGCGACCAGCGCGTGCAGGTGGGGGGGCAGAGCTTCGACTTCGCCGAAGGCGAGGCGATGACCGTCGAGTACAGTCACAAGTACACCGATGCGGTGTTCGCCGCGATGGCCGCCGCCGCCGGCCTGCGCGTGACCGCCCACTGGAACGCCACCGATCCCGCCTTCGGCCTGCGTCTGCTGCAGCCGGCCTGACCTGCGCGGCATTGCCGCTATGATGCAGGTCCACTGGCTGCAAGGATTCCGCCAATGCGATGGTCGCCCCTGTTGTTGGCCGGGCTGTGGCTCGGCGCACCGTCGATCGCGGTCGCCGCGCCGGACGCATTCGCCACCTGCCTGGTCACGCTGAAGGCGCAGGCCGGCAAGCAGGGCATCAGCGCCGAGCGCTTCGAGGTGCTCACCGCCGGGCTGACCCCCGACCCCAGCGTGTTGCCGCTGCTGGATGCACAGCCGGAGTTCACCACTCCGTTGTGGGATTACCTGGCCGCGCTGGTGGATACCCAGCGCGTTGATGACGGGCGCGCCCGTCTGATCGAGCACCGTGATCTGCTGGCCCGTGTTTCGGCCGAGTACGGTGTCGATGCCGCCACCATTGTCGCGGTGTGGGGCGTAGAGAGCGATTACGGCCGCGTGTTCGGCAAGCGCCCGCTGCTGCAGTCGTTGGCCACGCTCTCCTGCGAAGGCCGCCGCCAGCCCTTCTTCCGCGGTGAACTGCTGGCCCTGCTCAAGCTGATCGATGCCGGCGACCTGCGCGCCGAGGGCCTGACCGGCTCGTGGGCCGGCGCCTTCGGCCACACCCAGTTCATGCCCTCCACCTATGCGCGCATCGCGGTGGATGGCGACGGCGATGGTCGCCGCGATCTGGTCGCCTCGATTCCCGATGCGCTGGCCTCCACCGCCAACTACCTCAAGAAGGCGGGCTGGCGAACCGGGCAGCCATGGGGCCTCGAAGTAAAGATTCCCGCTGGCTTCAACGCCAGCGTGGCCGGGCGTACCCAGCGCAAGCCACTGGCCGACTGGCGCGCGCTGGGCATCGTCCCGGTCGCCGGGGGGGGGCTGGCGCCTGCGGGGCTCCCGGCCGACAGCAACGCGGCACTGCTACTCCCGACCGGTGCCAAGGGCCCGGCGTGGCTGGTGTTCCGCAATTACGATGCGATCTACGCCTACAACGCCGCCGAGAGCTACGCGCTGGCGATCGCGACACTGGCCGATCGCCTGCGTGGTGGAACCGGCATTGCCGCCGCCTGGCCAACCGATGATCCCGGCATCGGCCGTACCGAACGTCGAGAGCTGCAGACCCTGTTGCTGGCCCGCGGCCACGATATCGGTACGGCCGACGGCATGATCGGTACCGCCACCCGCCGCGCCATCCAGGCCGAGCAGCAGCGCCTGGGCTGGACCCCCGCCGATGGCCGTGCCGGCCAGCGCATTCTCACCGCCCTTCGCGGTGCTCCTCCTTCTTCCACACCGACCATGCCCGCATCCACCGTGTTCACCCTGCCGCCCAATCACGCCCAGTACGTCCAATCCCCGGCGGCGCCCCGCGCGGCCCTGCCCAAGGTGCCCGGGCTCAGCCTGGCCGACATCCAGGGCTTCCCCGCGTGGACGGTCCAGACCCCGTTCGCCACCGCCGCGATCAGCGTATTCGGCGGCCAGCTCCTGTCCTATGTGCCCAAGGGCGGGCAGGACGTCATGTGGCTCTCGCCGAGCGCCCAGCCGCTGCCGACCCCGATCCGCGGGGGCAGCCCCGTGTGCTGGCCGTACTTCGGCCGCCAGGGGCAGGGCAATGACGTGCCCTCGCATGGCTTCGTCCGCAACGTGCCATGGACCCTGCAGCAGGCCCGTCGCGAGGCCGACGGCACCATGGTGCTGACCCTGGCGCCGCCGGTGCTGGAGAACCTGGACCTGCGCCTGCGCATGGAGCTGCGCATCGGCCGGACCCTGGAACAGCGCCTGATCACCGAAAACACCGGCCGCCAGCCGGTCGCCTTCACCCAGGCCCTGCACAACTACTTCCATGTCAGCGATGCGATGCAGGTCAGCGTGGAGGGCCTGGATGGCCTGTCCTACCTGGACAAGTTCGAGAATTACGCGACCCCGCGCCAGCAGCAGGGCGACTGGAACCTGCGCGACCCGCGCGATCCCGGCCGCAGCGACCGCATCTATACGCAGGCCGGCGGCCGCTACGTGCTCAAGGACCCGGGCCTGAAGCGCCGCATCGAGATCACCACCACCGGCAGCCGCTCGCTGGTCGCCTGGAACCCGGGCGAGGCCGGCGCCAGCAAGATGGCCGATGTCGGGGCCGGCTGGCGCAACTATGTGTGCCTGGAAGCGGCCAATGCCGGCCCGGATGTGGTGACCCTGGCACCGGGTGCGCAGCACGTGCTGCAGCAGACGCTGGCGGTTCGCCCGCTATGAGTACGGTTCCGTCCCCGGCCCGGCCGGACGAGACGGCCGAGGATCCTTATCGCGCGCCCAGCACCGCCCTGCACGAGGCCATGATCGACGCCCAGATCGATGCGGCCGTGGCGGTGCATGACCGCCATCCGCTGCTGGCGAAGGCGGTGGGCGACAACTTCGCGTTGTATGCCCGTCGCTGGCATCTCGATGAGGCCGGTGGCCGCTGGCCGCGCCCGTGGCACTGGCCGGCCGTCCTGTTTGGCTTCCACTGGCTCATGTACCGGCGTATGTACCTGGTGGCATTCGCGGTGCTCATGGCCGATTTCGCCATTGGCATGGCGATGGTCCTGCTGGACCTGGCGGTGGGCGGCGTCGTGTTATCGCTGGGTGTGCGGCTCTCGCTGGGCATCTTCGGCAATGCGCTGTACCGCTGGCATTGCCGCCGCATGGTAGCGCGGGCGCAGGCCCGTTTTACCGGGCAGCCGGAGCGGATCAACGCCGAACTGGTACGCCGCGGGGGTACCAGCCGGCTTGCCCTGGGCCTGGGCCTGGCACTGTTCGTCGTACTGCGTATCTTCGAAGGCGCGTGAGGCGTCAGCGGGCGACCGGACGCGGTCGCAGTGCTGCCAGGCAGATGCCGCCGGCGACCAACCCCCAGAACGCCGAGCCGATCCCGGCCAGCGACAGGCCCGAGGCGGTGACCAGGAAGGTCACCAGCGCCGCTTCGCGATCGGCCTCCTCACGCAGGGCCGTCGCCAGGCTGTTGGCGATGGTGCCCAACAGTGCGATGCCGGCCACGCAGGCCACCAGTTCCTTGGGGAAGGCGGCGAACACGGCCGCCACCGTCGCCCCGAACAGGCCCACCACGATATAGAAGGCGCCCGCGGCCACCGCGGCGGTATAACGGCGGGCCGGATCCTCGTGTGCCTCACGGCCCATGCAGATCGCGGCGGTGATCGCGGCCAGGTTGAGCCCATAGGCGCCAAACGGGGCGAGCAGCGTGTTGACCACCCCGATCCAGCCGATCACCGGCGATACCGGTGTGTCGTAGCCGGAGGCACGGATCACCGCTACGCCCGGGATGTTCTGCGAGGCCATGGTGACCACGAACAGGGGCAGGGCGATGCCGAACACCGCCGACCACGACAGCGTTGGCCAGGTGAATACCGGCGTGGCCAGTTCCAGCCGCACGTCCTGCATATGAAGCAGGCCCTGACCGGCCGCCACCATGACACCGACAAGCAGGGTGGCGATCACCGCATAGCGCGGGAACAGCCGTCGCCCGATCAGCCAGGTGGCGAACATCGCCAGTGCCATGCCCAGCTGGGTGCCCATCGAGACGAACACATCCAGCCCGAAGCGCAGCAAGACGCCAGCAAGCATGCCCGCGGCCAGCGCCATCGGCACACGCTTCATCAGCTTCGCGAAGATCCCCGAGAAGCCGGCAAGCATCCCGAGCACGGCAGCCAGAACAAACGCACCGATTGCATCGCTGTAGCCGGCCGCGCCCGCACCCACCACGAGCATGGCCGCACCCGGCGTGGACCATGCAGTGACGACCGGCATCCGATAGCGCAGTGACAGACCAATACAGGTCACGCCCATGCCAAGGCCCAACGCCCATATCCACGAGGCGATCTGCGCCTGGTCGGCGCCTACCGCGCGTGCGGCCTGGAACACGATCACCGCCGAACTGGCGAAGCCCACCAGTACCGTAATGAAGCCCGCCATCACCGCAGGCAGGGAGAGATCGCGCCACAACGAACGTTTGCCTACCGCGGACATCGCATGCATTCCTGATGACTAGAGATGCATTGTTAGCAAGCCAGCGGCAGCACGCGCAACGCGCGTGCTGCCGCGCTTGTTGATGAGCAGCACGTATGGATGACGCGTTGATGAAAAAGATCGACGAAAACGCTTGACGAATTTTCAGAAGTCTTTAGTATTCGCTCCCTCGCTGCGACGCGGTCTTCACCCCGGTGAACACCCACCCGCAGCGACGGCAACAAGCTTCGAAAGAAGGTGTTGACGGAAACGAAAAGCCTGACATAATAGGCGGCTCGCAACGACGAAAGCCTCTGAGGCGAACAACGAAGCGGCATCGGCAACAACGGTTCACTTCGGTGAAACGGCCTTGAAAAAAGGTGTTGACGGAGCAGATAAGCCGGTCTACAATGGGCGGCTCGCAACGACGGAAACGTCGGGGCAAACGGAAGAAGGCGCTGAGGCCGATTCCAAAGTTCTTTGACAGTATGCGCAGGTATCTTGTGAAGGCGCC